>JAJTGE010000002.1 GCA_021298555.1 Oxalobacteraceae bacterium
GCTGACTGGCTGCCTCTTGTGCATCGAGTGATTTCAACTTGCGGCGGGATGATTCCACCTGATTCCACTTTACTACCGATCATTCACGGTTGTGATGGCAATGCGAGAGAAATAGTAGCTTCAGCTGTGCGTGTGGCGATAAATCAAAATCTAAAAGCTGCCTAGCCGCGATTGAATGTCCTTTAAAAGGACAACACTAAAACCGAGCCCAAGTGCTCGGTTTTTTATTGGGCACCGATATACCCAATATGCATGTGGATTTAAGCAAACGAATTAGGCAGATCTTGATCGATTGCCCGAATTAATACCAGCAGTTCGGCATGTGCAACAGGTATAAATTCATCCATGTCTTCATAGTCATCGACTATTTCAATAAAACTGTGTTCGGTTAGTTGGTTGGTTTTGTTGGGATCGTCAAAATCTAATTTTCCATCATCTACATTGATAAAAAAATCCCAAGTTAAATTGGATAAGCGGGTAGTTTCGTCGTAATCGTAGTTTAGTAAAAATGGAGACAGCTTCATGGTTACAACACGATAGCCAGCATCGTCTTCAATGGCGCTATAGCTCTCTTCAAACTGTACTTTATCGACAATCAGCCTACGAGATGCGGCCCATCGCAATTCGGCTTCAAATTCTTGTCGCGATGTACTGTTAACAAATATCTCATCAATCACTTCTAGCGTAATTGTTTTTAACGTATTTTCTAACGTGTGGTCGTTAATATCCATAGCCGTAAGAAATCCTTGCGTTTTCAAAGATAGGAAGAATTTACTGAATTTTATAGGTGATTGCCGAATTTTGAGAAATATTTAGATAATAAAAAAGCCACCCCGAAGGGTGGCTTTTTATTAATGCAGCTCTATTCCAGCTGGTACTAGACCAGCAGGTGATTAGAACGAGTGAGCTACGCCAACCACGGTAGTGGCATTGTTAGCTCCAGCAGTGGAATAATTTCCGCGCTGCGCGAGTGAAGACTGTGCACCGCCAGTAGCTCGTACATACGATATGTAGGTGTAAGTACGTGCAGACATAGCGTACTTCAAACCTACATTTGTCATGGACTGGTCAGAAGCCAAGTCGTTAGCTCCATAACCGCCCACCACAGTTAAGGCCTCTTGCAATTTGTAAGCAGCGCTCAACAAATAGGAAGATGTCGATGCCGTAGGAAATGCAAATGCTGCCGAGCTGTCAACATTATGCTTGTTGTAGTTACCTGCAACGGTCAGGTCTCCAAAGCTGGTTGAAGCGCCGATAACGGTACTGGTGTACGAACTGCCACGTTTTTGGTAACCAGCTGTGACATTAATTCCACCGATAGCACCAATTACGTTGTAAGCAGTGTATTTGTCTGCATCCGAAGTGGTGGCAGCCATTGCGCCGTCTTTTGCACCGTTTGCTGTGTTAGTCAAAACAGTTGCAGTCCAACCGTTGATACTGGGTGTGGTGTAGGAAACTGCATTAGGGATGAAAAAGCCACCTTTTTGGAAGGCGCCGTCACCTGCACCAACTGCTACATTGCCCAAGCCTCCGCCCATAATGAAGTTGTTTACCCAAAACCCACCTGGTGTACCAGCCTGTGATATTGCGTATGACAATATGTATGGGGACAATTGCTGACCAAGTTTTACAGTACCGAAATCGCCGCTCAGGCCGATCAAACTTTCGCGACTAAACAGTGTTCCGTTACCGCCGTTACCTGGATCACCATTTTGTGTAAAGCCTTGAGCAAGGGTAAAGAATGCTTTCATGCCGTTACCTAAGCTCTCATCACCTGAGAAAGTGATGTTGCTGTTGTCCGCCCAAGCGCCCTGATCCATGTAAGAACCTACACCAGTGGTGTGACCAATGCCTACATCGATTTGGCCCGAGACCTTAACGCCATCTGCCATCGCGGCTGTCGAAGCCACTAAGGCCAGAGCAGCCAATGCGATTTGAGTTTTTTTCATTATCTAATCTCCAAAATGTTGTAATGCTAAAGTTTCGCTTTCACTGTCCAAACGCAGAAACCAGCATTCGCAGTGAAATTGATGCTCCAAGACCAGCGGATCCAGAAGTCAACGTGCATTGAAGCAAATGTTCTCCAAGGTAGCAAAAGTAATTTATGAATTCATATCTCTTTTGATAATTTTCCGTCTCTTCAATGCAACACTTTTCAAATAAATTATCACTATTACAATTTATGGCTAATGTTCGATCACCGATTGATACGTTTATATGTGTTTTTGATAAAGCCCTTAAAGTTGTGGGCGGTGTCGCTGTTTCGCGGCGAGAAAATCCGGCAGGCAAGCTTGCTCAGTCAACATTAACTGATAAAGAACGCAAACATAGCGCTGGGCTAATGCGCGTTAATCATGTGGGAGAGGTGTGCGCACAAGCTTTGTATGAAGCACAAGCCTTGTTCGCTCACGATGAAATAACGCGCAAGCAATTTCAGCACTCGGGTGAAGAAGAGTTAGACCATCTTGCGTGGACTGCCGAACGTTTGCGCGAACTAACTTCGCGGCCCAGCCTGTTGAATCCGCTCTGGTATGTTGGTTCGTTTGCCTTGGGTGCTGTTGCGGCGCACCTAGGTGATAGGCAAAGCTTGGGATTTGTAGTGGAAACTGAGCGTCAGGTGGAAGCTCATTTAACGGATCATTTAAATTTGCTGCCAGAGCAAGATGAGCGATCACGTGCGATCGTCACGCAAATGCGTGATGATGAAATTGACCATGGTGCTGCAGCTGAAAAACTCGGCGCTGCAGAATTACCCGAGCCAATTCGCCTCGGCATGCGTGCAATATCCAAAGTGATGACGAGTACGGCTTATTACTTGTAGTAAGTTAAGCCTAGATAACGTAATTAAAACTAACGATAGCAATCGATCACGGTTTAAATGGCTGGTGCGGCCAACTCCAGATCATCAATGATTTCGAACGTGTGAGTTAGCTCTGCAGTTTTTTCCAGCATGATGGACGCCGAACAATATTTTTCGTGCGAGATTTTGATAGCCCGCTCAACCAGATTGGCTTTGAGGTTGCGTCCCCGCATAGTAAAGTGGAAGTGAATTTTGGTAAAGACTTTCGGGTCTTTTTCAGCGCGTTCAGATTTCAGTGTGACATCGCAGCCGCGTATGTCTTGACCGCTTTTGCGCAATATGACCACCACGTCGTAGGCGGTGCAGCCACCTGTTCCAACTAATACGATTTCCATGGGCCGCGGCGCTAGGTTACGCCCACCGCCATCCGGCGCACCATCCATGGTGACTAAATGGCCAGAGCCGGTTTCAGCCACAAAGCTCATGCCGGGCAGGCCAGCCCATCGTACGGTGCATTCCATGGAGTTATCTCTTGAATTTGGTTAAAAAAACAGTCTAAAAGTGCTGTAAGGCCGCTATTTTATTAGTTTGAGCTGCAAATAATGCAAACTTTCACATTATCTTGCGTGGGAGGCTGGCTTTACTAAAAAAGCAAGTTAACGATTCAAAATAATATTTTGCGCAGAATTAGTAACAATCTACCTCTCATGATCATTACTGGACAATTGACGCCAAGTCATTGAAAACATTATAATCTTGGGTTCTCCTGTTTTGCTCAGGGAGAATCACACAACAAGGCTGCGTCTGCGAAGTAAATCTTTCGTAGAACCACCATTAGAGCATCATTCAATTTAGGATTCATCATGAAAACCTTTTCCGCTAAAGGACACGAAGTCCAGCGCGACTGGTTTGTGATTGACGCAACGGACAAAGTCCTCGGACGCGTCGCCAGCGAAGTGGCGCGCCGACTGCGTGGTAAACACAAACCTGAGTTCACACCCCACGTCGATACTGGCGACTACATTGTTATAGTCAACGCCGGAAAATTACGTGTTACGGGCGCAAAAGCGACCGACAAAAAGTATTTCCGCCATACCGGTTATCCGGGCGGTATCTACGAAACGAATTTCCGTGACATGCAAAGCAAGCACCCAGGTCGTGCGCTAGAGAAGGCTGTCAAGGGCATGCTGCCCAAAGGACCACTCGGCTATGCAATGATCAAAAAGCTGAAGGTATATGCCGATGGCAATCACCCGCACAGCGCCCAGCAACCCACGGCACTCGAAATCTAAGGAATAGACATGATCGGTAACTACAACTACGGAACCGGCCGTCGCAAGAGTGCAGTGGCCCGCGTATTTATCAAAACTGGTAGTGGCAAGATCACAGTTAATGGTAAAGCAGCAGCTGAGTATTTTTCTCGCGAAACAGGTTTGATGGTGATTCGTCAGCCACTAGAACTCACTAACAATCTTGAGCGCTTTGACATCATGGTCAATGTTCATGGTGGTGGCGAGTCAGGTCAGGCGGGTGCAGTACGTCACGGTATTACTCGTGCATTGATTGATTACGACGCAACCTTGAAGCCTGAGTTGTCTAAGGCAGGTTTTGTTACTCGCGATGCACGTGAAGTTGAGCGTAAAAAAGTTGGTTTGCGCAAGGCCCGTCGCGCAAAGCAATTCTCCAAGCGTTAAGCCCTCGCTTCATCAGCAAACAGAAGCCGTCGGGTTGGTGCCCGACGGTTTTTTTTCAGCTTCATTTATTCAAGTGGCATCATCGCAGTAGCTGCAAGGAGAGTGTGAATGATCAAAATAGGAATTGTGGGCGGTACGGGTTACACAGGCGTAGAGTTACTCCGAATTTTGGCTGCACATCCACAGGCCGAGTTGGTAGCCATTACATCGCGCAAAGAAGATGGCATGCCAGTGGCCGATATGTATCCCTCACTACGCGGCCATGTATCGTTGGCATTTTCTGCACCTGAAAAAGCTCGACTTGATCAATGTGATGTCGTTTTCTTTGCAACGCCTCACGGTGTAGCAATGGCACAAGCGCGCGAATTACTAGCTGCCGGTGTCAAGGTAATAGATCTTGCAGCAGATTTTCGAATCAAAGACACGGCTGTGTTTGAGCAGTGGTACGGCATGCCACATAGCTGCCCGGATATTTTGTCTGAAGCTGTTTACGGCTTACCCGAAGTTAATCGCGATGCGATACGTTCTGCGCGAGTGATTGGCTTGCCAGGTTGTTACCCAACGTCGATGCAATTAGGTTATGCACCTTTGCTTAATCAGGGTAAGCCTTTAGTGAATGAATCTGCATTAATTGCTGATTGCAAATCAGGCGTATCGGGTGCAGGACGCAAGGCAGAAGTACATACGCTATTAGCTGAAGCTGCCGACAATTTCAAAGCATATAGCGTCAAAGGTCATCGCCATTTGCCAGAAACAGTGCAGGGGCTGGAGGCTATTTCAGGGCGTCCTATAGGCCTCACCTTTGTGCCTCATTTGGTGCCCATGATACGCGGCATACATTCAACGCTTTACGCTACGTTATTGCCCGAGGCACGTGAGCTCGATTTTCAGGCGATGTATGAAACGCATTATCGCGACTCTCCTTTCGTGGATGTCATGCCAGCAGGTAGTCATCCGGAAACCCGCTCGGTAAGGGCTTCCAACATGCTCAGGCTTGCGGTGCATAGACCAGCGGGTGGCGATTTATTGGTTATTCTGGTGGTTGAAGATAATCTGGTTAAAGGCGCAGCCGGTCAGGGTGTGCAGTGCATGAATCTCATGTTTGGTTTAGATGAAACAACAGGCTTGCGACAGGTGCCCATACTGCCCTGATGAGTGCGAATTCCCAAAGTCCCTCGCGCTAAAGCGGCTAAGCTAAAACGCTTGGTTTAACAGAGGGATGTGGGAGATGCATGGCAGACAAATATGCGTTGCGCGGTATCGATACCCTGATTGCAGCGGGATGCCAAATTGAGGGTGATCTGCTGTTTCAGGGTGGTCTCAGGATAGATGGGCATGTCAAAGGGCATGTAAAAGGATGCGCACAAGACGATGTTACAGGGCATGCGTATCTGGTGCTAGGTCGCTCAGGACGTATCAGTGGCGGGGTGTGGGCTGGCGATGTGATGATTGATGGGCTGGTAGAGGGAAATCTCCATATCAACGGCAGGGTTGAATTACTCTCTAGAGCGCGCATAATCGGAGATATTCATTACATGTCACTCAGTATGCAGCCCGGTGCTACGGTGTAAAGTGGCGCAGCTCATTGAAGAAGAAGGTAATCCCGATCTCAAACTGCGCGTCTTTGTCCAAGGCGGCGGCTGCTCGGGTTTTCAGTATGGCTTTACGTTCGACGAAATCGTCAACGAAGACGATACGGCAATGCTGAAAAATGGCGTACAACTTTTAGTCGATTCTATGAGTTACCAATACCTTGTTGGTGCTGAGATCGACTACAAAGATGACCTGGAAGGCGCACAATTCGTGATTAAAAATCCGAATGCCACAACCACGTGCGGTTGTGGTTCTTCCTTCTCTGCATAAAACTGGCCATTAATAAAGAAAGCGCGGATTTCCGCGCTTTTTTTGTGCCCACTTTTTTTGATGATGTAATCAGGCCGGATACAACGCGCCTAAAATACGATCACCCTTGGCCCCCGTTACTGACGGCAGATTACCTGGCAAGCGTTCACAAAATTGTTTTGCAAGCCATGCAAAAGCCAGCGCCTCGACATGCGATGGCGATATGCCCAACACATCTGTGCTGCTTACGGGCAGCGATAATTGTCTTTGCAGCGATTGCATCAGTTGAGAGTTATAAGCACCGCCACCACACACATAGACTGCGTCACACGTTGCTGCATGCCGTCTAATGGCGTCTGCGATTGTTTTTGTCGTGAGTGCAATCAATGTAGCTTGCACATCTTCTGGGCGAAGTGCAGCGTAAGCATTTAGATGCGACTGTAACCAGGCTAAATTGAATAAATCGCGCCCAGTACTTTTTGGCGCGGGCATGGCAAAAAATGGTTCGCTCATCAGCTGTGCTAACAGCGCATCATTAACGCTGCCAGTAGCAGCCCACACGCCATTTACATCGTAGGCTTTTGCTTGGTGACGATGTATCCATGCATCCATTAAGACATTGCCAGGGCCAGTATCGAAACCGCTCACGCTGCCATCGGCACTCAGTATGCTGATATTACTAATGCCACCTATGTTCACTACCACGCGCGTGTGGCCAGCCTGCCCAAAGACAGCTTGATGAAATGCTGGCACTAGCGGCGCACCCTGACCACCAGCCGCGATATCCCGGCTACGAAAATCAGCAATCACATCAATGCCGGTTAACTCAGCAAGTAGCGCTGGTTGATTCAGTTGTCGGGTATATCCCTGACTTGGTTGATGTCGTATGGTTTGTCCATGCGCGCCAATCGCGCTTATTTGATCACTGTTGATATTTGCCGAAGCTAGTAATTCATGAACACACTGCGCGTACAAATGAGCGAGCTGCTGGGCTGCGATAGACTCGCGATGAATTTCATCGGGGCCTGATGATTGCAGTAATAAGAGTGATTGTTTTAAATCAGCAGGAAAAGCACTATACGCGGCGGTTAGTTGGCCATCGAATGACGTCAGAACGCCATCAACGCCATCCAAGCTAGTACCCGACATCAAGCCAATGTAAAAAAGGTTTTTTGACATTGGCTTAGTCCGGCGAGTGAAGCGTAAGTACGATTTTGTTAACGAGCAGCGAGTTGGGTGACTTCAGCAGACAGTAGACGGAAGCGATGCTTGATATCGGCTACTTGGCGATGGAATTGCTGCAGAGCTGTTCCAGCGAGCGATTGCGTTTGTTGCACGACAATAGAATTAGGATCGCGAGCAGCGTCGTTAACGCGGAATTCATAATGCAGGTGCGGGCCAGTAGACCAGCCGCTAGTGCCGACATAACCGATCACATCACCTTGTGCAATGCGGGCGCCGCGCTTGATGCCGGATGCGATATGGCTCATGTGCGCATACGCCGTCGAGTAACTACCACTGTGCTGTATCACCACCATGTTGCCGTAGCCGCCATGACTACCCGTGAATTCTATATGGCCATCGCCTGTCGCCCGAATTGGAGTACCAACAGGTGCTGCAAAGTCTATTCCTTTGTGCTGCTTCCACATGCCTGAAATAGGATGGGAGCGCATCGCAAAACCGGATGTAATACGAGAGAACTGCAATGGGGATTTGAGAAATGCTTTTTTAAGTGTTTTGCCCTCGGCGTCAAAATACCCACCTTGGCCTGCATCGGCTTCATTAAACCAGATTGCTTGATGACGTTTTCCATCATTTAAAAATTCCACCGCAAGCACACGTCCGGAATGTACCGGTTCACCGGCCTGCCATAGCGTTTCGAAGATCACCTGAAAGCGATCGCCACGGCGCAGATCTGATGCAAAATCGATATGAGGATCGAATGTCGCCTGAACGCATTTCGATCCTACGCTCGAGTTTTACAGGCTCCTGTCGGGCGGTAAAACCGTCATTGCCGCGTTCTATGATGAGCTGTTTGATGTCGTCACGGTTGTCGTTTAGGAGCGTGCTGGCTGATAACAGTTTGCCATCAGCAGATACCTTGGCTTGTATACGGCGGCCAGGTCGCAGGCTTGCTAGCGAGCGAGCCTGGGTGTCAGTACGAATAAACGAGCTCGCGCTGCGGTCTTCTACGCCCAAACGGTCCAGCAAGGCATCTAGGGTGTCACCGGAGCGCACACGCTCCTCGGCTACAAATGAGGCAGATCCTGAGTTTATGGCCAGTACCTGGCTGCTCAGATCTGGTACACCTAACTCTTGAGTCAAGACAGTTACAGGCAGGTCAGAGGCATCGGGGGCGAGTGGTGCCACGCCCGCAGCTCCAAAGGCGATGAGTGACAGGCCAATGGCTGCTGGAATCATCTTTTTTCTGGAGGTGGTGCGCAGCGAAGACAATAGCTGGCGCATTAAGATAGGGAATTTGTCAGTCGGGCTCATTTGTTACGCTAAAATCCGTCGTTTTTGGCCAGTTATCGGCGAATTCCCGAACTGGTCAGAGCCCATCGGGGCAAGGCGCGCATTATAGCAAATGCATCAACGTCTAAATAAATAAAAAATTTATTAATATTAATGCAACAACAACGATGTAACCACGTATGAATCTCCAGCCTTCCGTAGCACCGACAAGTAACGACAACCAAAAATCAGCAGCCGAGGTACCACCTTTATCAGAGGGAGTGCGCAATGCGCTGGACCTGATCAAGCGTGGTGTCGATGAATTACTGATTGAATCAGAGTTTGCGCAGAAATTGGCGGCCTCTGAAATAAGCGGCAAGCCATTGCGTATCAAGCTGGGCTTGGATCCCACCGCGCCTGATTTGCATCTGGGTCATACCGTCGTTCTGAACAAGATGCGACAGTTGCAGGATTTAGGACACACCGTCATTTTTCTTATTGGCGACTTCACGTCAATGATAGGTGATCCCTCCGGTCGCAACATCACACGTCCTCCACTGACGCGCGAACAAATCGCAGAAAACGCAAAAACTTATTTTGCTCAAGCCAGTTTGGTACTAGATCCTCAACGTACCGAAATCCGTTACAACTCAGAATGGTGCGATCAGCTAGGCGCACGCGGAATGATAGAGCTGTCAGCGCGTTACACCGTCGCGCGAATTTTAGAGCGTGAAGATTTTTCTAAACGTTTTAAAGCTGGCACACCCATTTCAGTGCACGAATTGTTGTATCCCTTAATGCAGGGATATGACTCCGTCGCACTTAAATCAGACCTTGAAATTGGCGGAACAGATCAAAAATTTAATTTATTGGTTGGGCGCGAACTGCAAAAAGATTATGGTCAGTCGCAGCAGTGCATCTTGACCATGCCTTTACTCGAAGGTTTGGATGGCGTAGAAAAAATGTCCAAATCCAAAGGTAATTACATAGGTATTACCGAACCCGGTAACACCATGTTTGCTAAAGTGATGAGTATCTCCGACGTTATGATGTGGCGATACTACGAGCTGCTGTCATTTCGGCCCATGGCTGAGATTGAAAAACTTAAACAAGAAATTGCTGGCGGTCGTAATCCGCGCGACATCAAAGTTATGCTGGCACAAGAAATTGTTGAGCGTTTCCATACACGTCAAGCAGCTGAAGATGCACTGGCAGATTTTGATCATCGTGCACGTGGCGGCATTCCAGATGAAATTCCTGAAGTGGCATTAAGTGGTGCACCTATCGGTATAGGCCAATTACTCAAGCAAGCTAATTTATGTGCTTCATCGTCTGAAGCTTTACGTATGGTCGAGCAAGGCGGTGTACGTATAGACGGAGTAACGATTAGCGACAAGGGCTTGAAAGTTGATGCGGGTAGTTTTGTGCTGCAAGTAGGTAAGCGAAAATTTGCCCGCGTGACCTTGTCTTGATTGCACTGCTACAAAGAGTGTCCGAAGCCTCGGTACGAGTCGACAGTGAAATCGTCGGTAGTATCGACCATGGCTTGCTCTTATTTTTATGCGCTGAGCGTAACGATACACAAAAAGAAGCCGATGCATTGTTATCTAAATTACTCGCCTATCGCGTGTTTTATGATGACAACGGCAAAATGAATTTAAATGTAGCTCAAGTGAATGGTGGTTTGTTATTGGTGCCGCAATTTACGCTAGCCGCCGATACACGTTCTGGTACACGACCCTCCTTCACACCCGCAGCGCCGCCAGCGTTAGCGCGTCAGTTGTTTGATCATGTTGTTGAGCGTGCTCGTGCTTTGCATCCTTCCGTCGCAACGGGGCAATTTGGTGCTGACATGAAGGTATCGCTGATTAATGATGGCCCGGTAACGTTTTGGTTACACGTACCACCCACCCCTGAAAGTTGTTGATGGAAATACTGTTGGTACGTCACGGTGAAACTGATTGGAATCGCGCGCGCCGCATGCAGGGCCACATCGATATTCCTCTAAATACTGAAGGTCTGCGTCAGGCAAGGGCGCTAGGCGCAGCATTAGCCTCAGAAAAGCTTGACGCAATTTATTCCAGCGATTTGCAGCGCGCCAGAGTTACTGCGCAAGCGGTGGCTGATGTTCACCAGATGGCTGTAGTCATCGATGAACAACTACGTGAGCGTTGTTATGGTGTGTTTGAAGGATTGATGTACAAAGAAGTTGCGCAGCAATTTCCGCAAGAATTCGCGCTGTGGCAAGCCCGTGATTTGCATGCTCGATTTCCCTCGGGTGAGCGCGCAGCTGAGACCCTGCATGATTTTCATCAGCGTTCAGTGCATGCGGTGACTAACATCGTAAAAAATAATGCAGCACAACGCATGCTGATACTGACGCATGGCGGAGTACTTGATTGTCTCTATCGCGAGGCAATGGGTATGCCCGTCGATGCCAAGCGTGAATTTGGCATTATTAATGCTGCGATCAATCGCCTGCATTGGAATGGAGAAAAATTCACGCTTTTGCAATGGGCTGATGCTCAGCATCTTGAAAGAGATGGTTTGGATGAAATCGACCGTACTCATCCCGCAGCTTAAAAGTGCGTTTGTCATTACAGATAAAATAACGACTTCACGATATATCTACCTTTATTGATGTCTATGCATATCGGCCCCTATCAACTTCGCAACAATGTCTTTGTCGCTCCTATGGCAGGTGTGACTGACAGGCCTTTTCGTCAGTTGTGCAAAGAACTGGGGGCGGGCTATGCCGTATCTGAAATGGCTGCTTCCGATCCGCGTGTTATGGCAAGCGTTAAGACGGCGCGTCGGATTAACCACGAAGGTGAAATGGAACCCAAAGCCGTACAGATTGCAGGCGCAGATCCTGTGATGCTGGCCGATGCAGCGCGCTTTAATGTAGACCGTGGCGCACAGATTATTGATATCAATATGGGCTGCCCAGTCAAAAAGGTTTGTAATAATTGGTGCGGCTCAGCCTTGCTTCGAGATGAAGCTTTGGTAGCTCGTCTGTTAGAAGCGGTAGTGAATGCAGTGGACGTACCTGTAACGCTGAAATTTCGTACCGGCTGGGATAGGCAAAGTAAAAACGCATTAACGATTGCTCACATTGCGCAAGAAAGTGGTATCGCGATGCTGACACTGCATGGTCGTACACGTGCTGATGGCTATACTGGCGATGCGGAGTACGACACCATCGCCGCGGTCAAGGCCGCTAGTAAACTTCCGGTTGTTGCCAATGGCGATATCGACACTCCGTTTAAAGCAAAACGTGTTTTACAACTCACAGGCGCTGATGCGGTGATGGTAGGTCGTGCAGCGCAGGGTCGTCCATGGATATTTCGTGAGATAGCGCATTATTTGACAACCTCAACTTTGTTACCAGCGCCGTATGTGGCAGAAGTCAGGCAATTAATGGCCACACATTTGCAGGCGCATTATGAATTTTATGGTGCATATCTGGGAGTGCGTACAGCACGTAAGCATATAGGTTGGTATGTACGCGATCTGCCAGGCGGTGAAATTTTTCGGCAGCGCATGAACTTAATTGAAGATTGTGACACTCAGCTGGCTGCGGTCGATAATTTTTTCGAATCGCAACTGGCCTTGGGTGAACGGTTACAATACATCCCCGCTGTTGAAAAGCTAGCCGCGTGAAACGATTACTCTTCCAGACAAAGCATGAGCAAAGAGCATATTCAGGATGTCGTCAAAAAAAGTCTCGAAAAATATTTTCGGGATTTGGGGGAACAAGAACCATCCAATATGTACGAGATGGTGATCTCCACAGTAGAAAAGCCTTTGCTTGAGGCGGTAATGAGTCGAGCTGAGGGTAACCAATCTCACGCAGCAGAAATGCTGGGAATAAACAGAAACACTTTGCGCAAAAAACTACAGCAACACGACTTGCTCTGAACTTGCCTGGAACTTCCCCATGATCAAACAAGCATTGATTTCCGTGTCTGACAAGACCGGAGTACTTGAATTTGCACGCGCCTTAGCCGCTATGAATGTGAAGTTGCTCTCCACTGGCGGTACAGCGAAGTTATTAGCCGAACATGGTTTAACTGTCACCGAGGTAGCCGATTACACAGGCTTTCCGGAAATGCTGGACGGTCGAGTTAAAACGCTACATCCAAAAATACACGGTGGCATACTTGCACGACGTGATGTTCCTGCGCATATGCAGGCGCTTGATCAGCATGCCATTCCTGTGATCGACATGGTGGTGGTCAACCTCTACCCATTTCAGCAAACCGTGGCTAAAGAACAGTGTTCTTTAGAAGATGCTATCGAGAATATCGATATAGGTGGTCCAGCTATGCTGCGTTCATCGGCAAAAAATCATAAAGATGTCGTCGTTATTTGTGACCCTGTCGATTATGTATCCGTACTCGACGAGATGCAAAAGCAGAATGGTGCAGTGAGTTATGAAACGCGCTTTGCATTAGCAAAAAAAGTGTTTGCACATACAGCCAGTTATGACGGTGCGATTACTAACTACCTAAGTTCTTTGGGTGGTGACTTGTTACATACAACGCGTTCAGCCTATCCCGAAACACTAAATCTTCAATTCGCTAAAGTGCAGGACATGCGCTACGGTGAAAACCCTCATCAGACGGCAGCGTTTTATCGAGATATTGATGCAGTGGCAGGTTCTCTCGCTAACTACCGTCAGTTACAAGGTAAAGAACTCTCCTATAACAACATTGCTGATGCGGATGCAGCATGGGAATGTGTAAAAACTTTTGACGATTACGCTTGCGTCATTATTAAGCACGCCAACCCCTGCGGTGTTGCTGAGGGTGGTGATGCGGCTTCTGCCTACGCGAAAGCATTTCAGACCGATCCAAGCTCAGCGTTTGGCGGAATCATTGCGTTTAATTGCGAGGTCGATATAACTGCTGCAGAAGCGGTATCTAAACAATTTGTTGAGGTATTGATTGCGCCATCGTTTACAGAGGATGCTCTAAAACTATTTGCATCAAAGCAGAATGTGCGCTTGTTGCAGATACCTTTGGCGCATGGTCAAAATACATGGGATATGAAGCGTGTCGGCGGTGGCTTGCTGCTGCAAGCGCCCGATGCAAAAAATGTTCTGGCAAGTGAATTTAAAATTGTCAGCAAACAGCAACCGACGTATGAGCAATTAAACGACATGATGTTTGCTTGGCGAGTTGCTAAATTTGTGAAATCCAATGCAATTGTATTTTGTGGAAATGGTATGACTTTAGGTGTAGGCGCAGGCCAAATGAGTCGAATTGATTCTGCGCGTATCGCATCTATCAAAGCACAAAATGCGGGTCTCTCACTCGAAGGCTCAGCGGTGGCGTCCGATGCTTTCTTCCCATTTCGTGACGGCCTGGATGTCGTGGTGGCTGCTGGTGCAAGGGCTGTCGTGCAACCCGGTGGCTCCATGCGAGATCAGGAAATTATCGATGCGGCCAATGAACACGGCATTGTGATGGCGCTAACAGGCACCCGCCATTTTCGACATTAAATAGTAGTACTCAGTAGCTGCACTGAGCGGCTGCAACTATCGTCTGCATTAATCCTCAGCCACCTCGGCTACCGCTGCTGTCATAATGGGCCATGAAAATTCTTGGCATTGATCCTGGTTTGCGTGTTACCGGCTTTGGTGTTATTCACAAAGAGGGGCAACGACTGACGTATATCGCCTCGGGTACGATACAAGTTCCTGTTGGTGATTTACCCTCGCGACTGAAGGTTATTCTTGAGGGAGTCGGGCAGGTGGTTAGTAACTATCAACCCGATTGCGCTGCCATCGAAATCGTTTTTTCTAATGTGAATCCTCAATCGACGCTGTTGCTAGGTCAGGCACGCGGTGCTGCGATCTGCGGCCTGGTCGGTGCTAATTTATCCGTTGCGGAGTACACCGCTTTGCAGGTAAAAAAGGCAGTCGTCGGGCAAGGCAAGGCACATAAATCGCAAGTACAAGCGATGGTGCAACGGCTGCTGAAATTAGAAGGTATGCCGGGCACCGATGCCGCCGATGCTCTGGGAGTGGCAATTTGTCATGCGCATAGTGGACTCGGATTGGCTACTCTTGCAGGGCTGGCGCCCGAGTTAGCAAAAAAAGGTTTGCGTGTGCGCGGCGGTCGATTAATCGGATAAGCAACCAGACCATGACGTCCATGGCCACGACAGCAAACAGCCCGCATCGCGCTATGATGGTGTACTAATTTTTTTCGCGAGATAGTTCATGATTGGTCGCCTTTCTGGGATGTTGGTAGATAAAAATCCATTGCACTTAGTCGTCGATTGCAATGGAGTAGGTTATGAGGTCAGCGTACCTATGAGTACGTTTTACAATCTGCCATCCACAGGTGAAAAAATTACACTGCTCACTCACATGGTGGTCAGAGAGGATGCGCAGCTACTCTATGGTTTTGGAACAGCACAAGAACGTGAACTGTTTCGCCAGCTAATCAAAATTACTGGCGTGGGCGCTCGTACAGCGTTATCTATTTTGTCTGGCATGTCGGTAGCTGATCTGGCGCAAGCGATCAGTTTGCAAGAAGTAGGACGCTTGACGCGCATACCTGGCATAGGAAAAAAAACAGCGGAACGTTTACTACTCGAACTCAAAGGTAAATTAGGCGCTGATCTTGGCCAGGGCGCAGTAGCTCAGAACGACAATACCGACGTATTGAATGCGCTACTGGCTTTGGGCTACTCCGAAAAAGAAGGTCTGCTCGCGCTAAAGCAAGTGCCCGCCGGTAGTTCAGTGTCCGATGGTATACGCCATGCACTGAAAGCCTTGTCTAAGGGTTGAGTCGCCATCATCAGGCTACAATGCAGTTATGAGTGTTCAGACCGACGATTTCAGCGAACAACGCATCATTGATGCCAAGCCTTCATCGCCTAACGAAGAAGCGATAGAGCGTGCGCTGCGACCGCACAAACTCGATGAATACGTAGGTCAGGAAAAAATCCGTAGTCAGCTTGAAATTTTCATTACCGCGGCCCGTCAGCGTGGCGAAGCCTTAGATCACACCTTACTGTTTGGCCCTCCCGGTTTAGGTAAAACAACCTTAGCGCACATCATCGCGCGTGAGATGGGAGTCAATTTACGTCAAACATCAGGCCCTGTACTAGAACGTGCGGGCGACCTCGCTGCCTTACTGACCAACCTCGAAGCCAATGATGTGTTGTTCATCGATGAGATACATCGCTTGTCTCCGGTGGTGGAGGAAATTCTTTATCCAGCACTCGAGGATTACCAGATCGACATCATGATTGGTGAGGGGCCGGCTGCACGATCCGTACGTTTGGATCTGCAACCTTTCACACTGGTGGGTGCGACTACGCGTGCCGGCATGTTGACCAATCCTTTGCGTGATCGCTTTGGTATCGTTGCGCGGCTAGAGTTTTATACGCCGGAACAGCTGGCGCGGATAGTCACGCGCAGCGCTGCTTTACTGCATACACCGATAGATGACGAGGGCTCGTTAGAAATAGCGCGTCGCAGTCGCGGTACACCGCGAATTGCCAATCGATTGCTGCGTCGAGTGCGTGATTATGCCGAAGTCAAAGGCAAGGGCGATGTCACCAAGGTCATGGCGGATGCCGCCTTACAAATGTTGGATGTCGATCCGGTAGGTTTTGATCTGATGGACCGTAAGTTATTAGAGGCAGTGCTATTCAAATTTAGCGGTGGCCCAGTAGGCTTGGATAATTTAGCCGCTGCCATAGGAGAAGAGCGCGACACCATAGAGGATGTGCTCGAACCTTATCTCATACAGCAGGGCTATTTACAGCGCACGCCGCGCGGTCGAATTGCCACACCGATTGCCTACAAACATTTTGGTGTGACAGCACCCAACACCAGTCCCAACGGTGACCTCTGGAATACAGATTAATTTTAGTGATGCCGCAACACTGCTTGGTATTTTATTTGTGGTACTAACGATGCGGCGCAGTACTTTATTCTTCCCTTATCCACACTTGCGTCCTACCAAGTAATGCCATTCCTATAAAGCCGCGTACGTTGAGCTTTTTACCTTTGTCTTCCAGCCACACTTTGCACTTGTAGGTTTTGCCATTAGCCGGATCAAGAATTTCGCCACCGGTATACATCTCACCATCGGTTTTTAAGCCAGTCATAATGATCATACCGAGTACAGGTTTATTTTTTTTATCACCGGTACATTTTTCGCAATTAGGTGTTTGATCTTCATTCGGCTCACGAAAAAGTTTTTCTATCGTACCGCGAAACTCTCCGTTAACTTCTGTAATACGCACCAGTGATTTTTCTTTGCCAGTTTTGTCATCGATGGTACGCCAGACACCAACAGGTGAGGCAGTATCAGCCGCATGGGCAACTATCGACAGACTGCAAAACAGTAAGGTCAGCAGCAAGCTACGAATTATCATCAACGGTTCTCCTTGTAAGTTACGACAGTTTTGCTAATTGTTCGCGAAGTTTAAGTGCCGTTTCAGAAAACCCTGCTACCCGTTCTTTTTCTTGAGCAACCACTGCCGCAGGCGCGCGTGCAACAAAGCTTTCATTGCTCAGCTTGGCATTTGCTTTGGCAATCTCACCTTCGAGTCGCATTACTTCTTTGTTTACACGTTCGCGTTCAGCAGCGATATCGATTTCTACTTTCAGCATTAATCGGGTACTGCCAACAACGATGACAGGCGCGGGTGATTCTGGTAAGGCGGCCAATACTTGTACGTCTGAGAGTTTTGCCAGTGCCTGAAGATAAGGAGCAAAACTCTGCAAACGAACATGATCACTACCCTCAATAACCAACGGTACTTTTAGAGCAGGAGATAGTTGCATCTCCCCGCGCAAGTTACGGCATGCGTCTGTTAGCGATTTAAGTTCTGTCATCCAGCTTTCAGCCTGTTCATCAATTTTTTTCAAATTAGGCAGTGGGTAAGGCTGTACCATGATGGAATCACCCTCCGCTTTGAGGATACGTCCAGACAAAGGCGCGACCGTTTGCCACAACTCTTCCGTGATGAACGGAATAATCGGGTGCGCTAGTCGCAATACAGTTTCAAGCACTCGCAGGAGTGTGCGTCGTGTTGCGCGTTGCTGGCCTTCAGTGCCTTGCTGTACCTGTACCTTCGCAACTTCCAGATACCAATCACAGTATTCATCCCAAATAAATTTGTAGATGGCTGACGAAATATTGTCGAAGCGGTATTCTGCGTAGCCTTTTTCAACTTCGGCTTCTGTACGCTGAAGCAGTGAAACGATCCATCGATCTGCTTGCGAAAAATCTAAATAGCCACCCGGTGCGCAAGCCTCAGTGCCATGATCATCTAATCCACAATCTTTGCCTTCGGTGTTCATCAGCACAAAGCGAGTGGCATTCCATAGTTTGTTACAAAAATTTCTGTAACCATCGCAGCGACCCAGATCAAAATTTATATTGCGACCGAGTGATGCGTAACTAGCCATAGTAAAACGTAAGGCATCCGTGCCATAGGCAGGGATACCATTGGCGAATTCTTTACGTGTGGCTTTGGCGATGCTCTCAGCTTGTTTTGGGTTCATTAGCCCAGTGGTGCGCTTGGCGACTAATTCATCGACTGTAATGCCGTCGATAAGATCAATCGGGTCAAGTGTATTGCCTTTGGATTTAGACATTTTCTGTCCTTGTGCATCACGCACCAGTCCATGCACATACACCGTATCAAACGGTACTTTGCCGGTGAAGTGCGTGGTCATCATGACCATGCGTGCAACCCAGAAAAAAATAATGTCAAAGCCTGTCACTAAAACAGATGAAGGCAGGAAGAGTTTGTAATCGGTAGTTTCTTCTGGCCAGCCGAGTGAAGAGAAGGGTACTAAGGCAGAAGAAAACCACGTATCAAGTACATCTGCATCGCGGGTGAGTTTGCCGGTGTAACCGGCGGTAGTTGCGTTGGCTGTGGCTTCTGCTTCAGTCCGACCTACAAAAATTGATCCTGTGTCGGTATACCAGGCTGGGATTTGATGTCCCCACCACAGCTGGCGCGAGATGCACCAATCTTGAATATTATTTAGCCATTGGTTGTAAGTCGTGCTCCAATTTTCCGGCACGAATTTGATATCGCCATGCGCGACTTTTTCAAGAGCGACTTCTGCGATTGATTTTCCCGGAAAATGGGTTCCTTCTGGGGCAGGCTTACTCATCGCTACAAACCATTGATCGGTCAGCATGGGTTCGATCACTACTCCGGTGCGATCACCCCGTGGCACCATTAATTTATGTGGTTTGACTAATTCAAGCAAACCTAGCGCATCCAGATCAGCAACGATTTGTTTGCGGGCTGCAAACCTGTCCATGCCTTGATACGCCGCCGGTGAATTTTCATTAATCTTCGCATCTAGCGTGAAAACCGTAATTTGCCCTAATCCGTGACGCTGACCAACGGCGTAGTCGTTAAAGTCATGCGCTGGCGTGATCTTTACACAGCCGGTACCAAATTCTTTATCAACATAGCTGTCAGCAATGACCGGAATAGTTCGACCCGTTAACGGCAGAGTAACTTGTTTGCCGACCCACTGGATATAGCGATCATCAGTGGGGTCAACTGCTACTGCAACGTCACCTAATAAAGTTTCAGGCCGCGTGGTGGCTACTGTTAAATGTCCGCTACCGTCTACAAATGGATAGCGTATATGCCACATGCTGCCGTCTTCTTCTTCCGATACCACTTCAAGATCAGACACCGCTGTACCCAATACTGGATCCCAGTTGACTAAGCGTTTGCCGCGATAGATCAGGCCTTGCTCATACAGGCGCACAAATACTTCTGTAACCGCCTTGGACATTTTGTCGTCCATCGTGAAATATTCACGACTCCAATCGGTCGATGCGCCCATGCGACGCATTTGGCCAGTGATGGTTGATCCGGACAGTTCCTTCCATTCCCATACTTTTTCCAGAAATTTTTCACGACCCAGATCATGACGTGAGATTTTTTGTGCATCGAGCTGGCGCTCAACCACGATCTGCGTTGCAATGCCCGCATGATCGGTACCCGGAATCCAGGCTGTGTTGTGTCCACGCATGCGGTAGTAGCGTGTCAGACCATCCATGATGGTCTGGTTGAAGGCATGACCCATGTGCAGCGTACCCGTCACATTGGGTGGCGGCAGCTGAATCGAAAAAGAAGGTTTGTCTTTATCCAGCGATGCGGTGAAGTAGTTGCGCTTCTCCCATTCTGTGCGCCAGTGTTGTTCGATCTCGGCTGGCTCAAAGGCCTTGGCTAATTCCATAATTTTTCAAAGAGTTGGTGATTTTTATAAACCACCCATTATAAGCGGGGAGAAGGGGACATTAATTTAACGAGTTACCCGCAGAATCGTTACAACCAGCGCTCCGTCAGGCTACGGCTGCGTATTTATTTGCATTGAGGGCAGGTTAGGTCGCGTTGATACCTGTATTTTTCAATTAACTATTTATAAAGAGGTCGATTGTGAGTTTGTCTCAGTCTCTGTCATCTTCCACGTTATCTCAGAAAACGCTTGGGCATAAAGCTAGCGACAGTAAAACCAGCGCAGATGAATTGTCTGAATCATCGTCATCGATACCCACAATTAGGGTGCGCAGTCATGTCCTTGATGGCATGCCAGAGGACATAAGGCGCTATTGGTTGTTCGACTTTATTCTTGATTGGAGTACTAGCCATCCTGCAGATATTGCAAAAACTCTACATCACATGGCGGCTATCAGCAAAGAGCACCAGGAAGAAGTTATTCGGCTTGTTCAAAATGAACCCGACATTGCGATGCACTATACCGCCCACGCAATGCGCGGACTGGCTGATGCTGCGACTACGCTGCCACCTAAGGATAAATCACGAGCACGCAGGTATTTGCTGGCCGGTCCTGAAGGTACCGCAAATGAAAATGACATTGATGTATATAACTTTGAATTAAAAGTAAAAAAATTCGCAGAATTGTATCCGGTATCCTCTGTCGACCTCAGTACGAACGAGCGTAAAGAATTTCATTATCCTGAATGGATAAGAGCAGCGCTACAAGCATTCCTCGATCCAGCACTAGGGGCCGTTAGGGTCAGATTAAACTTTTCAATACAGCGATTCACCTTAATGCCACTACAAAAATTTAATATTAATTCAGGTAAAATTTTTTGTGATTACGCCGTCTATAAGCCCCCCAGAATTGATGATAGTAGTGTCTCTCCTATACGAGTTATTTCTAAGCTCATTGCTAAGTTTAAAGAAAATAATAGAAAAATGTATGCGGGGCCTATTATTGAGCTAATTATAAAAAATAATCTTACTGCGCTACACGAGCTCAATAAGCTACCTTCAGAATTACATATTGATTTGATCGATGCTAGTGGGATGCGTGCGAGCTCAGGTAGCATTAAACAAACGTTTCATCGTAACGATTATCTTTATTTGGCAACTGGTTTTGATTTAGAACCTTTATCAAATTATTTGACAAATGATTCTTGTCAACTCGCAACCTTGATTCTTCATGATTGCACTTTGGATGCATCTGCATTATTTGAGCTGGCAGTAGGATTAGAAAAAAATACGTCGGTCAATACGCTGGATTTATCAAAAAATTTTCTTCGTCGTCCGGGTATTAGCGGACCTGATACTTATGATGGATTAACTAAGTTTTCTTGCATCCTGGCGGCTTCGACTAGCCTTTTACATTTAAATTTAGCTAATTGCAGCTTGCGCGATGAGGGTGCAGCTCTGCTTCACGAAGCACTAAAAGCCAATCCGTACTTACAAACGATTAATTTGACTAGCAATATGATTTCTCACGATCATCCAATTTGGAGCGATACTCGCGCTATTGGTAACTCCGCGACGTAGGTCAACTGAGCCTGAGTCTCATTCATTAGTAAAAGGATTTCATCGCATGCATCACCCTGCTGAACTACCCCAATCCAGCCTGATTACCTGGACTGAGGGTGACCAAGACTGCAGCGCACATTGGCAGTCGGATGCTGGTTTGGCACCTCCCAAGCGTGTGGTGGTCGCAGACGATACTTTGACGGCAGATTCTGCCTATCGATTAGCCTGCGAGGGCGTGGGTATTTTATGGCGAGGGGACTTTCAAAATGCGCGCCAGTTACTGCAAGCGCTGGTGCGTCGGGTTGAGCGGCCTTCCAAAAAAAGCCACCGCATCAAAGCTAATGCCCCAGCCGCAGGTACTAAAGATGCATTTAATTTGTATCGGCTCTCGCAATCACAGCGTGCGCGTACGCTAGGTATGTTGTTGATACCGTTCGAAGCAGGTCATCAGATTCCTTTGCGACGCGCACCAGATGTCTGCTTGGCGTGTAATGAAGCCATGGGCCATTCTGATAAGCCTTATGTCATGTCCTTGCGTGAACTGCTGGGTATGATCAGTGCGCATGAATGGCGTAAAAAAGGCATAGAAATTCCTATGCTGCACGGGGAAGACAGTCCGGGACGCATACACGCACATTACGGCGTGTTTGCTCCGCTTCGTGCCGAATACCTACCTTTGGTGGCCGATGCTGCCATGTCTGCGCCTGTAAAAAAAGAGGCAGTGGCTTTTGATATAGGCACCGGTACAGGTGTTCTGGCCGCTTTGCTTGCACAACGCGGATATGCTCGAGTCATCGCAACCGATCTCAATCCGCGAGCGTTACGTTGTGCTCGCGAGAATATTCAACGGTTGGGTTTGGCTAAACAAGTCGAGGTTATGGAAGCTGATTTATTTCCACCAGGGCGAGCTACCGTAGTGGTGTGTAATCCGCCCTGGGTGCCGGCACGACCTACCTCTGCGCTTGAGCAAGCCGTGTTTGATCCCGATAGTGCTATGTTGCGCGGTTTTCTTGGCGGAGTAGTCGAGCATCTGTCGCCGGGAGGTGAAGCTTGGTTGGTGTTGTCAGATTTAGCAGAACGTTTGGGCTTGCGCAGTCGCGATGAATTATTGGAATTAATAAAGCTAGGTGGCCTAAAAGTTAAAGCACGCATGGATGCCAGACCCACTCACAAAAAAATTACGGACGTGAGCGACCCTTTACATGCAGCTCGTGCTGCTGAAGTAACGTCTTTATGGCGTCTCGTGCCATTATGAAATGCCATTGAATATAAATTTATTTTCTTACGGATAATTTCAGTCAGTCTGCATATTTACAGGTGTTGATGTTTACCCAGAGATGTGTTTTTAGGATTGCGGCTTTATCAATGCAAGCGCGGCCACCTTTGGAGCCCGTAAGAGCTATAATCCAATTTCTGTAGTTAATACAGCCTAACGCTAGGGGTCTCGGTGTGTTTGCCGGGTGAGATATACCCTTGAACCTGATCTGGATAATGCCAGCGTAGGGAAGCGACGGTCGAGTCCTTGTTCTCCTCATCGTGCTTTCTTCGCTGTTTAGAGCAAAGGAAGTCCATGAACGCCAATCCTCAATTTTTAGCTGCCACGGCCACGGTCGATGAAGCTGCCATACAGCCCCTGCCGAACTCACGTAAGGTATACGTAACTGGTTCGCGTCCAGATATTCGTGTGCCTATGCGTCAAATTTCTCAAAGCGATACACCAGCATCCTTTGGCGCAGAAAAAAACCCGCCGGTATTTGTATACGACACCTCCGGCCCTTACACCGATCCAACGGCAAAAATCGACATACGTTCAGGTTTAGAGCCCTTGCGAGCTGCCTGGATAGCCGAGCGTAATGACACTGAAGAACTTTCTGGCCCCACGTCCGAATACGGCACAGAACGTCTGAATGATCCTAAGCTTGCCGAGCTGCGTTTTAATTTGCATCGCAAGCCACGTCGCGCTAAAGCAGGAAAAAACGTAACGCAAATGCACTATGCGCGAGCCGGCATCATTACGCCGGAGATGGAATACATCGCCATACGCGAAAATTTATGCCGTAAAGAGTACATAGAGACTTTGAAGAACTCTGGTTCCAATGGTGCGAAGTTAGCCGAATTAATGGGTCGTCAGCACCCGGGTCAATCGTTTGGAGCCGCAATTCCAGCAGAGATCACAGCAGAATTTGTACGCAGTGAAATCGCGCGTGGTCGCGCCATCATTCCCAACAACATCAATCACCCAGAAAGCGAGCCTATGATCATAGGCCGAAATTTTCTGGTGAAAATTAATGCCAATATTGGTAACTCAGCGGTATCGTCATCGATAGGTGAAGAAGTCGAGAAAATGACCTGGTCGATACGCTGGGGTGGCGATACGGTGATGGATTTATCAACAGGTAAACACATCCATGAAACCCGCGAATGGATCATACGTAATTCGCCCGTGCCGATTGGTACCGTGCCGATTTATCAGGCCCTGGAAAAAGTCAATGGCAAAGCGGAAGACCTCACTTGGGAAATTTTCCGCGATACGTTAATTGAACAAGCCGAGCAGGGTGTGGACTACTTCACTATACATGCAGGTGTTTTGCTTCGTTATGTACCGCTCACTGCCAAGCGCATGACAGGCATCGTTTCGCGTGGTGGTTCTATTATGGCGAAATGGTGTTTGGCTCATCACAAAGAATCATTTTTGTATGAACATTTTGACGATATCTGCGAGATCATGAAAGCTTATGATGTTGCGTTCTCATTAGGCGATGGCCTGCGTCCTGGTTCTATTTATGATGCTAATGATGAAGCCCAATTAGGTGAGTTAAAAACGTTGGGTGAGTTAACGCAGGTCGCATGGAAGCATGATGTACAAGTCATGATCGAAGGCCCAGGTCACGTGCCTATGCACATGATTAAAGAAAATATGGATTTGCAGTTGGAGCAATGTCACGAAGCGCCGTTCTATACCTTAGGACCTTTGACAACCGACATCGCGCCTGGCTACGACCACATTACGTCCGGCATAGGTGCTGCACAAATTGGTTGGTACGGTACGGCCATGCTGTGCTATGTGACACCGAAAGAGCATTTAGGATTGCCCAATAAGGTGGATGTGAAAGACGGCATCATTACCTACAAGATAGCAGCGCATGCAGCTGATCTCGCCAAAGGTCACCCTGGTGCACAGATACGCGACAACGCATTATCCAAAGCGCGTTTTGAATTCCGTTGGGAAGATCAATTTAATCTGGGTCTTGATCCGGATAAGTCACGTGAATTTCATGATGAAACTCTCCCGAAAGACTCTGCCAAAGTAGCTCACTTTTGCTCTATGTGTGGTCCGCATTTCTGTTCGATGAAAATCACACAAGAAGTTCGCGATTACGCTGCTAAGCAAGGTCTGACCGAAATCGAAGCCCTAAAGCAAGGTATGGAAGTTAAGGCAGTCGAGTTTATTAAAAACGGTGCCGAGCTATATCGCAAACAGTAATGTATCCATCATGATTAATATCGAGCTCAATGGTGCACCTCGCACCATCGAAAAAAATCACTGTGTGCAGGATTTGATCAATGAATTGTCATTGACGAATCAGGCATTAGCGATAGCCGTTAATCGTGAAGTCGTGTCTCGCGCACAATGGGCGACCCATCGCTTTTCTGAAGGTGACAAAGTTGATGTGGTGCGCGCCATTGGCGGTGGCTGATGCAGCTAATTGAAGTAACGCACAAGCGAATGACTCTAAGGACTAGCCAACTCCATGAATGAATCACATCAAACCGGTCTGACCATCGCAGGCAAAACCTATGATTCGCGTTTATTGGTAGGTAGCGGCAAATATAAAGACCTTGAACAAACTCGGCTCGCTACCGAAGCCAGTGGCGCCAATATTATTACCGTGGCTATACGACGGGTAAATATTGGTCAGGATCCGAATGCACCGAGCTTACTGGATGCCGTGCCACCTTCGCGCTACACCATACTTCCTAACACGGCGGGCTGCTATAACGCTAAAGATGCTGTCTATACATTGCAGTTGGCGCGTGAATTATTAAACGGCCACACCTTGGTAAAACTTGAAGTCCTGGGTGATGAAAAAACTTTATTTCCGAATATGCCTGAAACATTAAAGGCCGCTGAGATCTTAGTAAAAGATGGTTTCGATGTGATGGTCTACTGCAGTGATGATCCTATACAGGCAAAAATGCTGGAAGAAATAGGCTGCTGTGCCGTGATGCCGTTAGCGTCGTTGATAGGATCGGGCATGGGAATATTAAATCCATGGAATCTTTCGTTGATCATCGAGCAAGCCAAGGTGCCGGTGTTAGTCGACGCGGGCGTAGGCACTGCATCGGATGCAGCCATTGCTATGGAGTTGGGTTGTGATGGTGTCCTTATGAATACTGCCATCGCTGGTGCGCAAGATCCTATACGTATGGCGCGTGCAATGAAGCTCGCAGTAGAAGCCGGTCGCGAGGCTTTTCTTGCGGGACGCATTCCGCGTAAATTTGCCGCATCACCTTCCTCACCTATGGCCGGCCGCATTGCATGAAAAAAGTCTGTGTACTCGTATTCGCCGGACTTGATCCTAGCGGTGGTGCGGGTATACAAGCCGATATACAAGCCATTAGCGATGCAGGTGCACACCCTTTAACCATCATCACTGCATTGACCGTGCAAGATAATCAGCACGTGCATGCTGTGCATCCAGTTACGGCATCGATTTTATTTGAGCAGGCCCATGCATTAATAGCGCAGGGTACGGCCATAGATGCAATCAAGATTGGTATTGTGGGAAGCCTTGCAAATGCACAGGCGATTGCTAAAGTAATCATTACACTTAAAGCGTTTAATCCTGGATTACCAGTGGTGCTAGACCCTGTGTTAGCCAGTGGACATGGCGATGTGCTCACGCAAGGTGATGCCGTGCAAGCGATTGCGCCTTTACGTAGCCTTGCTACACTCATTCTTCCGAATTTACCTGAGGCGCGCGCCTTGTGTGATGGTGTTGATCAGCTTGCGTTACAGGCGCAACGCCTACTGCAGGATACGCCGCATGTAATGATTAAAGGCGGTCATGGTGAGGGTGACGACATCATCAATACCTGGTTCCATGGAAACCAACAACGTGAGTGGCATTGGCCACGTTTGTTGGGTGAGTATCACGGTTCAGGTTGTACCCTGGCCTCTGCGATTGCGGCGCGATTCGCGCAAGGTGTTGCGATAGAGGCCGCTTTGGATGCCGCGCAAAATTACACTCATAACAGCCTCGCTCATGCATATGCCATCGCGCCGGGCCAACACATACCGCATCGTTTGAAGGAGATGTCATGAAAGGTCTGTACTTAGTTACCCCCGACAGTGACGACACCGAACGATTAGTCGCCATCACTGAACAAGCGATACGCGGCGGTGCGAGCTTGCTGCAATATCGACACAAGACTGCTGATGCAGCCTTGAGGCATGAGCAGGCAAGTGCACTGTTGAAATTATGCCGTCGACGTAACGTGCCATTGATTATTAATGATCATCTCGATTTATGTGTGGCTATTGATGCTGATGGTATCCATGTAGGTGGTACCGATGCTTCGGTTGCGAGCATGCGCGGCCACCTGGGGTCATCAAAAATTGTAGGCGCTTCATGTTATGGCGATTTGCAATTAGCACGCGAGGCGCAAGCCTCGGGAGCAAGCTATCTTGCGTTTGGTGGGTTTTATCCGTCGCGCGTAAAAAAATATGACGTGACGACCTCGCCTGACATTATTACGAAAGCACTCGCAGAATTTAAAATTCCGCTGTGCGTGATTGGCGGTATGACACCAGAAAACAGTCAGGTATTAATTGATCGTGGTGCCCATATGGTGGCCGCGATTAGTAGTGTGTATTCGGCAGTAGATCCTCATGCAGCCGCTATAAAATTCGCAGACATGTTTCGATAATCGGTCATTCGATTCGATTATCAAATTACGCAGCAATAAACTATCCTCCTACGATGAGTGCGATTTTTTAATCGCCCATATGTCTATTTTTTTCGCATTGTTTTAGCGAAAGAAGGAACTCATTTCATTATCTTGCTACTCACGAGCAGCTACGCTTGTGATCACTGCATGACTAATCAGTGTTTCATGCGATTCAATTTATTTGATATGCAGGAGTTCTGATTGGCTTTTCAATTATCTGATTTGCAGCATCTTATTCATCAGCTAGGACCGAGTATTCCAGAAATATCAGCGATATTTCAAGAGGGATCTGATAGCTGGCAAATTAGCTTTGATGAGGGTCCATCTATTCAACTTAGCTGGCAAGAAAAACCTGTAAGCGTACTCTTATGTTGCGCAGTCGGTAAACCAGATAGTGGCAACCGCGAAAAAGTATTCACTCGGCTACTCAACATGAACTTATTACTTCAGGGCGCTGCGAATATAAATCTTAAGCTAGCCCTCAGTTCGCCTGAGGATGATGTGATTTTGATTGGTGAGCTGGAGTGTTATGCAATGTCAGTCGAAGCGCTACAGACAGGAATTATTGAGTACTTGCGTTTTGCGGCCTATTTTTCTGAGTTGATTATTAATCCAGAGATTGAAAATGAAAAAGTAGATTTTCCGGCACGAATGAGTACTGAATTAATGAAAGTTTAATTTTAAAAGTAAAGGAATGAGTATGAGTATCCCAGCAACACCACCCAGATTACTAGAGCCTACAGCCCAGTATTTTTATCACGATGGTGCAGCCATCGCCAAGCTTAGTCCTCATCATGGCTTGAAAAATGCGGCGATTATTTACGAGTCGATTAAAAATCTACCTGATAAAACAATAGTTCGTGGCGACTTCGATAAAAAGTCTAAGCCATTTATTTTTTTCCCAGGACGGAAAACGAAAAGAATAGGACGTAAAGAGTGTTTGGATAGTATCAAGGCAAAAAATATCGAAGCAGGAAAAAAAGAAATGGGAGAATTTTTGCAATCCATTGCCAATGAGGGTATCAACAAGAAAGATTCTAATTTTAGGATTTATGCTGCTTCCATAAAGCTCAGCCTTGCATCAAAATCCAAGATGGTTGACCATGAAGATTTTAATGTGGGCGATATAAAAAATTCGTTACATGTTCTAGCGAATGCATACTATCTAGATGAAGTAAGAAAAAAAACATCGCCCCATCGTCTTTTAGGCAGGCAAGCCACCAAAATACAAAATAAACGTTTGAGAGAATTTGTGGGTATCTCCAAGCAAACTATGAGTAATATATGTGATGCATTAAGAAAAAATCACTTGAAAAAATATGATGTAGCACCAGAAATGGGCTTGTACTGCATAAAAAGATTGATCAATCAATTCTTAAATCAAAATTCTGTATCGTCTACATCTTTCGCGAGCTTCGTGCGTAATAATGCTAACGATCCCAATATACTTTTTTTTGCTCAACGTTGGCATGCGATATCCCATCCACAATTTACAGATGAGCGTATACAATTTTCGACTGAGCCATGGGCAAAAGAAATAGATAAGATCTGCGAAATTATCTTGAAATCAGAACGTCGTAGTATGCGTTTACAAAAAATGGATGTTGCTGAGGACGCAGAAGTAGAAACTAAAAATAGCTTGCAAAATGATATGTCGAAATTAGTTACTACCTTGCCAAAGTTAGATAACTTACCTTATTCAGGTTTAACCCAGCCAACTACGGGTAACAGTATTTCATATGTAAGGTCAGACCTGCCTAGTTCATCGTTACTCGGTACTAGTGTTGTGCATCGCGGCGAAAACAATACAAAAGCGGTCGAACAAACCAGTATAGACAAATCATCGTCTGTTTTACCCAAGCCGGACACCGTTCCTTATTCCCGTTTGATGCCTGAAGAATCTGATGAGTTTATATCGTTCTCCCATCAGTTACCGCAATCAACGCTATCGCAAGAAATTTTTTCTAGCCTAGTTGAAAGTGAAACGTCGCAGGAGGTTGAAAACAAAGTAATGAGTACAACGGAAACGCTTCTTAAACAGACAACCTCCCATCCTGATTACGGTAGCGCGTCCTCTAGCTTAGTAGAGACATCTTTGGAACAAAGCGAGCAAGTGTCATCTGTACGGATAGTCAAGGAAGCTAACAATACTGAAGTCGAAACAATGAACACGTAAGAACATGTAATTCTCCACTATCGCGAGTTATCGGGCTGAGAACGACTTATTAATCGGGTGCATCAGCATATAATCATGGAATGCACAACCTCCTGCTCCACCTCAACCCCGAACAACTCGCTGCAGTTACACTCCCCGCCCAACCGGCGCTAATACTCGCCGGTGCGGGTTCGGGTAAAACCCGAGTGCTGACCACTCGCATCGCCTGGCTGATACAAACTTCCCAGGTCTCGCCAGCCGGGGTACTGGCGGTTACATTTACCAACAAAGCCTCCAAAGAAATGCAAGCGCGCCTTGCAACGATGTTACCTATCAATACACGAGGTATGTGGATAGGGACTTTTCATGGCTTGTGTAACCGTTTGCTTAGAGCACATTACCGCGATGCTGCTTTGCCTCAGACATTTCAGATTTTAGACTCGCAGGATCAGATGTCAGCTATTAAGCGCCTATTGAAACGCTTGAATATCGACGACGAAAAATTCCCGCCTAAGCATGTCATGTACTTCATCAATAGCGCTAAAGATCAGGGCCTAAGAGCTGCTGATGTTGAGGCAAGTGATGACTACCAGCGTAAATTTGCAGAGCTATATGCGGCCTATGATGATCAGTGCCAGCGCGAAGGTGTGGTCGATTTTGCAGAGCTTTTGTTACGTAGTTATGAATTACTAACGCGTAATCAGCCTTTGCGTGAGCATTACCAAGCACGCTTTAAACACATCCTGGTCGATGAGTTTCAGGATACCAATGATTTGCAATACAAATGGCTTAAATTACTGGCGGGTACGCAAGGAGCTGTATTCGCTGTGGGTGATGACGACCAAAGCATCTACGCTTTTCGTGGTGCGAATGTAGGCAATATGTCGGCATTCGAGCGAGAATTTAATGTAGAGAATTTGATCAAGCTAGAGCAGAACTACCGCTCGCATGGTCATATCCTTGATACAGCAAATCAGCTGATTGCCAACAATAGTCGCCGCTTAGGTAAAAATCTTCGTACCGATGCAGGTCATGGTGAACAGGTACGTATTTTCGAAGCATCCAGCGATCTGCAAGAAGCACAGTGGCTTATTGAAGAAGCTAAACAATTAATCGCAGAAGGTTGGTTACGTAGCGAAATCGCCATCTTGTACCGATCCAATGCGCAATCGCGTGTAATAGAACATGCATTGTTTTCAGCGAGCCTTCCGTACAGAGTGTATGGTGGCCAGCGTTTTTTTGAACGCGCTGAAATCAAGCATGCGATTGCCTATCTACAGCTAATTGACAATCTTCATAACGATTCTGCTTTCCTGCGTGTAGTGAATTTTCCCACGCGTGGAGTTGGTGCTCGCAGCATAGAGCAATTACAAGATGCCGCGCGTCAGTACGGTATTTCTCTGTATGCCGCGGTCCCTTATGTTGTAGGCAAGGCGGGTGCTGTAGTAGGTAACTTTATTAAATTAATTGAAGGTTTGCGATTTGAAACAGAGCGCTTGTCTTTGCAAGAAATGGTACAAGTCGTCATAGAGAAAAGTGGGCTAATCGCTCACTACCAAGGTGAACGAGAGGGTGCTGATCGCATAGAAAACCTTGAGCAGCTGGTGAGTGCAGCAGCATTATTTGTCTCAGAAGAAGGATTTTTACGAGATGCACCGGCTTTGGTTGGTCCTCAAGTTGATAATGCCGCTCCAGCCTTGCTAACGGGTGATGGCATAGAAATCATAGATGCCGATGCACCATTAACCGCCATCATGTCGCCCTTATCCGCTTTTCTATCTCATGCCTCACTTGAGGCGGGTGACAATCAAGCCCAAGCCGGTCAGGATGCGATTCAATTAATGACTGTGCATTCTGCTAAGGGCTTGGAATTTGATGCCGTATTTATTACTGGGCTGGAGGAAGGACTCTTCCCGCATGAAAATAGCGAAGAGGCCCAAGATGGTGTGGAAGAAGAAAGACGTCTGATGTACGTAGCGATTACTCGGGCGCGCAAACGACTGTACATGAGCTTTGCGCAGACTCGCATGTTGCACGGCCAAACTCGCTACAACGTTCGTTCACGGTTTTTTGATGAATTGCCCGATGAAGCATTGAAGTGGTTATCGCCCAGAGTAGAGGCGAAGTGGTTACCTAACCATCAAAAAGCTGCTTGGGTGGAGACGCCTGAATTTGGTAATAACAACATTGCGCAGTCATTTACTTCGCGCAAAGACAACATTTGGCAAGCAGGTCAGGGCGTCATGCATCCAAAGTTTGGTGAGGGCGTCATAGTCAATATTGAGGGCAGTGGTACACAGGCACGCGCAAATATTAATTTTGGCCGTAACGGCATGAAATTACTTGACCTGAGTATTGCTAAATTGGAGCGAATTTAAAGCAGAGATCTGACTATTTTCAACAGAATTTCAAAAAACGAAATCTGTTCTTAAAGCCTCTTTGTTATTTTGTTGTTCACGTTTGAGTAATTTGATTTCTTCAGCTATTGACCAAGCCTGCTCTGGGTGGTTTGCATGTGCTAAAAATTCATTAGCTAATACATCCAGGGTGGCACGCAGACCTATATCTACGCCATATGGATCCAGTTTTAATTTTAAGTCCTCGAGATCTTTTTTGAATAAAGTAGCTAAAGGAACATAAACTTCTTTCATGAAGATATTTTTTTCCTGAAAAAACGCTAAAAAACAATCAAGAGCAGCAGATTTACTTGGTAGTACAGACAGACGGTCAATTAAATTCCAAGTACTAAGTATTAAATCCTTGGCTTTGCATCGTTTCGAGAAATCTTTATAAATTTCAGAAAATTTTATAAAGACTTCCGCAGGTATCAATTTTGATTTTTCAGAATCAGATTTAAGTTCATCCACATGTTGTTTTAATTTGTTGATATTCGTTATTTGAGACTCGTTTAACTTACTGTTGGGATCTTTTTGAAAGTGATGAAATTCTTCAAGTCCTATAACGTCATCGTCTAGGTTCTGCTGCAAGGTTATGTACATGTGCCATGGGTGAGTTAAGTATTCATTGAGTGCAGTGTCAGTTAATTCACCCAAAGATTTTTCTGCTTTGTTCGTCGTATCTGAAGCCGAGTTTAATCGTGATCCACGCAGTGCAGCTCCCACCAAAAAATCGTTTACCTTGCATTCATCTACGCCCTCGAAAAAAGATAATTGCTTGATGTGGGCAATGAATTTTGTTGTTTCTGGATTATTTTTGAAGGCGTCTGCCTTCAGAGCTGTTATCAAGCTGGCCTTGGCCACGACAATCATTAGGGGTTGAAGAATAAAATCTTTTAGTTTTTGACCCAGTGATTGATTTTCTTTTTTGACATACAGCAGCTTTGCCTGGCCTTTAAAAAAATCAGGTAGGCTAGGTTCAGCCTGTAGGTATTTGATGGGCTGATTTAACCCAGCGGCTTTTGAATGCATTTTATAAGAATCAAAATTTACCGTTTAGGTGGATTTTAGGAGATTTTAAATCTTCAACTATGTTTATTAATTCACTAGTGGATTGATGGCCAGCTACAAGCGTAATCTTGTCGAGTATTTTGTCTACCTCTTTTTTGTTTATGCCCACTGGTTATCAGTAATCTTCAAGTGCCTCTACAGAGTATTCACAGACACCACAATATTTTTCCTTGAAGAAAAATATTGTGGTGTTTAAGACTCGAAGAATAAGAAAAAACCTTATTTAACAAACAGTAATATGTCGGTAACGCTAAGAGCGTGTTTGTTCCGGGCTATCGAAAACTTGAGTGTAGGTGGGGTAGAAAGAGCAGTACATCACGATGGTCAGGATGACCGAGAGGGGCATTAACAGCATGACCGTTACTGCAGTCTTGCCGAGTAGCAAGCCTAGGAGGGCACTGATAATGGCAGGCAGAGCAACGCCTATGATGATCCAGCCCAGTGCATAGGCTAGAAAGGCTTTGCCGCAGCGGCGTACGGCAAAGAAACTATAAAAGATAGCTTTAAATAAACTCATGCGCTGCCACATGGCCAGCGGTGCGGCATGCCAAAAGGCCATAGCAAACGGTATGTAAATCAATGCTGAAAAAAGCATTGCCAGGGGCAGGTTAGACATCTCCACATTTTTATCGTCAGGCCGTATTTGTCCAGACATCAGTTTCCAGAAACTTCCGCCATCAATGACTGTCGATGCAGCGACACATACGATGGCCACCATTAAATACATCACGCCGAGTCGTAATAGGGTTCCGATTGCAGGTGACCGTACTGCGGTCAGAAGTACTTTGGGTCGCACTTTGATACCCGCTTCTATATCAACGCAGGCTTGCATGAAGGCCATAGAAAAAACAGGGACTAGCAGCACAGGTAATAGTTGTCCCAGAAACGGTATTAGCGATAGCGAAAACATCAGCAGCATGTACAGCAAAAACAGCATGGAGAGCTCAGCAGGTTGTTGCCGAAACAGGGCGAAGCCTTTTCGTATCCATTCGATACCTTGGCTGGCTTGAATTCGTTCCATGATTAGTTGAGTGCCTCGGTAGGGTGGGCTATGCGGTGGCGCAGTAGTCGTTCAAAGTGAGTGGGATCATGCGGTGTCAGCATTTCTGCTTCGCGCGGTAAATAAAAATCATATAAACGTGAAAGCCAAAATCGCAGTGCCGCTGCGCGCAACATGATGGGCCAGGCCATGTGTTCGCCGGGCGTAAATGGCCGAACTTGGGCATAGGCATCCAGCAGAGCACGTACTCGCTGATTATCTGTTGCGCCTGTTGTGAGATCTATGCACCAGTCGTTCACAGTAACAGCTACATCAAACAGCCATTTATCACAGCCTGCGAAATAAAAATCAAAAAATCCAGTCAGCTCCTCACCATTGAACATGACGTTATTGCGAAACAGATCGGCATGTATGGGGCCATTAGGTAACTGCTTGTAGCTGTCTCCCATTGCAAAATTTTCTTGCGTGAGCATTTCATTACGCAAGAGTATTTGATTGTCGGCAGATAAAAAAGGCAGCACAGCCGGTGTTGTTTCGCGCCACCACTCAAGCCCACGCAGATTGGGCTGATACAGCGGGAAATCCTGTGCAGCCAAGTGCATCTTGGCCAGCATAGCGCCGACCTCCTGACAATGAATCGTGGTCGGTACGGGTATCCAGTCTCCTTTGAGGCGCGTAACGATGGAGGCGGGCTTGCCATGGAGCCGACTAATGATCTCGCCCTGATTATTAGGTAGCGGCGCCGGAACGCGCACATTGCGCTGTGCGAGGTGGCGCATCAGATTCAGATAAAAAGGTAGTTGCTCGAAACTGAGCTTTTCGAAAATTGTCAGCACGAACTCGCCGCGCTCAGTGCTCAAAAAGAAGTTACTGTTCTCTATACCGGACGAAATCCCCTCGAGCGACCTCACTGCTCCGATCGCGAACTGTGCTGCCCAGGGAGTAATGTCATCCAGGCTGACCGGAGTGAAAACTGCCATAACTATCGTAAGGTAAAAGCTGCACTTAGGCAGCGTGAGGATTAGCGGGGTGGTGTGGGAGGAGCTTCAAACGGAATATCGCGTGAGCGCCCCGGACGAAACTGGAAAATCTCCCACTGGGCGGCACGCGTACCACTTTGTGATGAAGGAATTTGTTCCGTAGGCGTTACATAGTAGATGTTATTACCCCGGCGTATGCGAACAGAGGTAATGGCATTTTGTTCACGCCGTTGCGTAATTTCTGTAGTGCCATCGGTGACTGCGATCGCAACGGCAGGATCGTCAGGCAGTGGCTCAAGGCGGGCTTCGTCAACAGCAGCGGCTGCCGCAGCGGTGGCCAGAGCAAGTGCAGCTACACCGCATAACTGGCGCAGGCAGATAAAGCCGTAGATTTGGTTGGTCATGATGAAACTCCCGTCAGCGCGACTGGCGCCTTTCTTGTCCGCATTTTAACAAAGGCCGTGCTATCGCAGCTGGCCACGCTTCAAAGGAAGGACTGGTGCGGATGCTCAGTCTCAGCAGGAACAATATCGCGCGATTCATAAAAGGTAAAAATAGCTTCGACTATCTCTTTGGGATCGTCTATCACTTGTACGAGTTCCAGGTCTTGTGCATCGACCATGCCGCTGCTAACCATGGTGTCTCTGAACCACTGCAGCAGACCTTGCCAGAAAGGAGTGCCTACCAATATCACAGGAATATGCCTGGTTTTGCCAGTTTGTATCAAGACTAGCACTTCAGAGAGTTCATCGAGTGTGCCAAAGCCGCCGGGCAGCACCACGTATGCATCGGCATATTTCACAAAAGCGACTTTGCGAGCGAAAAAGTGTCTGAACGACAGGGAGATGTTCTGCCAGCTATTGCTGCTTTGTTCGTGAGGCAGTTCGATGTTGAGCCCGATGGAAGGCGAGCTGCCTTCGTAAGCGCCTTTGTTGGCCGCCTCCATGATGCCGGGCCCACCGCCAGAAATCACAGAAAACCCCTCGTCTGAGAGGCGGCGTGCGATATCAACGGCTATTTCATAGTAAGGATCTTCGGGCCGTATACGTGCGGAACCAAACATGGAGACAGCAGGCCGGATCTCGGAAAGACGTTCGGCAGCATCGATAAACTCTGCCATAATCGTGAACATTTGCCACGATTCACTCGCTTTACGCGACGTGGCGCGTTCAAGGTTGGTCAATTGCCGCAGTCGCGGTACCCGTTTCCGGTCGCTTTCCATATGAATAAAACCCTGTTGCTGGTGGATGGTTCGAGTTATTTGTACCGGGCCTTTCATGCCATGCCCGATTTGCGTAATGCAGAGGGTGCTCCTACGGGCGCTATCTACGGCATGGTCAATATGCTGCGTCGCTTAAGGCAGGATTACGCTGCAGCATACATGGCCTGTGTATTTGATGCAAAAGGCAAAACCTTCCGCGACGATCTTTATCCTGATTACAAAGCCCACAGAGCTGCAATGCCCGAGGATTTGGTGCGGCAAATAGAACCGATACATGAGGTTGTGCGGGCCATGGGCTGGCCTATTCTGATGATAGAGGGTATCGAAGCCGATGACGTCATAGGCACACTGGCAGTGCAAGCCGCAGCTCAGGGCTTGTCGACAGTAGTTTCAACGGGCGATAAAGATCTGGCGCAGCTGGTGAATGACCACGTTACCTTAGTCAACACCATGAGTAGTGAAACTCTGGATCGCACAGGGGTGATCACAAAATTTGGTGTGCCGCCTGAGCGTATTGTTGATTATCTGGCGTTGGTGGGTGACACCGTCGATAACGTACCAGGAGTAGAAAAAGTCGGGCCCAAGACGGCAGTCAAATGGCTCACTCAGTTTGAATCGCTTGATGGTGTGATAGCCCATGCGGCAGATATTGGCGGCGTTGTGGGTGAAAATTTACGTCGCGCTTTGGACTGGTTACCGCAGGCACGCACTTTGGTAACCGTTAAGTGTGATTGCGATTTGCACACACAAATGGAATCAATACAAACAACCTTAGCCTTCAAACCTGAAGATCGCGTTGCGCTGCGCGATTTTTTTAGTCGTATGGGATTTCGTACTTGGCTACGTGAATTAAATGCCGAATTAGGCAGTGACAAAAATACCGAATCAAAAACTACAAAAACCATAGCGGATCCAGCTGAGCAAGCGAATTTGTTTCGTGTTGAATCACCCACCGAAACACATTACGAAACCGTCTTTACCCTAGAACAGCTAGATGCCTGGATCAAGATTATCAATGCAGCATCTTTAACCGCAGTCGATACAGAAACCACATCGCTAGACGCCATGCGTGCAGAAATTGTTGGTTTGTCGTTGTGTGTGGAGCCGGGTAGGGCAGCCTATGTGCCTATGCATCACCGGTATCCGGGAGTTCCGGATCAGCTATCTCGTGAAGTGGTACTCGAAAAACTCGCGCCTTGGTTACAGGACCCATCCAAGCCTAAGCTAGGCCAGCATTTGAAATACGACAGCCATATTCTGGCTAACTACGGTATTGCATTAAAGGGTGTTGTGCATGACACGCTCTTGCAGTCGTACGTGATCGAATCGCATCGCACACATGACATGGATAGTCTGGCCATGCGCTGGCTGGATAAAAAAACTATCACCTATGAACAAGTGTGTGGCAAAGGTGCTTCTCAAATTGGTTTTGATGAAGTCAGTATAGAAACAGCTACAAACTATGCTGCAGAAGATGCGGATATTACGTTGCGATTGCATCAGACTTTATGGCCACAAATAGAGGCGAATGAAAAACTTCGGTTTATCTATGAGCAAATAGAAATACCGACTTCGCTGGTACTGCAGCGCATAGAGCGCAACGGCGTGTTGATTGATGTGGATTTACTGATAGCTCAATCCAATGAATTGGGTATCAAGCTAATGGATTTGGAAAAAGAAGCGCATTCATTAGCAGAGCAGCCATTCAATCTGAATTCACCCAAGCAGTTAGGCGAAATTTTATTTGAAAAACTGAAACTTCCCGTCGTCAAAAAAACGCCAAGTGGCACACCATCGACCGATGAAGAAGTTTTGCAAAAATTAGCTGAAGATTATCCTTTACCCAAATTGTTACTGGACTATCGCAGTCTCTCTAAGCTGAAATCAACCTATACCGATAAATTACCGCGCATGGTGAATCCATCGACAGGTCGCGTACACACCAATTATGGTCAGGCTATTGCAGTAACAGGCAGGCTCTCATCGAATGAGCCTAATTTACAAAATATACCTGTGCGCACAGCTGAAGGCCGACGCATACGTGAAGCCTTTATAGCTGCGCCGGACCATGTAATTGTGTCAGCTGATTACTCACAAATTGAATTGCGCATCATGGCGCATTTGTCGGGCGATCAAGGCATGCTGCGTGCCTTTGCTGCGGGTGAAGACATACACCGTGCAACGGCCTCCGAAATTTTTGGCGTGCCTTTGGCCGAGGTGAGTAGCGAACAACGTCGCTATGCCAAAGTGATTAATTTTGGTTTGATGTACGGCATGAGTGTTTTTGGTCTGGCGGGCAATTTAGGTGTCGAGCGTTCAGCCGCACAAATGTACATGGATAAATACTTCACCCGCTTTGCAGGTGTTAAGCAATTTATGGATGACGTACGTCAACAAGCCAAGTCGCAAGGCTATGTTGAAACCGTATTTGGCCGACGTTTATGGCTGCCAGAAATTAATTCACCGAATGGCCCACGACGTCAGGGAGCAGAGCGTGCGGCGATTAATGCGCCAATGCAGGGCACGGCAGCTGATTTGATCAAGCTTGCCATGATTGCGGTACAGGGCTGGTTGGATCAGGAACAACTGGGCTCACGCATGGTGATGCAGGTGCACGATGAACTGGTGCTGGAAGTACCTCAAAATGAACTGGCTTTAGTCAAGGTACGGCTACCAGAACTAATGGCGGGCGTGGCGCAACTTAAGGTTCCGCTGGTCGCGGATCTAGGTACTGGCCCAAATTGGGAAAAAGCACATTAAACCGATATGGTCAGGCTGTTTGCCACCTTGCCATCGACCGAGCATGATCGGTTCTGCGGAGGCGCTTTTTAATCGGGCTGTTGCGTCATTCGACGAATTGCCTGACTGCCTAGGGCTATGGTCTAATCGCGGCGTTTGTTGAATTCAACAGGACTACAAAATCGATACCACTCTGACTTCTATTTTGCTGGCAACCACTATAGGTGGTTTGATCAGTATTTCTGCGGCTGCGTTTCTTTCGTACAGTTTTCTGTCAAAGATGGTGGAACGCATGGTTAGCCTGTCGGTAGGCATCATGCTTTCTACATCACTGCTGCATGCGCTGCCCGAGGCCTTTGAGTCCAACGCGAGTGTTCACGTATTGTTTGCAACGCTGCTAGCGGGCTTACTGGGTTTCTTTTTGCTGGAAAAATTTGCAATTTTGCGCCACTCACATCACTACGAAGGTGACGGGCATGATCATGAACATGGTCATGACGCGCACGAAGCCGGCAAATCAGGCTGGATGATATTGGTTGGTGATGGCTTGCATAACTTTACAGACGGCATACTAATTGCAGCCGCTTTTCTAGCTGATCCCAAACTGGGAGTAATTACCGCCTTGGCTATTATTGCGCATGAGATTCCACAAGAGATAGGCGATTTTATTGTGTTGCTTAATGCCGGACTGAGTAAAACGCGTGCGTATGTTTACAATCTGATTTGTAGTTTGATGGCCGTGGTGGGTGGCTTAGTGGGCTACTACGCATTAGGAAGTGGTATGCACTTAATTCCTTATGTGTTGGTGGTAGCGTCTTCAGGTTTTATTTATATTGCAGTCAGCGATTTAATGCCACAGATGCAGCGTCGTGCAACGCTACGTGAATCGGTACCCCAGTTTGTGCTAATCGCATTGGGTGTGATTATCGTGCTAGTCCTTACGCATCGATTTCACCTACATTAAGCTAGTCTGCTCCGGTTGCAACCGGCCGCGATGCGTCGGATGACCACTCGCTCCAGGAACCGGGATACAACGCCGCGCCGCTGAGTCCGGCAATTTCCATTGCAAATGCATTGTGGCAGGCAGAGATGCCGGAGCCGCACTGAAGTATGGTTTCACTGGGGTGGCTAATCAGTGGTCGGAATTCCGCACGCAATTGCTCTCCAGTTTTAAAGTAACCATCGTCACGCAGGTTATCTTTGAACCAGCGATTTTTTGCACCCGGAATGCGGCCTGCAACTGGATCAATGGTTTCATTTTCTCCACGAAAACGATCGGCCGCGCGTGCATCCAGCACAGTAAATTTTTTGGTTGATAAATTCGTTAGTACATCAGTAGCAGTTACTACCGTAGTCATTGAGGCTTGTATAGCTATGCTACCGCGCGAAGGTGTGGGTACATCAGTGACCAACACACCATCAGCGGCGAGCCAGGCTGCAAGGCCACCATCAAGCAATGCAACCTTGGCGTGCCCTACCCAACGTAGCATCCACCAGACGCGCGATGCAAACATGCCACCGTGTGCATCGTAAACGATGACTTGGGTGTGCGAATGTATGCCCCAGTGACGCAATTGTTCTATGAACGATTCTTTGGATGGCAATGGATGCCTGCCACGAAACTCACCGCTTTCCCCAGGAGATTTGTCGGATAAATGAACATCCGCATCCGCATGCTGTGCGCCCGGTATATGCCCTGCGGCGTAGGCCGTGGCACCGGCTCGGGAATCGGTGAGTTCAGATCGGCAATCGAGTATCACGCTACTGGAATGCCCTATCTGGGTTTTTAGGTCAGTTGCTGAAATTAGTGTGGTGTATGACATCACAGTCTCCAATTTTTTTCTGCTTTTGTACTGCATGTGCTGCGTAATCAGTGATCTGTTTTTCTGGGTGTGCTGCTGCGAGCATTGTAAAAGGTTGCGACGATGCCGCTAACGAGTATGGTCACTATACCTAGCCAACCATAGAAGTCTAGTTTATCTCCCCAAATCAGTATGCCCCACAGGCTGGAGAAAATAATCCCGGTGTACTGCAAGTTGGCGGTCACTAGCATGGCGCCTAATCGGTAAGCGCGTGTCATCGCTATTTGCGCGATGGTTGCTGATATGCCTATGGCAAGTAATAGAAAAAAATCTCTGGCAGATAACGAGTGCAGCAGATGTATTTCGCCAGTACTGAGGTAGCTGTCCAACATGCCACTGACTAAACCACCAAGCATACCGATTACTGAAAAATAAAACACAACTCGGTATTCAGGCTCACCAAGCTGACCTAATTTTTTAACTTGCATATACGCCAGTGCCGACAAAAATCCAGAGATCAATGCAACCAATCCACCTAGCCATTGCTCTGCATGAATCGATGGCTTAAGAAGCAAGGCTACACCGACAAAGCTGGTGATGATGGCTGCGGCTAAGCCCCACTCGAATCGACGTTGTCCATGCCACCAGCCTAGCGTAAACACTATGCTTGCTATCCAGATGGGTGCCATGTAATTGAGTGTCATTGCCGTGGCTAAGGGTAATTGGCCGATGGCATAGAACCACATCCAAAGTGCGGTGACACCCACTAGGCCACGCCATGCGTGATGCCATGGAAAATCGGTGTGTAGTGAGTAGCCGCGTAAGCGTACAAGTGCGTAGATGATGGTCATGCCGACCGCTCCGCGGCACATGACGATTTCAGAGGTGGAGTTATTGACAGAGGCCAGCTTGACGCCCACTCCCATCAACGAGAAAACGAAGCTGGCTAACAGCATCCATAAAGACTGCATGCCGTTAGCCGCAGCTTAGTTGCATGGTGACGTCAAGGTCACAGTGCAATCTGGTGGCGATACCACTCGTGAAAATGCTGCATGCCATCTTCCATGGGTGACTGATAAGGACCGATTTCATTCACACCACGATCAACCAGAATACGGCGTCCAGCGTCCATGCGCAGCGCAATTTCATCATCCTCAGCGCAGGTTTCCATATAGGCTGCGCGTTCTGCTTCAACAAAGCTGCGCTCAAACAGAACAATATCTTCAGGATAGTAAAACTCAACCACGTTGGTGGTTTTTTGTGGACCTTTAGGCCATAACGTAGAGACCACCAGCACATGGGGATACCACTCCACCATGACGTTGGGGTAGAGAGTGAGCCAGATAGCTCCGTAGGGTGGGATTTCACCACTGCGATAACGCATTACTTCTTGATGCCATTTTTCGTACACACTAGAACCCGGTTTTTTTAAAGCCGCATTCACACCTACGGTTTGCACGCTGTAGCCTTTACCCAGTTCCCATTTCAGATCACGGCACTCGACAAAATTGCCTAATCCGGGATGAAAGGGTTCAACGTGATAATCTTCAAGATACACTTCGATGAAAGTTTTCCAGTTGTAGTCACACTCATGGACTTCAACATGATCAAGCATATACCCATCGAAATTCAGATCTTTAGTGACGCCCAGATTTTTTAGTACGCTAGCGACATTAAAACCATTGTTTTCGAACAGTAAGCCGTTCCAGTTTTGCAGTTCATAACTGGACAGATTAAGACAAGGCGTTTCGCCGAAGTGCGGCGCACCGATTAATTCGCCTTTCAGATCGTAAGTCCAGCGATGCAGTGGGCAAATAATGCTGCTGGCATTTCCGCGACCTGATAGCATTTTTGCTTGACGATGACGACATACGTTCGACAGCAACTGTATACCTTGTGCATCGCGAGTAAGTAGGCGGCCGTCATTCTCCCATAGAAGAGATGCGTAGTCGCCTACGTTAGGAACCATCAATTCATGGCCTATGTATTGCGGGCCCTGTTTGAACAACTGACGGATTTCTTGATTTAGCAGCGTGTCATCAAAGTACACGTTTACTGGTAGTTGCGCGTTTGATCGCGCGAGTCTAGAGAGACTGGCCAGATCGGACATCCCCACCCCCAAATTAATTTGCACCAACCTAAGAGAGAAATAATCCGCAAAAAACGTTTCGACTTAGTTTTAGAAACTTAGTTTTAAAAATTGTAAATCGAGAAGTAATTTTTTGGACGAAGCGATAATTATACGCATGCCGCGTAAGATTACAAAGAGTAAAGTGGATACCTATATTTTTAAAGCCATACGTCGTTCGATGTTTCTGCAGTCGCAGCGACTTTGCGCAAATTACACGATGCATATGCGTAAAAAAGGGTAGCCCCAGCGTTATGTAGCCTATTTAGTTACGAGTAATGTGCAATTCTGTTTTGACAACCTTATCTATTTGCGATTCGCTAATATTGTTCAACCGGGTTTACAAGTAAGTGATTGCACTAAAATAGATACATCCGAACGTGAGAATCACCAATGCCAAAAAAACCTGCCCCTGAACAACCTAGTGCCTCTTTTGAGCAGGCCATGGCCGAGTTGGAACAGCTCGTTGCAAAGATGGAATCAGGTGAATTACCTCTTGAGGCCTCGGTTGCTGCCTATCAACGCGGCTCTGAGCTAGTTAAATATTGCGCTGCTCAACTTGAGCGCGTGGAGCGACAAGTCAAAGTATTGGAGGGCGATATGCTTAAGCCTTTCGCTACAGATCAGGAAGACGAGGACGACGACGAATGAGGGAGGATTTCACCGGTTGGTGTAAAACTGTCCAGTCGCAGATGGAGGCAGCGCTACTTTCACATTTGCCAGCGACCTCGTTGGTACCGCATACGTTGCACGAGGCTATGCAGTATGCCGTGCTTGGTGGTGGAAAACGCATCAGACCTTTACTTGCGTTTGCAGCAGGCGAATTATTCGATGCATTACCCGATGGCATAGAGCGCGCCGCATGTGCGGTTGAAATGATTCATGCATATTCGTTAGTGCATGACGACATGCCGTGCATGGACGATGATGATCTGCGGCGCGGAAAACCCACGGTACATAAAAAATACGATGAAGCTACCGCCTTACTGGTAGGCGACGCATTGCAGTCGCAAGCATTTGAACTCATTGCAGGTGGTACTCTGGACGCAGAGCGTAAAGTAGTCATGATTAGCCGTCTTGCGCGGGCTGCTGGCTCGCTAGGCATGTGTGGTGGTCAGGCGATAGATTTGGATTCCGTTGGTATATCCCTTACACGCCAAGCTTTGGAGCAGATGCATCGATTAAAAACGGGTGCTTTGCTTGAGGCTTCGGTGATGTTGGGCGCATTAGCAGGTAAATCATTGCTGGATAACGAGGAGTTAGCCTTGCGCACTTATTCATCAGCTATAGGGCTAGCGTTTCAAGTGGTGGATGACATTCTTGACGCGACTGCTGACTCAGCTACCTTGGGTAAAACAGCGGGTAAAGATGCCGCCAGCAACAAGCCCACTTATGTGTCCATACTTGGGTTGAACGAGTCGCTTGCTCTCGCTGAGAAGTTACGGCAGGATGCCCATGAAGCTTTATTGCTATTTGGCGACGCAGCAATGAGATTGCGAGAGCTTGCCGACCTGATCGTGCAAAGAAAAACCTGATGAAGCACTGCTTACATAAAAACAAGACCTTCTCGACTAATGTATCGAATTTAGCCCGTTGAATCACATGGCCCCGAGTCGCACTGCTGCGCAGGCTAGCCATAAAATTCACAATAAATCAGCATGACCCTGAACCACTATGAAAATTTTACAAAAAATTAACGATCCTTTTGATGTGCGTGCACTTACGCGCCCCGAGCTTTCCACGCTGGCTGATGAATTGCGCACATATTTGCTTGAGTCAGTAGCTCAGACGGGCGGCCACTTGTCGTCGAATCTGGGTACTGTTGAACTCACCATCGCGTTGCATTATGTATTTAATACTCCCGAAGATCGTATTGTTTGGGATGTCGGGCATCAAACCTACCCTCATAAAATACTCACGGGTCGGCGTGATCGTATGGCCTCCTTGCGCCAGCAAGATGGCTTGTCAGGTTTTCCACGTCGCGTGGAAAGTGTTTACGACACCTTTGGAACTGCGCATTCATCGACTTCCATTTCAGCAGCTTTAGGCATGGCACTGGCAGCGCGTACCAAGGGTGAAAAGCGTCACTCTATCGCCGTCATTGGTGATGGTGCAATGACCGCTGGTATGGCCTTTGAAGCACTCAATAATGTGGGTGTGTATGAAGACATCAAAATGTTGGTGGTATTAAATGACAACGACATGTCTATCTCCCCACCTGTCGGTGCGCTGAATCGCTATCTAGCGCGGCTCATGTCTGGAAAATTTTATGCGGCGGCCAAAAGCATGGGCAAATCTATTTTGCCGCCTTCCATGCGCGAACTCGCAAAACGTTTTGAAGAACATGCCAAAGGCATGTTAGTGCCAGCCACTCTGTTTGAAGAATTTGGGCTTAACTACATCGGTCCTATCGATGGTCACGATCTTGAATCGCTGATTCCTACTTTACAGAATCTCAAGAACCTAGAAGGCCCACAGTTTTTGCATGTGGTGACGAAAAAAGGGCAAGGCTACAAACTCGCCGAAGCCGATCCTATTTTGTATCACGGACCGGGCAAATTTAATCCTAGCGAAGGCATCAAACCTGCAGCCGCCGGAAAAAAGACCTACACCCAAGTCTTTGGTGATTGGTTGTGCGACATGGCCGAACATGATGAAAAATTAGTCGCTATCACACCCGCTATGCGCGAAGGTTCTGGCATGGTGAAGTTTGAGCAGAAATTCCCTGACCGTTACTACGATGTAGGTATTGCAGAACAACATGCGGTGACGTTTGCAGGTGGTATGGCTTGTGAGGGTTTAAAACCCGTAGTAGCGATTTACTCAACCTTTCTACAACGTGGTTACGATCAGTTGATACACGATGTCGCTTTGCAAAATCTGGATGTAACCTTCGCACTAGATCGCGCCGGCCTCGTGGGCGCCGATGGTGCTACCCATGCAGGTAATTACGATATGGCGTATTTACGTTGCATACCGAATATGGTGGTCATGGCAGCGAGCGATGAAAACGAGTGCCGCAAAATGCTCACTACAGCGTATCAGTATCCCGGCCCAGCAGCGGTACGTTATCCCCGCGGTGCAGGTATAGGTGCTGCGATAGATTCCGAATTAAGCAGTATTGAGATAGGCAAGGGTGAGATTCGCCGCCAGGGAAAAAACGTAGCAATACTGGCTTTTGGCACCATGCTTGTACCTTCACTCAAAGCTGGCGAAACACTGAATGCTACGGTGGTTAACATGCGTTTTATCAAGCCATTAGATACCGTACTAGTTGCTGAACTAGCCGCAAATCATGATTTGATAGTGACAGTTGAAGAAGGTAGCGTCATGGGTGGCGCAGGTTCCGCTGTTGCCGAAGCACTAGCCGCAGCGGGCATAGTCAAACCATTACTGCAATTGGGCTTGCCTGATAAATTTATTGATCATGGCGATGCGCCACAATTACTTGCTCAATGCGGTTTAGATGCAGCAGGCATTACCGCATCAGTGAATCAACGTTTAAACACAGTTGAACTACGATTAGTGGCTAATAGTCGCTGACAAAATTAGCGGCGTGCATTATGTAGGTAAGTCGCTATTTTGTTCTATTTATCAAATCGGTTTCTAAACACTAGGCCTAGGAATAATTAATTTTTCTAAAGGCAGACGCAGTGCCCGAGCTGTTGGTGTAGGCCCAAATCCCAGCCGTCCTACCCAAACGACACGATCAGTATCGGTGTCAATAATTTTCTCTAGCTTGTGTCGTACTGATGCTGCTTCCTGGCGCTGATCGGTTAGTGTTGTGAATACTACATTCTCGCTTACATAGCGCGCAAATATGGGAATAGTCATTTCTGGTTGCTGCCACAAATGTAGTTTTGTAGCTGTCAGCCATACGCGCTGTACGGCTTTACCGATATCAATAAAATCGTCGTCGGTTTGTGGTTTTTGATTGCGCAACATAATCATATGTGCGCCACAGGCAAGTGCTGTCCAGCCGTCCAATGATAGCGAGGTAGTCCATGCTGCACCAATATAACGATTTAAAAAATGCACGCGCTCCCAACTACTGAGTACCGCACGCATAATTTTTTGTATGGGATTCGTATTTCCCATGGGTAGCCAGGTACGTTTAAATTTTCCTAAATAGGCATCGAAGTGAAGTCCATGGGGTGCGTAAGTTAGTTTCCCTCGGCCTAGCAAAACTTTAATAGCTTCAGTTGCTGCAATGCCAGCACACAGGTAGCAAGCCATAGCCGTCGATGGTCCGGCACCTTTTTCAAAATTAACTTGGCGAGGATCAGCAAGGTAGCGATGCATTAATGACGGTGCAAGGCCGGCTAAAAACAGCAATGCTTTTTCTGAGTTGTGATGGTTTTTCCACCGAAAATAGGTTTTGAAATCCATTTCTCCTGGCATGAAACATAACCAAGCAACCCCCCCCATGCCTAGCGGTGCGGCTGTGATTGCAGGGATTCTTAATTCCGCACAAGCAGCAAATGTTTTTTCGCGTATGTCGAAGGCAAAAAAATCGAGTCCGTCTATGTATATATCGACTCCCTCAAAGAAATCGTTTAGTACGTTATCGCTTAACCCCTGCCCATAGATTTCTATTTTGGCGGTTGGGTTAATAGCCTGTGCCATAGCCGCCATCGTGTCGCATTTGGATAAATTTACTGTGGCGAGAGTTGCGCCTGCTTGACGATTAAAATTTGCTAGCTCGAAATGATCGTAATCTGCAATACGAAACTTACCTACACCCATACGTGCGAGTGCCAATAAATAATGACCACCCACTCCACCCATTCCACCAATAGCTACGGTGGCATACCGTAACCGCAATTGTTCGGCTTCAGTTATCCATCCCAAGTTACGCCTAAAGGCTTGGGAATAATTAAACATGGGATGATGCATTTCGTTGCGTGTAGCTGTTTAGAATTTGGTATGGTTATGTTGAATAAAAGTCATTCGACCTTGATTCCTTCCACGTCTTCCCAGGGGATAAAATTACGTACAAAGCGTCGTACTGCCACGGGCAGTAAATCACTCGGGTAACTTGCTCTAAATGGCTGTTGCCATTCAAGTTTGATTAATCTCCAAAGATGAGGCCAATCACAACCAAGAAACGCTGAGGGTTGATTGACTCGCTCGCACCAGCTGTTCTCAACAAGTACTACAAAGCCTAGATTTTTCCAGTAACTGGTATGTCGAGGATTAACCTCGATAACTAGGTAGGGTCGGTAATCCAAAAAATAACTAGCGCACAGGGCAATCAAGCTAAACAGTGCCGCTAGTACGACGCGACCCGAACTGTCTGTGAGTTCTGATGAGACTGTTAATCCGCTTAGTTCGATCAGACATTTACCTTCGCGACGTAAAACGTTTGCGTAATTCTTATGATTTTGGTCTGAGCTAAGACCTAGACCTGGTCGGTCTAACATCAGCGAACAGGTGCCCGATGCCCGCCCACCTTTCATTGCCAGTAAGGTTAAGAGGCGGCTATTTAGTGTATTTGTTGAATTATCGATAAAGGCTGTATCGAATCCTAAGGATCAGTATCTGATACGCAGTAGATCTGTCGCCTCGCGTTGCAGCTTGGGTGTATCTGCAATTTGGACAGTGACATTTTCAACAATATCGAGCCGTCGATTTCGAAATTTCTTTCGTCGCTCCGGAAGATGGAGTGGTCGAGCAGCCGTTGGGCTGGCGCATGATATGACCCCCACAAAGCGTGGAAGGGAAGCAGGCATGGGACTTAAGGACTGACGAGTCGATAAATCAGGCTTAAGGAGGGAGGGTGTTTGTAGTAGCGTATCAGGCATGCATACTGAGTAGCCACTTGGTACAAGCAGTTCCTAGCGCAATGCACTAACTCAGTCTATCCCCGGCATGGTACATGTCAGGGTTGATTACGACCTTTTTCCCACAGCACATCTGTACCACCGGCGAAGCGATTTAATACGCGCGATAAAACAAACATTAAATCCGAGAGTCGGTTGACGAATTGTCGCGGTTGAGGATTTATTGATTCTGCTTTGCCTAGCGAAACGATAGAGCGCTCTGCACGGCGGCAGACAGTTCGGCATATATGCGCTTGAGCAGCCGCGCGTGAACCGGCGGGGAGTATGAATTCAGACAGGGGAGGCAACGTAGCGTTGTACTTTGCCAGTAATTCATCCAGCCTGAGTACTTGCGCATCTTGAATCAATGTAAAACCCGGAATACAGAGTTCGCCACCCAAATCAAACAGATCGTGCTGTATGGTTACTAATTCATGACGCAATTCGTCGGGTAATGCTTCGCACAGCAAAACGCCGATGTGAGAGTTTAGCTCATCAACATCGCCCATTGCCTGAACTCTCAGCGCGTCTTTGTCTGTGCGGCTGCCATCGCCTAGGCCCGTGGTGCCGTCGTCGCCGGTGCGCGTAGCTATTTTGGAAAGTCTGTGTCCCATATTTATAAAAATTGATAACTAAGTGGCGCGAGCATACGTGAATTTGATTAGGGCTGCCTGCTAAAGAAAAAATCAGCCTGCCTGACGGGTCTACCAGAGTTATGTCCCGAGAGTACAATACACCCCATTGCGGAGATGTCTGATGAATCAACCTGTCCCACCGAACGCGCTAAGGCGCGCTATGCCGTCCGAGCTACTCGCTGCTCTGCGTGAGCACTTTGGCGATCGCTTGTCCACAACTAAGGCCATGTGTGAACATCATGGACGCGATGAATCGTCCTACGATCCCATGTTGCCAGATGCCGTGGTGTTTGCTCATTCCACCGACGATGTGGCAAAAGCTGTCGCGCTATGTAATCACTATCATTTTCCTATCATTGCCTATGGCACGGGTACATCACTGGAAGGCCATATTTTGGCGCTGCAAGGTGGTTTGACTATCGATCTTTCGCAGATGAACCGTATGGTTGCGGTAAACGCAGAAGACCTTACCGTTACAGTGCAGCCCGGAGTCACACGCAAACAATTAAATGTTGAGATCAAAGATACCGGACTATTTTTCCCGATTGATCCGGGTGCAGATGCATCTATAGGCGGTATGGCTGCAACGCGAGCTTCAGGCACCAATGCCGTGCGCTACGGCACCATGCGCGAAAATGTATTGGGTCTGACCGTAGTAACAGCGCAAGGCAAAATTATCAAGACAGGTACGCGCGCTAAAAAATCGTCAGCGGGCTACGATCTGACTCGCTTATTTGTTGGCAGTGAAGGAACCTTGGGCATTATTACCGAGGTCACACTCAAGATTTATCCTCTTCCGGAAGCCATATCAGCCGCTGTATGTTCATTTGAATCCATCGCTAACGCGGTTGACACAGTGATTCAGGCAATACAAATAGGCGTGCCATTAGCGCGCGTTGAATTTGTGGATGAAAACGGGGTTCGTGCGCTCAATAGCCATGACAAATTAACCCTGCCCGAAAAACCACTATTGCTGTTTGAATTTCATGGCAGCGAGCAGGGCGTAAAAGAACAAGCTGAAGTAGTTCAGCAAATCGCTGATGAGCATGGGGCGATAGGTTTTGAGTGGGCAACGCGTCCGGAAGATCGCACTCGGCTCTGGCAGGCGCGTCACAACGCGTATTTCGCCCTACTGCAATTGCGCCCGGGTTCGCGCGCTATCTCAACTGATTGCTGTGTGCCTATTTCGCGCTTAACGGAATGTCTGCTCGAAACCAAAGCGGATTGCGATCGTCAGAACCTTATCTATGGCATTGTTGGTCATGTGGGCGATGGAAATTTCCATGTCCAGATGCTGGTAGATCCTTCGGATCCTAGCGATATTGCCCGAGCAGAGGGCGTTAATGAGCGTATGGTGCATCGAGCTATTGCTATGGACGGCACTTGTACAGGTGAGCACGGTATTGGATTGCACAAACTGGATTTTTTAATCCATGAAGCAGGTGAAGATGCCATCGATATGATGCGAACAATTAAGCATGCGCTCGATCCAAACAATATTTTTAATCCGGGTAAAGTCATCCGCTGGTGATCTTGTCTGATCGCTGAAACTTCTTATTTATGGCAACACGAATTCCTCCGGTTCATGCGCTTTCAGCCTTTGAGGCTGCGGCGCGTCATGGTTCTTTTGCCTTAGCTGCCGAAGAGCTTTGTATTACACCCTCTGCGCTGTCTCACCGAATTCGACTACTAGAAGAATTTGTAGGCGAGCGTTTATTCTTGCGCGATGGACGCAATGTTGGTTTGTCCGAATTTGGCAGACGTTATCTTGATGTGGTGCGTCAGGCACTGCGTACACTCACAGATTTTCCTATGCCGCGTCGCGCGGCTTCAGTACAACCGCGCGTCAAACTGACATTGCCTCCGACATTTGCGCGCTATCTGCTGGTGCCTCGTTTAGCATCCTTTGCAGAACAGCATCCGGATATTGCGCTAGAAATTTATTTATCCGTTCCTTTGTATGATCTCTCCCTGGCTGAAAGTGATCTTGAAGTTCGGTTTGGACCAGGCAAATATCCTAACTTGCAATGTGAGAAGCTTTTTTCCGAGCCCACATTCGTTGTAGCCAGTCCTGAGTATTTAAAAAAAATTGAGCCACTGAACACACCAGAAGATTTGCAAAAGGCCACACTGCTTCGGTCTGCGCTAGAACCCTGGCAACCTTGGTTCGAAGCCGTTGGTCTGGATTGGTCCGAGCCATCCACAGGTTTGCGAGTGGATGATTTGGGGTTATTGCTAGAGATGGTCAAGCATGGCCATGGTGTGGGATTAACGCGAGAACATTTTGCACGCGACATGATCGCCAGCGGAGAAATCGTTCGCCTGTTTGATATGAAAACGGCGACGCCGCCGCACGCGTATTACGTCGTTTATGAAAAGCAGGTGACAGAGCGTCCAGAGGTAGTAACCTTCCTACTATGGTTGCAGGAAACCTTTCTGCATGCCTGATTCATTACGAATCATCTTGTCTCGATACCCACTGCATATATAAGCGCATCGCATCAGTAAAAACTTTCATCAGTTACCCCAAAGCTTTTCAGGGGAAACGCTGCCAATTCCCGGGTTTGACATCGTAGCTTTCGATACACTATAGCCATTGATGTCACAAGCTCGCTTGTGCCCACAGGAACCCCTATGAATGCTCCGGCTGAAATTGCTTTTTCTTTGTCTCGTCAACGCGAAGTGGTGACCGCTTTACGCGCGGTACTGCCTGAGACCTCCGTACTCTTTAATGAAGAAGATACGCGACCTTATGAATGCGATGGCCTCTCTGCCTACCGTCAATTACCCATGGTGGTGGTGTTGCCTGAAAATGAATCCCAAGTCATTGCAGTGCTCAAGGTATGCCACCGATTGCATGTCCAAATCGTCCCGCGTGGAGCGGGTACTGGTTTGTCGGGTGGTGCGATGCCGATTGCCGATGGTGTAGTTCTGTCTACGGCTCGACTCAATCGCATCGTTAAAGTCGATGCCTATGCGCGCACGGCAGTGGTTCAACCGGGAGTGCGTAACCTGGCGATCTCTGAAGCAGCCAGCTCTCATGGTTTGTATTACGCGCCTGATCCTTCATCTCAAATCGCATGTTCTATCGGCGGCAATGTTGCTGAAAATTCCGGCGGCGTGCATTGCTTGAAATATGGACTAACTGTGCACAATGTAATGCGAGTTCGCATGATCACCATAGAAGGTGATGTGGTCGAGCTAGGCAGTGCAGGCCTTGACGCTCCCGGCTTTGATTTGCTTGCCGTGTTTGTTGGTTCTGAAGGTATGCTGGGTGTGGTTACTGAAGTGACAGTGAAATTAATACCCAAACCAAAAGTAGCGCGCGTGATCATGGCCTCATTTGATGATGTGGTCAAAGGCGGCAATGCGGTGGCTAATGTCATCGCAGCAGGGATTATTCCTGCTGGCTTAGAGATGATGGATAAAACTAGTTCGCGCATGGTTGAGCCATTTGTTAAAGCGGGCTATGACATCGATGCTGAAGCAATACTTTTGTGCGAGTCTGATGGCACACCAGAAGAAGTCGAAGAAGAAATCGCTCGCATGACTGAGGTGTTGAAATCATCCGGTGCAACCGCAATTGCTGTCTCGCGTGATGAATCCGAACGTATGCGATTTTGGTCTGGTCGTAAAAATGCTTTTCCTGCTGCAGGGCGTATCTCGCCTGATTACTACTGTATGGATGGCACCATACCGCGCAAGCATCTAGCCAAAGTATTGCTAGGTATCGCCGATATGGAAAAAGTCTATGGCTTGCGTTGCGCGAATGTGTTTCATGCGGGTGATGGCAATCTTCATCCATTGATTCTGTTTGATGCCAATACGCCGGGCGAATTTGATCGCGCTGAACAATTCGGTGCAGCGATTCTAGAGTTGTGCGTAGAAGTAGGTGGCACGATTACCGGTGAGCATGGTGTCGGCATAGAAAAAATTAATTCTATGTGCGTACAATTTTCGCCCGAAGAACGTGAAGCTTTTTTTGGCGTAAAGCGTGCATTTGATACGGCGTTTTTATTGAACCCTGACAAAGCTATTCCTACACTGCACCGTTGTGCGGAATACGGCAAGATGCATGTACGTTCTGGTCAACTCAAGTTTGCTGACTTGCCGCGTTTCTGATTTTCTAATAAAAATAATAATGGATCAGACACTACAGGCATTTAAAGAGCAGATTATTGCTGCTAGCGCTGCTAAAACTCCTTTACGTATACGCGGCAATGGCACCAAGGATTGGTACGGCCAATCCCCAGTAGGCGAATTGCTCGATACCACCGCCTACAGTGGCATAGTGTCGTATGACCCAACTGAATTAGTCATTACAGCGCGCGCTGGTACAACACTGCGAGAAATTGGCAAAGCACTCGCTGCACAAAAACAAATGCTGGCATTTGAACCCATGCGCTTCGATGGCCTAGCAACTCTGGGTGGCATAGTCGCTGCCGGTTTATCAGGGCCGCGTAGGCAAGCAGTAGGTTCAGTCCGAGACTTCGTGCTGGGCGTTGTCCTGATGGATGGTCGTGGTGATGTGTTGAATTTTGGCGGCCAAGTCATGAAAAATGTTGCAGGCTACGATGTCTCGCGTTTATTGACAGGCTCACTAGGCACGCTCGGTTTGTTGTTAGAAGTTTCTATCAAAGTACTGCCACGCCCCACTGCGCAGCACACGCTGCAATTTGCATTATCTGAAACAGAGGCACTGAAACAATTGAATATCTGGGGCGGGCAGCCTTTACCGATTTCAGGCTCTTGTTGGCATCAAGGTCGATTGACAGTACGTTTGTCAGGTGCGCGTGCAGCTGTTGATGCCGCAATTGCCAGCATGGGCGGTGAGGCTGTCAATGAATCCGAATCGTTTTGGGATGCAGTGCGCGAACAAACGCATGAATTTTTTAATGATGCGCCCAAGGCATTGTGGCGATTGTCGTTGCCTACCGTGGCACCAGCAATAATGCTGCCAGGCGAACAGTTAATTGAATGGGGTGGCGCGCAGCGTTGGTTAAAGACGGATGCCGATGCTGCAACCATACGCGCAGCCACTGAAAAAGCCGGTGGACATGCCACCTTATTTAAAGGTGGTGATAAATCAGTAGGTGTGTTTCATCCATTACAGCCTGCAGTAGCCCGCATACATCGCAACCTTAAAAACACATTTGATCCTGCCGGTATATTTAACCCAGGTCGAATGTACTCAGATTTCTGAGCATAAAAAATGCAAACCAATCTCGCTGATTTCATTAAAAATTCGTCCCAAGGGCAAGAGGCTGATGCTATTTTGCGTAGCTGTGTGCACTGCGGCTTTTGTACTGCAACGTGCCCTACATATCAATTACTAGGCGATGAGCTGGATGGCCCGCGTGGCCGTATCTATTTAATCAAACAAATTTTAGAAGGCAAGCCGGCCACTGCAAAGACCCAGCTTCATCTGGACCGCTGTCTGACGTGCCGTAATTGCGAAAGCACCTGCCCATCCGGCGTGCAATACGGTCGATTAATTGATATCGGGCGCGACATCGTCGAAAAACAAGTAGACCGTCCATTTGCGACGCAATTGGTTCGTACCGTCTTAAAAGAAACGTTGCCGCGCAAATGGCTCTTTACCCCAGCAATGAAAGCAGGTCAGTTTTTTCGGCCGATATTGCCCAAAGTATTAAAAAATAAAATACCTGTTGCTCACCATGCAGGCAGCTGGCCTACTCGCACGCATACACGCACGATGCTGTTGTTAGATGGGTGTGTACAGCCTGCTATGTCACCCAACATTAATGCGGCAACTGCTCGAGTATTAGATAAACTGGGTGTGCAATTAGTGGTGGCACCTAAAGCCGGTTGTTGTGGTGCGATTCGCCATCACTTAAATGATCAGGCGGGTGGTCTGGATGATATGCGCCGAAATATTGATGCCTGGTGGCCGTATGTACAAGCCGGTGCAGAAGCCATAGTCATGACAGCATCAGGGTGTGGTGTGACTGTCAAAGAGTATGGCCATTTGCTGGCCAATGATCCGCACTATGCACCGCGCGCGCAGCGCATTTCAGAATTGACTAAAGATATTTCTGAAATTCTGCCAGCATTTCAGCAAGAGCTTGCTAGCAAAGTACAGATTAAAAAACGTGTGGCATATCACCCTCCGTGTACCCTGCAACATGGTCAGCAAATTCGTGGCAAGGTTGAAGGAGTATTGCGTGCTGTCGGTGTAGATGTCACGTTGTGCACCGACAGTCATTTGTGTTGTGGGTCGGCCGGTACGTATTCTGTATTGCAGCCTAAGCTGTCGTATCAGCTGCGCGACAACAAACTTAAAAATCTTCAGGCCACTGAATCAGAAATGATCGTATCGGCCAACATCGGTTGCCTGACGCATTTGCAATCAGGCACCGAGTCACCGGTTAGGCATTGGATAGAGTTAATCGATGCAGCGATGAGCTGATGTTAAATCAAGGTAGTCAGCTATCGCTGCATTTGAACGCATCGGAGTATTAGACGATGCTATCTTCATCTGAATCATGTTGAGATGTGAGGTCGCCTACTCCTATACCTTCATCATCCGAGCTCGTTTCTTGTTCTTGTTGTAAATTTCTTCTGCCAAATCCTTCACCCCTGCCAGTAATTTTTTTGTCGTCATTGTAAATAGGTGTCCCATCGGGATGGGTGTTTCCGTTGGATAGATAAGGTTCATTTTCCGCTTCATCTGACTGCTCATCTTCAACCGCACCTTCCATATTCACGACTGTATCGTTCTCTGCTTTTGGGGAATCATCATGTTCATTCGATCGCCTTCCAGAAGACTTAAAAGCACGCACGATACCTTTCCCTGCCCCATAGATAGTCTGCGGAATAATGCGCAGATCGTCGCGGAAGGCAAACCCGCCAATAAAGATCAGAGTCAGCGGTACCAGTATCTGTCCCAGCAGTTTTTCTTGATCACTGTTATTGGGATTTTGGGGGACAAAGCGTTGAATGATGTAAGAGTAAACTAATAGGCTAAGTATTTTCCCGGTAATCGACATAACCATATCGATACGTTTACCACCAAATTCTGGCGTTACCATGGTGGAGTCACGTTTTTTTTGTGTGGCTAGATCAACTTCAGCGATATAAGTTGTCCATGTACTTGATTTTTTTTTGGCATATTTCAATTCTTTTACGATACTTTTATCAAGGTCCCAAGCTGCTTCTAATTTTTTTTCATAGTCATCTTGAAATTTAAATTTGTTTGGATTTAGTGTGTCTATATAGTCTTTTACATCTTCTTTGAGGCTCTCTAGGTAAGCTACCTTTTTAGTATAGTAATCAGTACTGAAGTTAGGTTTTTCCGTTACGTTGGGTAAGGCTGATGCAACAAGTTGTCCAGAAAGGGCAGTAGCTGCGCCGGCAAGCGCGCCCACCAAAAGATTAATGCCCATTTTGAGTGTGGTTGGATCAATATTGCTCGGTAGCTGTTCAAGGTTTGTACAGTTCGATTGGGGTGTATGCGTCTGGCACCATGTCGTAGCATTGCCAGAAAAATAGCCGCCATGCTGATCAAGTATCTGCCAGTCTCGGAGTCCATACAACAGGCAAAACCAGGCAAACGGTAATCCGCGCACCAGGAAATTTTTGCCGCAAGCTTTTGCGGCGCCAGTAAAACCCATATGCTTTAAAGCCTCACTAGCAGTTACTTTTTCTGTCTTGTTATTAACTTTAATCTCAAATTTTTTACTAATGTCTTTGTTAGCGCAGGCTACGAACAGATCACCGAGGGCATGCCCCAACTGCCGCTGTATCGCTAGGTATTGCTGAGTTTCGGGGATAACTAACGTCGATGAGCGTGTGATTTGCATTACTTTTTCGCCCAGGAGTTCATGCATAACTGCCGAGACAACTGGAAAGGCCCAAGGATTGCCTGTGGCTATCGTGGCTACGCCCCCAACACCAAACGATAAAAACTGTAATATTCCACCTGACACAAAATCCATCGCATATTTACGAATGCGTGCTTCTTTTATCGCATCGGTTTCTTTTTCTTCCTGACGTTTGAAATCAGCTTTTTTTGTATGGGTTGAAGGTTGAATTATGTGTTTTTCAATTTTCTCCCTTGCTACTATCGGCATCAAGTCGTCCAGATCATCATCGCTGGATTCTGGATCGGAGACGATAGAGCTTTCGTCATCAGAGGAGGTGCTTTGATAGTCAGGTGGTAGATTTTTTTTGTTATTTGATGATTTTTCTTCTTCGTTTTTTTCTGATTTTCTTGATAACTTTTCAGATTTCTTTTCGTCTTTAATCTCGAACTTAATTTCTCGCCTGAAGCTAGGTGAATTGGCATGTGCATTTATAAGTCCCTCGCGGCGGTTTGTTTTTGTTCTTTGAGCCGAAGAAATTATTTTTCTCGGTGTTGATCGGGCTACGGATGGAGCATATGGATCTACGGTTGTTGATATTGTTGATGAGAGAGGTGTAGTCATGATGTCGCCTCATGCAAGTTCGTTGAGTGGGGTGTGTTTAGGCTGACCAAAAAGCTGATTTACAATCTCGGCAATAGGAGCTGCAGCTACGCCGTTGAATACATTGTTTTGCAGACTGATGGCACGCGCCGAATAGCTGCGTAAGTCATTCGCTATAACCTCCGCATCAACCTGGTCGAGATTGACGACATGAATAACAAACAGCACATGCCCGCTAGTAGGATCTAGCGCATACACGCCATTTGTTTTCACTCCACTGAGTAAATTAAGTGTGAGTAGATTGTCGTAGATATCAAGTCGAAGAGAATCATCGATGGGTCCAAGATCGACATAACAAAAAATTCGATCAGGATTTGAATGCTCATCAAAAATAAATGCGATAGGTATATCGTCAATTTCTACGTAGTTAGATAATCCCAGCTCATCTAAATCGTCCAGATTTAGTTCTATTGAAATATCGCGACAAAGTTCTAGAAATTGTGAATGGTTCATGATGTGACACTCCTGTCATGAAACCGAAAATGAGCTGGAGTGTGAGAGTTCTTTTTTTTAGGAAAAAAATTTCTCTTTGGGCTTGTGCGCCCGAGCATCGTCTGAACCATGGTTATGTCTCCCGTTGTAATTTATGATTCGGCGCTTTGCTGAATCATTGTGAGAGTTGTGTAACTGATGGGGGCTTATAGTTCACCGCCATTGCAAAATAGTTATGCAGAAACCTTGCAACTGTGCGATGACTAATTAATGCAGGGAAAAAGCAGATACAGGTAATCTAAAAATAGACTACCTGCTTTGTGGAATGTATCCAGGGGGCGACAGTTTTTTAGTAAGTCTTATGGCGAGTGTGTACTGCAGCGCGATACGAGGACTAATGTAGCCAGGGTTAGCCGTGATCACCGACTCCAGTAACGTCGCCCTTTTATTGGTTACTTACCTAAGTTGCCAGGAGTTTGTTGATTTCAGATTCCAGCTGTGCCGGAGTGGTGGTGGGGGCATAGCGGTCGTGTACTTTGCCTTCACGGCTCACCAAAAATTTCGTGAAATTCCATTTAATACCCTCGGTACCCAATACACCGGGAGCCTCGGCTTTAAGCCAGGCAAACAAAGGATGAGCACTGGCACCGTTGACCTCGACTTTGTCGAACATAGGGAAAGTAACCCCATAATTTTTTTCACAGAAAGTGGCAATATCTGCCGCGCTGCCCGGTTCCTGCCCACCAAACTGATTACAAGGAAAACCCATGACCACCAGACCTTGATCTTTGTATTTCCGATATAACTCCTCCAAACCTGCGTAGTGGGGCGTGAAGCCGCATTGGCTGGCGGTATTCACAATTAATAGTACCTGGCCTTTGTAGGCGGATAAATCCGTTGATTCGCCAGCAAGGGTACGTACTGGGACAGCATATAAGTCACTCATGTGGATCTCCATAACCAAACAGAGCGCTGATACTAGCAGGGCTGGGCCTCACCTGCTGGCGCGCCCGCTTGAGCGATAATGACAGTCTATGTCTATCTCTACTCAACTTCACTCTGTGCGCCATGCCATTGCCGAGTCATGCCATGCCGCTGGGCGCGATCCGGCATCGGTTGTGCTGCTAGCCGTTTCCAAAACATTCGGTGCCGACGCGGTAATTGAAGCAGCGGATGCTGGCCAAGTCGCCTTCGGCGAAAATTACCTGCAAGAGGCGGTCAATAAACTAGCCGAAGTGCATAAACTGAGGCCTGATCTTTCGTTGGAATGGCATTTTATTGGGCCTATACAAAGTAACAAAACTCGCCCGATTGCTGAAAATTTTTCCTGGGTACACGCGGTTGATCGCGAAAAAATCGCGCAGCGTTTATCCGAACAACGGCCTGAGCATTTACCGCCATTAAATATTTGCCTGCAGGTGAATGTAAGCGGTGAAGACAGCAAGAGCGGTGTCTCACCCGAAGAACTACCGGCGCTAGCCCAAGCGGTTGCAAGATTACCCAATATTCATTTGCGCGGTTTGATGGCTATACCTGAACCCGAAACCGACCCCGCCAGACAGCGAGCACCGTTTGCCTTGCTGCGCGAATTACAAAAAAATTTAGCCGAGATGGGTATACCTACCGATACCTTATCTATGGGTATGTCAGGTGATATGCCGGCGGCGATAGCCGAGGGTGCAACCATGGTGCGTATTGGCACGGCTGTTTTTGGAAAACGAGACTATGCAAACTAACTTAAAAATCGCCTTTATAGGTGGTGGCAACATGGCGCAAGCCTTGATTAGCGGGTTGGCGGATAAATTGATTCCCGCAAAGCAGATTCATGTAGTGGATGTACATGCAGAGACATTGCGCACAGTAGAAAAAAAATGGGGCGTAACTACCGCGGCGGCAGTGGGCGCTGAGGTGAGTGCGGCGGAAGTGATTGTCTTGGCAGTCAAGCCGCAACAGATGCATGAGGTCGCTGCTGGCATTGGGCCATCCATAAAAAATCAATTAATACTTTCTATCGCCGCTGGTATTCGTACGGATGATTTATCACGCTGGTTGGGTGGGCATCAGGCGATCGTTCGTACCATGCCTAACACGCCAGCCCTGATCGGTCAGGGCATTACTGGCATGGTGGCGTTAGCAGGTGTATCGAAACAACAGCGTGCAGTTGCTGACACTATTTTGCAAGCGGTCGGTCAGACGGTTTGGTTGGACGCTGAAACTCAGATTGATGCGGTGACAGCTGTTTCAGGTAGTGGGCCTGCGTATGTTTTTTATTTTCTGGAAGCGATGCAGCAGGCAGCGGTTGAATTAGGCCTGAGTGCTGAGCAAGGACGTAACTTGGCGCAGGCAACGTTTCTTGGTGCAGCAGCCTTGGCAAGCGCATCGGATGAATCTCTTTCAACGCTGCGAGAACGCGTAACTTCCAAAGGTGGCACGACCTACGCTGCATTAACGTCGATGAATGACGATGCCGTGCAAGCTGCCATTATTAAAGCGTTAAAAGCAGCTGCACAGCGTGGTGCAGAATTGGGTAAGGAGTTTGGCCAGAGCTAAGTTGCTGAGTTGAGTTGCTGAGCTGAGTCGCTGAGTTTAGTTTTAGCTCTGTCTTAAACAAAATTTTCTGGTGTCTTTGCAGCAGCTCTGGCTGATTCTAGTGTTATTCGACGTCGACGAACTAAATCAGATAAGCAGGCATCGAGTGTTTGCATACCCACCGCAGATCCTGTTTGTATGGCGGAATACATCTGCGCGACTTTAGCTTCGCGTATCAAATTACGTATAGCGGGCGTACCCACCATAATTTCATGGGCAGCGACACGGCCGTTACCCTCTGCATTTTTCAATAGCGTTTGTGAGATGACGGCTTGCAGAGATTCTGACAGCATGGCTCTGACCATTTCTTTTTCATCGCCAGGGAACACATCAATAATTCGGTCTATGGTTTTTGATGCTGAGGCAGTATGCAATGTGCCAAAAACTAAGTGACCCGTTTCAGCAGCGGTGAGTGCTAGTCGTATAGTTTCTAAATCACGTAATTCGCCCACCAAAATCACATCAGGATCTTCGCGCAGGGCCGAGCGTAAAGCAGCAGAAAATGAATGCGTATGCGGCCCTAGCTCACGTTGATTGACTAAGCATTTGTTGGATGTATGAACAAATTCTATGGGGTCTTCTATGGTCAGTATGTGTGCAGGCTCATTGTCATTGATGTGGTTAACCATGGCGGCGAGCGTGGTGGATTTACCTGAGCCTGTGGGGCCGGTAACTAATACTAACCCGCGAGGCTTAAGCGCTAATTCAGCAAAAATTTTTGGCGTATCTAATTCAGCTAGTGTAAAAATTTTGGAAGGAATAGTTCGAAGTACCGCGGCGGGTCCACGATCTTGATGGAAGGCATTAACCCGAAATCGTGCATGACCGGGCAGTTCAAATGAAAAATCGATTTCTAGTAATTCATCATAACGCTTACGAAGATCGGCATTCATGATGGAATCGAGCATGGTTTGAATGTCTTGCTGTGACAATGCTGGAAGATTGATGCGCTTAACATCTCCATGTACGCGTATCAAAGGAGGCATGCCAGCTGAGAGATGTAAATCAGATGCTTTATTTCGCAAGCTAAATACAAGAAGTTCAGTGATATTCATGAAAAATAAAAGAGATCACACCTAAAAAATTAGCATGATCCACATAACAGCCATCACGCCAACACCATCGGTAATTATCTGGCGCGGGTAATCAGGCTGACAAGAAAAGTGTGAATTACTGAGGAATATGTTGCGTAGATGAGCCGCAGCAAACAAAAAACGAATTAACCCACTACGATACCTAAAAATACCGCAGCGCCTAGCCAGTTATTGTGACGAAAGGCGGCAAAGCATCGCTCGCGATCGCGTGTACGTATGAGCGTCCAATGATAGCCAGCGAGGATAGTGGCGACCACGATGCCTGCTGCAAATCCTTTGCCCAAACCTGCTTTAGCCCCAACAGCAGCAATTAAGCAAAGACTAATGACGTAGCTCAGCATGACAGCACCAACATCATGCTTGCCAAAAGTAATAGCAGAAGTACGAATACCTATTTTAAGATCATCATCGCGATCGATCATAGCGTATTCAGTGTCATATGCCAGAGCCCAAAAAATATTCGCAACTAACAGTATCCATGCTTCGATAGGCACAGTGTTTTGTACAGCCGCATACGCCATGGGAATGCCAAAGCCAAAGGCAATACCTAAGTATGCTTGAGGCAATGCAAAAAATCGTTTGAAGTAAGGATAGCTAGCAGCAACGATAATGGCGAGTACCGATAATTCACGTGTGAGTAAATTCAAGGGTAGGATAAGTACAAGTGAAATCAATGAAAAAATAACGGCAATAGCAATGGCTTCCCAGGCATGTAGTTGTCCTGAGGTGATGGGCCGTTGGGCCGTTCGCTTTACGTGGCGATCAACATCGCGATCAGCAAAATCATTGATGGCGCATCCAGCGGAGCGCATCAAAATAGTGCCCACTGAAAAAATAATAATCAGATGTGTAGCGGGTACGCCACCTGACGCCAGCCATAAAGCCGATAGCGTAGGCCAGAGCAGTAGCAAACTACCTATGGGTTTATCTAGCCGGACTAATTTTCCGTAAAGCACAAGTCGATGACGAATCGACTGCGGAGTAAATGTCATGGAATAAAAAATTAACTTTCTTCGCGTTCTGCATCCGGCAACATCTGAACCCCCTGAAGTTTAGAAGCCAGCACTGCCTGGCGCACAGCTTCTATTGCGACACTGCGAGTGTAACTTTTGCGCCATGCAATGACTACGCGTCGCGACGGAGCGGGTTCTTTGAAGGGAACGTAACGCAGCATATCCTGACTGTCGTTAGTCGTTGGCACAGATGCTTTGGGAAGCACAGTAATACCTATGCCCGATGCGACCATGTGCCGTATGGTTTCCAGTGATGAGCCTTCAAATGTTTTGGCAATACCGCTACCACCGGTAGAGAAGCGTGACATTTCCGGACACACTTCCAGTACCTGATCACGAAAACAATGCCCTGCACCCAACAGCAACATGGTTTCAGATTTTAATTCTTCAGCGCTAATATGTGATCGGTTAGCCCAAAAGTGATGACGAGGGAGTGCGACCACGAAGGGTTCGTCGTACACAGGTTGCACGATTAAACCCTGCTGATTAAAAGGCAAGGCCATGATGGCAGCATCCAACTCGCCCGCACGCAAGAGTTCAATTAATTTGACCGTGAAGTTTTCTTGTAGCACCAAAGGCATTTGCGGCACGTTGTTAATCAGGGTAGGAACTAATTGCGGTAACAAATAAGGAGCAATCGTATAAATCACACCGATACGCAAAGTACCAGCCAAGGGATCATTATTTTGCTTAGCGATGTCACGTATGTGGGAAGTTTGCTCAAGTACATGCTCTGCCTGGAAAACGATTTGCTCTCCTATCGGCGTTACACTGACTTCGTTACCACCGCGCTCAAAAATAGCCACGCCTAGTTCATCTTCGAGTTTTTTAACCGCGACGGATAAAGTGGGTTGTGCCACAAAGCAGGCTTCGGCTGCGCGACCAAAGTGTTTTTCTCTGGCGACGGCAACGATATATTTCAGTTCTGTTAATGTCATATGATTAGTGTCGCATAGTTATTTGTAGCTGGTATGAGTTCGTTCTGGCATGACAATTTAAAGCGAATATCACACCTTTAGATAATCTTCACGCGCACCCAGCCAGCGTTGCAAGTGGGCTGCGACTGTAGCTGGGTCCGTCTGTAATAATTTTTGCGCAATGTCGCGTGCTGTTTCAATTAACCAGGTATCGGTTTCTAAATCAGCAAAACGCAGCATGGCTTGACCGGATTGACGCGCACCTAAAAATTCGCCCGGGCCACGAATTTCCAGATCGCGTCGTGAAATTTCAAACCCATCGGAGAGTTCGCGCATAATCGCCAGCCGCTGTTTCGCTATGGATCCGAGCGGGCCCTGATACATCAACAAGCAAACGCTGGCAGCAGCACCACGACCAACACGGCCTCGCAGCTGATGTAACTGGGACAATCCAAATCGCTCTGCATGCTCTATCACCATCAGTGATGCATTCGGCACATCGACACCGACTTCAATGACGGTAGTGGCGACCAGTAAATCTATCGCTCCCGATGAAAACTCACTCATAACAGCTTGTTTTTCAGCGGGCTTCATACGGCCATGCACCAGACCTACGCGTAAATCAGGCAATGCAGATGAGAGTACCGCATAGGTTTCAGTCGCCGTTTGCAACTGCAAAACTTCTGATTCTTCTATAAGTGGGCAAACCCAATAGGTTTGGCGGCCTTCTTTGGCTGCGGCGTGCACGCGTTCTATGACTTCATTGCGTCGTTCCTGGGCGATTAATCGAGTGACTATCGGTGTGCGACCCGGTGGCAGTTCATCAATGACTGACACTTCAAGATCGGCGTAATACGTCATTGCCAAGGTACGAGGAATGGGTGTGGCTGACATCATCAGTTGATGCGGCAAACTATCCAGACCTTTGTTACGCAGCGTAAGACGTTGTGCTACACCAAAGCGATGTTGTTCATCGACGATGGCTAATCCTAATTTGGCAAATTCCACATCTTGCTGAATCAAGGCGTGCGTACCGATGATGAGTTGTGCCTGACCGGATTCTATGCGTGCACGTGTTTCTTCCTTTTCGCGTTTTTTTAAACTGCCTGTTAACCAGGCGACTTGTATACCCAGAGGTTCCATCCAGCCAGCAATTTTTCGGAAATGCTGTTCGGCGAGAATTTCAGTCGGCGCCATCAAGGCGGTCTGGTAACCATTATCGATTGCCTGTGCGGCTGCCAGAGCAGCCACCACGGTCTTGCCACTGCCCACATCACCTTGTAACAATCGTTGCATGGGATAGGGCATGGCGATGTCGGTGCGAATTTCATTGAGCACGCGTTGTTGCGCCGTGGTGAGCGTAAACGGTAGCGCTGCCGATAGTGCGTTCGTTAGCATGCCCGGCTTGGCTAGTACTGGAGCGCCTTGCTGGCGACGTGCAATTTGTGCGCGCTTCATGGATAACTGCTGCGCTAGTAATTCATCGAACTTCATGCGTATCCATGCAGGATGGCTACGCTCTGTCAGTGCGTGTTCATCGATGTCTGGAGGTGGGTTGTGTAGCAGCCGTATACTTTGCTCAAATGGCATCAATTGGAGATGTTCGCGCAGTGCCAGAGGCAGGGTATCGCTCCAGTCTACGCGCGCCATGGCTTTGGCGATGGCAGCACGCAATAGCGTTTGCGAAAGGCCTTCACCGGCGGGATATACCGGAGTTAGTGCATCGGGTAACGCAGCTTCGGGCGTGACGCCTTTTACGGTGGGATGAACCATCTCATTGCCCAAAAAACCATGGCGAAGCTCACCACGCACTCGCAAGCGCTTACCCTCGGCCATTTGTATAGCTTGGCTACCATAGAAGTTTAAAAAACGCAGGGTCAAGGTATCGGACTCGTCTGCGATTTTTACGACTAATTGTCGGCGTGGACGATACTGCACATCGCAATCGGTGACGATGCCTTCGACTTGTACTGCGTGTCCGTGCTGATGGATAGCTTCGCTTATGGAGAGTACGGTAGTTTCGTCTTCATAGCGCATGGGTAGATGCAGCACTAGGGACATATCAGTTGACAGACCTAGGCGTGCGAGCCGATCAACGGTGCGCAGACTTTTAGTGGGCGTCTTTTTTTTTCTGGTAACGGACATGTGGGATTGAGTTTGCTAGTCTGTTGCAGCTTTCCTTGCTTTGACAATGCTGCACGTGGCTATGTATTCACTTACCGATTTTGATTTTAATCTTCCTGCTGAGCTGATTGCGCAGACCCCTCTGACCGAGCGCACGCAATCACGTCTGTTGCATGTAAAACCCGAGCGATTCGTAGACGGACTGTTTACCGATGTCTTATCCACACTTGAGCCCGGCGATGTACTTGTTTTCAATGATACGCAAGTTATCAATGCTCGGTTTTTCGGCGTAAAAGAAACCGGTGGGCGGGTAGAAATACTGGTTGAGCGCGTGCTGGATGTGAAGACAGTTATTGCGCAGATCAGGGCATCTAAAACACCTGTGACTGGTATGCGCATACGCCTTGCAGAAGCGTTTGATGTGATTGTCGGCGAGCGAGTCGGTGAATTTTTTACGCTAAATTTTCCTGATGATGTAGTAGGTCTGATGCAGCGCTACGGCAGCCTCCCTTTACCGCCTTACATAGATCACCAAGCCGATGAGTTTGACGCGCAGCGTTATCAGACGGTCTATGCCGCCACACCCGGTGCAGTTGCCGCGCCTACTGCCGGGCTACATTTCGATGAGCCGTTTTTGCAGTTGTTAAAAGCAAAAGGGATACGGGTGGCTACCCTAACGTTGCATGTGGGTGCAGGTACTTTTCAGCCAGTGCGTACAGAAAATTTATCTGAGCACCAGATGCATAGTGAGTGGTACACCGTACCTCAAGCGACTGTGGATCTGGTGCGCACCGCACAACAGGAAGGTAAACACGTGGTTGCTGTAGGTACGACCAGTTTGCGAGCTCTTGAGTCAGCATCGTCATCCGGAAGCTTGATCGCAGGAAGTAACGACACGCGCTTATTTATTACGCCAGGTTATACATTTCACACAGTTACGCGGTTGATTACGAATTTCCATTTACCTAAATCGACACTCTTGATGTTGGTATCTGCATTTGCCGGATACCAGACGATACGTGATGCCTACACCCATGCTATTGCTCAACGCTATCGGTTTTTTAGCTATGGTGACGCGATGCTGCTGGAAAGGAATTCCAACTCATGAAGTACACCCTGCTACATACCGACGGCCACGCGCGACGTGGACGTTTAGAGTTAAATCATGGCACGATAGAGACGCCGATATTTATGCCGGTAGGCACGTATGGTTCGGTTAAGGCTATGTCGCCACTGGAGTTAGAAAAAATCGGTGCGCAAATTATTTTAGGTAATACCTTTCATCTTTGGTTGCGCCCAGGTCTGGAGACCATACGTCAATTTGGTGGCTTACATCAATTCATAGGATGGAACAAACCGCTACTAACCGATTCAGGTGGTTTTCAGGTGTTCTCATTGGGAGAGATGAGAAAAATCAGCGAAGAGGGTGTGAAGTTTTCTTCACCCATTAACGGCGATAGATTATTTCTTTCACCCGAAATCTCTATGCAAATACAGCGCGTATTGAACTCGGATGTAGTAATGCAGTTTGATGAATGTACACCCTATGAAATTGATGGCAGGCCTGCAACACGCGACGAAGCCGGACTATCGATGCGTATGTCCTTGCGTTGGGCAAAGCGATCTCAGGATGAATTTAAGCGAGAAGAAAATCCCAATGCGTTATTTGGAATAGTGCAGGGTGGTATGTTTGAAGAATTGCGCGAAGAATCGTTAGCGGGCCTTAATGAATTAGATTTTCATGGGTTAGCGATAGGTGGCCTTTCAGTGGGTGAGCCCAAGGAAGACATGCAACGCATACTGGCACATACCGGCCCGCGACTGCCGGTAAATAAGCCACGCTACCTCATGGGTGTAGGCACTCCGGAAGATTTGGTCGATGGGGTGGCCAACGGCATCGATATGTTTGACTGCGTCATGCCGACTCGAAACGCGCGCAATGGTTGGTTATTTACGCGGTTTGGCGACATTAAGATTAAAAATGCTCGTCACAAAAATGAGCAAAACCCGTTAGACGACACTTGCACCTGCTATGCATGTCAGAATTTTTCGCGCGCTTATCTCCACCATTTGCATCGCTGCGGTGAAATTTTGGGCGCTCAGTTGAACACTATTCACAATCTTCATTTTTATTTGCAACTCATGGACGATATGCGTACTGCGATAGAAACAGGCAGTTTTGCTGGATTTCGCCGCCAATTCGCGGCTGACCGCGCAAGCGGAACCTGAGTTAATTTACCCTTCTGACAATGAACTGAGCTCAGCTTGTCGCATTAGTCGGCGAGCTTGGGCTCCGAAATGAATTCTGGCAGACGCCTTATGGGCTTTAGCGCAGGTCACGGAGGGTTCAGGGTGATAGAATGCCGCGTCTCGAAAAAACCTAGTCTGGAGTAGCTAATGTTCATTTCAAATGCCTATGCTCAAACCACAGGAGCAGCCGGTGCCGCCGGTGGTCTGATGAGTTTCTTGCCCATAATCCTGATGTTCGTTGTCTTGTATTTTTTGATGATACGTCCGCAAATGAAGCGTCAAAAAGAACAAAAAGCAATGATAGATGCCTTGTCTAAGGGTGATGAGGTGATAACCGCGGGTGGCTTGCTTGGTAAAGTCACCAAGGTGAACGATACCTACATCACGGTTGAAGTGTCTGAGGGCACGGAAGTTATTGTTCAGAAAGCAGCGGTTACTTTGTTGCTGCCCAAAGGCTCGATCAAAGCACTCTGAGCTGTTTAAGTATTGCGTCCGGCCTGATCAGGCCGGATATTTTTTTTAAGTAGGCGACATGCCATGAATCGTTATCCTGTCTGGAAATATTTCTTGATCGTGCTGGTGCTGGTTTTTGGCGCTTTGTACACCATACCTAATTTTTTTGGTGAGTCGCCTGCGGTACAGATCACCAGTGCAAAAGCGACGATTAAGCTCGGGCCCGAGACTGTTAGCCTGGCGACCCAGGCCTTGGATAAAGCCGGTGTGCGCGTCGAAAATGTGTTTTACGAAAATCTGGGAAATAACGGCACGGTGCGTGCGCGGTTTTCCAGTACTGATTTACAGTTCAAAGCGAAAACAGTACTTGAACAAGCATTGAATCGTGATCCCAGCGATCCGAATTATTTAGTGGCCTTTAACCTGTTACCAAATACGCCAGCCTGGCTGCAAAGCTTGCATGCCTTGCCTATGTATCTTGGTTTGGATTTGCGCGGTGGCGTGCATTTCTTGATGCAGGTAGATACCAAAGCAGTGTTGGCCAAACGTGTTCAGGGTATACAAACCGGGGTACGAGCGCTACTGGTAGAAAAGCGTATTCGCTTTGCAGGCATTTCGCGCGAGGGCGATGTTGTAGAAATACGTATGCGTGATGAAGAAACTCGTCAGGCAACTCGCGCAGTTTTGAACTCACAAATAGCTGATTTGACGCTGGTTGATGCAGCAGACGCAGAAGGTCTCAAGTTGCGCGCCACGCTCAGTCCTCAGGCACTGAAGCGCACGCTGGAAGAAGCCGTTCAGCAAAATATCTCCACTTTGTCTAAGCGCGTCAATGAACTCGGTGTGGCAGAACCGGTGATTCAACAGCAGGGCTCAGATCGTATTGTGGTTCAGCTGCCCGGCGTGCAGGATGTCTCTCGCGCTAAAGACATCATAGGACGTACGGCTACATTGGAAGTACGCATGGTGGACGACTCCGTGCGTCGTGGCACTGAAGAAACCTCGGCCATACCGATAGGCTCAGAGCTATTTAAAGTGGGTAAGGGCGCACCCGTGGTTATGTTTAAAGAACCTGTCATTACTGGCGATTATATTTCGAATGCAGGAGCCAGTTTCGACCAGAACCAGCAGCCTTCGGTTAGCCTTGATCTGAATGGCGACGGTGGCCGCAAGATGCGCGAAGCCACGCGCAGCAAGATAGGCAAGTTAATGGCTATCGTGCTGTTTGAAAAAGGCAAAGGCGAAGTACTGACAGTTGCTACGATACGTGATGAGCTAGGTTCACGTTTCCAGATTACGGGCATGGAGTCGCCAGCTGCAGCGACCGATCTGGCGTTGTTACTGCGCGCGGGTTCTCTGGCAGCACCTATGGAAATTATCGAAGAGCGCACCATAGGGCCACAACTCGGCGCAGAGAATATCGGCAAAGGGTTTAATTCCACGCTATATGGTTTTGCAGCGATCGCTGCGTTCATGATGATGTATTACATGTTGTTTGGTGCATTTAGCGTGTTTGCGTTGGCTGTTAACGTAATGTTGTTGATTGCATCGTTATCGCTATTACAGGCAACGCTAACTCTGCCGGGTATTGCGGCCATTGCACTGACCCTGGGTATGGCGATTGATGCGAACGTGCTGATCAATGAACGTATTCGAGAAGAGCTACGTAATGGTAATTCGCCACAGGCCGCGATAGCAGCAGGTTTTGAGCGTGCCTGGGCAACGATTTTAGACTCGAATGTCACGACATTAATTGCTGGTTTGGCGCTGCTTATTTTTGGTTCAGGCCCGATACGCGGTTTTGCAGTTGTGCATTGCCTGGGTATTTTGACTTCCATGTTCTCAGCGGTGGTAGTGGCACGAGGCCTGGCTAATCTTTGGTACGGACGGCGTAAAAAGCTCACTAGTGTGTCTATTGGGCAGGTTTGGAAACCAGATGCCTAAATTTTTCAGGGTATTCCCTACCGAGCAAACAGGCTAATACAAGAGGATCACCATGGAATTTTTCAGAATTAAAAAAGACATTCCGTTCATGCGTAATGCATTGTTATTCAATGCTATCTCCGCACTGACGTTTGTTGCCGCTGTATTTTTTCTGTTTGCAAATGGCTTGCATTTGTCGATTGAATTCACAGGTGGCACGGTTATGGAAGTGGCGTATGCCAAACCTGCAGATCTTGAAGCCATACGCAAGACTGTGACTGGTTTGGGATTTGAAGATAATCAGGTGCAGAGTTTTGGTACAGCACAGGATGTATTGATACGTTTGCCGGTTCAAAAGGGTACGAATACGGCTCAAATCAGCAACAAAGTTTTTGATGCACTTAAGGTCAGTGATGCCTCCGTTAGCCTCAAGCGCGTGGAATTCGTTGGTCCACAGGTGGGTCAGGAACTTGCGCGTGATGGACTTACTGCTCTGGCTTTTGTAATCGTGGGCATCATGATTTATCTGGCCTTTAGGTTTGAGTGGAAATTTGCGGTAGCCGCTATTGTTGCGAACTTGCATGATGTGATCATCATCTTGGGATTTTTTGCTTTCTTCCAGTGGGAGTTTTCGTTGACTGTATTAGCCGCTGTTCTTGCAGTGCTAGGTTATTCAGTTAATGAATCAGTAGTGGTGTTTGACCGCGTGAGAGAGACTTTCCGTGATCGCCTTTACAGCAAATTGACGACGCCCGACGTTTTAAATCATGCCATTACCAGCACGATTTCACGTACGGTCATTACCCACGGTTGTACTCAGCTGATGGTGCTGTCTATGTTGCTCTTTGGCGGGCCGACTCTGCACTTTTTTGCGGTAGCACTGACGATAGGTATTTTGTTTGGTATTTATTCGTCGGTGTTCGTTGCAGCAGCTGTAGCGATGTGGTTGGGTGTCAAGCGTGAAGATTTGTTAAAACCTATTAAACCCAAAGACGAGACTGATGGTGCAGTAGTATAAGCATCAGCAATACGAAATAAAAAGCCGGCATGCAAGCCGGCTTTTTTATTTTTGCAAATGAGATGTAAAACGAAATGGAAAACGATTGGTTAAACGTCGCGCGCTAGTTGTGCAGCTAATCCTATGTAGCTCGCAGGTGTCATTGCCATCAAGCGCTCTCTTGCTTCGGATGGAATAGCCAATCCTAGTATGAATTCACGTAGCGCATCTTTAGAAATACCTTTACCGCGGGTGAGTTCTTTTAACTGCTCATATGGGTTTTCAATGCCGTAGCGACGCATCACGGTCTGTATGGGTTCAGCCAGCACTTCCCAACTATCATTGAGGTCAGCTGCTAAGCGTTCGGGATTTACTTCAAGTTTATTTAATCCGCGCAGACAACTGTCATAAGCCAGCACACTATAACCAAAACCTACGCCTATATTACGCAGCACAGTGGAATCAGTTAAGTCGCGCTGCCAGCGTGATACGGGAAGTTTTTCAGCCATATGCTTGAGCACGGCATTGGCCATGCCCAAGTTGCCCTCTGAATTTTCAAAGTCGATAGGATTGACTTTGTGTGGCATGGTGGAAGAACCAATTTCACCTGCTTTCGTGCGTTGTTTAAAATAGCCCAGCGAAATATAACCCCAGATATCGCGATTTAAATCCAGCAATATAGTGTTGGTGCGAGCAATCGCGTCAAATAGCTCAGCGATATAGTCATGCGGTTCGATTTGTATGGTATGAGGATTAAAGGTCAAGCCGAGTTTGGTTTCTATAACCTTGCGCGAAAACGCTGCCCAATCAATTTCCGGATATGCAGATACATGCGCATTGTAGTTACCAACGGCGCCATTCATTTTGCCTAGTATTTGTACGCCAGCGACACGTTCGCGAGCGCGTGTAAGTCGCGCGACGACGTTAGCCATCTCTTTGCCCAACGTCGTAGGGCTAGCAGGTTGGCCATGGGTGCGCGACATCATGGGCAGCTCGGCATAGCTGTGGGCCAGCTCGGTTAATTTCGACATCACCAAGGACAATTGTGGCAACAACACCTCATCGCGTGCAGTTTTTAACATCATGCCGTGTGAGGTATTGTTAATGTCTTCGGAGGTGCAGGCGAAATGTATAAATTCGGAAGCTTGTACTAGCTCGGGAACATCCTGAACTTTTTCTTTAAGCCAGTACTCAACGGCTTTTACGTCATGGTTAGTGACGGCCTCGATACTTTTGATACGCGCGGCATCGTCTTCAGTAAAGTTTGACGCTAGGCTATCCAACAATGCGCGAGCAGGTTGCGAAAAAGGTGGCAGTTCCGTCAATCCGGCTTCTGAGAGCGCAATTAACCATGCAACTTCTACTTTGACGCGGTGATGCATAAAACCCGCCTCAGATAGTATGGGTCGTAAGGCATCTGTTTTCGTGGCGTAGCGGCCATCGAGAGGTGATAGTGCAGAGAGCGCGGAAAGTTGCATAGTCGGAATGAGCAAAAATTTCAGGAGTAAAGCCAAAAATAACCTTACAGATTTTACCATCCGGACAACGAATAACCCTGATGCACTAAGGCATACGCTTGTATAAACTGCCGGTGCTATAATCCGCCTCCCTTGATTTAACCCTTCATCACCATGAAACTCATAGGATCACTCGCGAGTCCGTATGTACGCAAAGTCCGGATAGTAATGGCGGAGAAAAAACTCGATTACGAGCTTGTCATCGACGATGTATGGTCACCCACAACGACCATTAGCTTATCGAATCCGCTGGGGAAAGTACCCTGCCTAATTATGGAAGACGGTGGTGCCATGTTTGATTCGCGCGTCATCGTTGAATATCTCGACACTATGTCGCCTGTCGGTAAGTTGATTCCTGGTGGCGGTCGTGAGCGTGCTGGCATTAAGTGCTGGGAAGCTTTGGCTGATGGTGTAACCGATGCGGGTATTGTTGTTCGACTAGAGCGCACTCAGCGTCCGGTTGATATGCAAAACGATGCGTGGGTAGAGCGTCAGTTGGGAAAAATACGCACCGGACTTAACTCTATGGCGATGGCTTTGGGCGATTCTGCATTTTGTGCAGGTAGCCATATGTCGCTGGCAGATGTGGCTGTAGGTAGTACTCTGGGGTGGTTAGCTTTTCGTTTTCCAGAAATTAACTGGCGCGAAGATCATCCGAATTTGGCACGTTTGTTTGATAAATTATCTGAACGTCCCTCGTTTAAAGATACCGCTCCTGTTGCTTAACGCAGGTAGAAAAAACAGAGCCTTCGAGCTCTGTTTTTTTATTGGGTCTGCGCGGTACTGGTAGCGATGATGCCGCCACCCAGACACACATCACCTTCATATAAAACAGCCGATTGCCCTGGAGTGACAGCCCACTGCGCTTGCTCGAATTGAAGACTAAAACGTCCTTCGGGTAATGCACTGTGAACGCACGTCATATCATGTTGCCGGTAGCGAGTCTTGGCGGTCAGCTTAATTTCGGTTGGTGATTTGCCTGCTACCCAGCTCACTTGATCAGCTGCCAGCGACTGCGATAACAGCCAGGGATGATCATGGCCCTGCACCACATACAACGTATTGCTTGCAACATCTTTGCGGGCCACATACCAGGCCTCATGGTTGCCGTCGTCATCGCGATGTTTTTTGCTGCCGCCCAATCCTATGCCTTTCCGTTGGCCCAGCGTATAAAAAGACAGCCCAACATGCTCGCCCATAATTTCTCCTTCAGGGGTCATCATAGGTCCGGGTTTAAACGACAAATAACGATGTAAAAATTCGCGGAATGGCCGCTCGCCTATAAAGCAAATACCTGTGGAATCTTTTTTTCTTGCGTTAGGTAGGCCCAGTTCATCAGCAATTTTTCGTATTTCTGTTTTATGTAACTCACCCAGCGGGAAAAGAGTGTGTGAAAGCTGCGATTGATTCAGTCGATGTAAAAAATAGCTTTGATCTTTGCTGGCATCAATGGCTTTTAGTAATTCAAACTGCCCAGCGTTTTCGCGTACGCGCGCATAGTGACCAGTAGCGATTAAATCAGCCCCCAGCGCCATGGCATGATCAAGAAATGATTTGAATTTAATTTCAGCATTGCACAGCACATCGGGATTTGGTGTGCGACCTGCTTCGTATTCACGTAAAAATTCGGCGAATACGCGATCCTTATACTCCGAAGCAAAGTTAACGGCTTCTATATCCACACCAAGGACATCAGCAACGCTAACAGCATCTATCCAGTCTTGGCGGGTTGAGCAGTATTCATCGTCATCATCGTCTTCCCAGTTTTTCATGAAAAGCCCGATGACTTCATAGCCTTGCTGTTTGAGCAGCCAGGCAGCGACCGAGGAATCCACGCCACCGGACATACCCAGCACCACGCGCTTAGGCATAACTGTGATCTCTTATGCTGGGATGCGTATAAATAAGTGACAAAGGACTGCGTTTGCCGAGCAAATGATCATCGACACACTGCAAAACCAGAGGACTGCGATGCGTTGCCTGGCAGGCGAGTAGTTCGTCGCGGGTCATCCATACAGTGCGGATAATACCTACATCGAGTGGCTTGTCGTGCTGCTCGCCCATGGTTCCTGTAAACGCGAACCGCAGGTAGGTCACCTCTTCCTTGGTACTTTCAGATACAAAGCGCGACAAATACACACCTATTAAGGCTTCGGGAGTAAAGCTGAAACTGGTTTCTTCCAGGGTTTCGCGGCTTACGGCCTCGATTAGAGATTCACCAGGGTCGAGGTGGCCGGCGGGTTGATTGAAACGAATGCCGTCGCTGGTCTCTTCTTCTACCAGCAAAAATTTACCGTCCCGCTCTATGATGGCGGCCACGGTGACAGAGGGTTTCCAGATAGTTGACATGGTTTCCTTAAACGAGTGCGCATTTTAACCGCTGACTTTATTTGGGCAACATGGGATGTGTGCGATGATTAGTTGGGCCAGATCAATCATAAATAGTGTGCATGTCGCGTGCTAAAGGTGCAGAATGCAGCGCCTGTTAGCGATTCTAAAGTGTAATCATTACAACAAGTCTCGAACTAAGCGCTCAAAATAGGAACGGTCGTTCTATTTTTATAATTGCGTGTAAGATTCGGGCTTTCTTTTTGGGAGAACCCCATGAAAATCGGCATACCCGCCGAGACGCGTCTGGGTGAGACGCGAGTCGCTGCGACACCCGAGACAGTTAAAAAACTAGTCGCCGCTAACCATCAAGTCATGGTGCAATCCGGAGCTGGCATTGCTGCGAGCATTACAGATGAATCCTATGTTGCTGCGGGTGCTCAACTCGCATCTGCTGCGGATGCTCTGAGTGCTGACCTGGTACTGAAGGTCAGAGCTCCATCGGCAGAGGAGCGTCAGTCCATGAAATCGGGAAGTGTGCTGGTTGGCATGCTCAATCCCTTCGATGCGGACAACAATGCCGCGATGGCTCAAGCGGGTCTCAGCGCGTTTGCACTCGAGGCCGCACCGCGTATTACGCGCGCGCAGTCGCTCGATGTCCTCTCTTCCCAAGCCAATATCGCAGGTTACAAGGCGGTTTTGATGGCAGCTAATGCCTATCAGCGATTCATGCCTATGCTGATGACGGCCGCTGGTACGGTAAAAGCCGCACGTGTGCTGATCATGGGCGTGGGCGTGGCAGGTTTGCAGGCGATTGCGACGGCCAAACGTATGGGCGCCATCATTGAGGCCTCCGATGTACGTCCACCGGTAAAAGAGCAAGTCGAGTCGCTGGGTGCAAAATTTATCGACGTTCCATTCGAAACCGATGAAGAGCGTGAAATTGCCAAGGGCGTGGGCGGTTATGCGCGCTCCATGCCAGAAGCGTGGATGCAACGTCAGGCCGCGTTAGTTCATGAGCGCGCCAAACAAGCAGACATCATTATCACCACGGCCTTGATCCCCGGTCGCAAGGCGCCAATATTAATCAGCGAAGAAACGGTTAAATCCATGAAGCCAGGGTCGGTCATTGTTGACATGGCTGTTGAGCAGGGTGGTAACTGTCCTCTGTCTGAACTAGGTAAGACGGTGATCAAGCATGGTGTGACCATCATAGGTGAAGGCAACATTCCAGCGTTGTGTGCAGCCGATGCCTCGGCACTGTATTCACGTAATGTGCTGGATTTTCTCAAGCTGATTATCGACAAAGAAGGTGCGCTGCATATCGACCGATCGGATGAGATTATTGCGGCGACCTTGATGTGCTCAGGTGGTGAAGTCGTTCGTAAGTCGTAGGAGATTGAATGCTGCATCGTATTATGTTGCGCGCGAAAATACATCGCGCGACGGTCACTCAATGTGATCTGAACTATGAAGGCTCATGTGGCATAGACGAGGATTTGCTGGAAGCAGCAGATATTCGCGAGTTTGAAAAAATAGATCTTTACAACATAAATAACGGCGAGCGTTTCTCTACCTACGCAATACGAGGCAAACGCGGCAGTGGTGAAATTTCTCTCAATGGTGCAGCAGCGCGATTAGCGCAATTGGGTGATTTATTAATTATCTGTACGTATGCACCCATGAGCGAATCGGAAGCAGCTGAGTACCAGCCGAAAATTGTTTTTGTAAACGAAAAAAATCGAATTACTGGTCTTAAAAAATAAATGCCTTCACTGTATTTTTGAAGGCGCCTACTGTCTATAACCAGAGGACATCATGGAAGTCAGTCATACCATCATTAACCTGATCATTTTTGTGCTGGCAATATATGTCGGCTATCACGTGGTGTGGACCGTCACACCGGCATTGCATACACCGCTCATGGCAGTCACTAATGCGGTGTCAGCCATCATCATTATTGGCGCCATGCTGGCGGCTGCGCTAACGGAAGGTCCGCTTGCACAGTTTATGGGTACGCTGGCTGTAGCCCTGGCGGCAGTCAATGTGTTCGGTGGGTTTTTAGTCACTCAGCGCATGCTGGAAATGTTCAAGAAAAAAGAACCTAAGGCTAAGAAGAAGGAAGAGGCAACAACATGAGCATGAATCTGGTTACTCTGTTGTACCTGCTGGCCTCTGTATGTTTCATACAAGCGTTAAAAGGTCTTTCTCATCCTTCCACAGCACGCCGAGGTAACGCCTTTGGCATGTCGGGTATGGCGATCGCTGCAGTCACAACGATTGCACTCATAGTCAAGCTTAAATCCGAAGCAACAGCCGGTTCTGATTATGGCTACGGTTTACTTGCGCTCGGTGTGGTGGTCGGTGGTGGCATAGGCACTCTGCTCGCCAAGCGCGTAGAAATGACCAAGATGCCTGAATTGGTAGCCGCCATGCACTCGCTGATAGGTTTGGCTGCAGTTTGTATTGCTGTGGCGGCTGTGTCCGAACCTTGGGCTTTTGGTATTGCCGCTCACGGTACTCCTATACCTTTTGGTAACCGGTTAGAGCTCTTCATCGGTACGTTCGTCGGTGCGATTACTTTCTCTGGTTCGGTCATCGCTTTCGGAAAGCTGGCTGGCAAATATAAATTCCGCCTGTTCCAAGGTGCACCCGTGGTGTTCCCCGGCCAGCATATGTTTAATCTTGCTATGGCTATCGCCATGTTGGTGGCAGGGTTGATGTTCGTTGCGGATCCCGGAGTGGAAGCTGCCTGGACACCCTTTATCGTCATGACAGTCATAGCTTTTATTTTGGGTGTGCTGATCATCATACCTATCGGCGGTGCAGATATGCCGGTGGTGGTGTCTATGCTTAACAGCTACTCTGGCTGGGCAGCTGCCGGTATTGGTTTTTCGCTCAACAACTCGATGTTGATTATCGCCGGATCGCTGGTGGGTTCGTCTGGTGCGATCCTTTCTTACATCATGTGCGCGGCGATGAATCGCTCCTTCATCAGCGTGATTTTGGGTGGTTTTGGTGGAGAAGCAGGCGACGCAGCGGCAGGTTCCCAGCAGCAGCGTAATGTGCGTTCAGGTTCGGCCGATGATGCCGCGTTTGTGATGAGCCATGCAGAAACGGTGATCATCGTTCCGGGTTATGGCTTGGCAGTTGCTCGTGCTCAGCATGCACTGATGGAATTAAGTGAAAAACTGACCCATCGTGGCGTCACAGTCAAATACGCGATTCACCCGGTGGCAGGTCGTATGCCAGGTCATATGAATGTACTTTTGGCAGAAGCCGAAGTTCCATACGATCAGGTATTTGAAATGGAAGATATCAACGGCGAATTTGGCCAGGCCGATGTGGTGTTAGTTCTGGGTGCTAATGATGTGGTTAACCCGGCGGCTAAAGATCCAAACTCTGCTATTGCAGGCATGCCTATTCTGGAGGCCTATAAAGCGAAGATGGTCATAGTGAACAAACGATCCATGGCTGCAGGCTATGCGGGTCTGGACAACGAGTTGTTCTACATGGATAAAACCATGATGGTGTTTGGCGATGCGAAGAAGGTGATTGAAGATATGGTGAAGGCTGTTGAATAACAGCATTAACCTTACTAGCCATTGGGTTTGAATCAATGAACCAAAAGCTAGACTTAAACCCGCTACTAAACGCGGTGAATCGTCTTTCCGAGGGGCTTACTCGCTACGAAAAGGACATCGCGGACACACAAATTCGCGATGGCCTGATTCAGCGATTCGAGTTTAGCTATGAAATCAGCCACAAGATGCTGAAGCGTTATCTCGAAGCGGTGTCTCCTACCCCAGAGCAATTCGATGCCATGGCTTTTGCGGACCTTATACGATCTGGTAATGAGCAAGGCTTGTTACTCAGCGACTGGTCTCAGTGGAGAATCTATCGTGAGATGCGCAGCAAAACCAGCCACACCTACGATGAAGATGTTGCCATTCAGGTTGTGCAGGGTATTCCAGCATTCCTAGAAGAAGCGCGCCACCTGTTAAAACAACTACAAGAACGTAATCAGTAGCGTCATGGCTGAGCAGCCTCTAATCGACATTAGTCCAGAAAACTGGCGCATCGTAAACGACATACTGCAGCGCTATGTGCCCGACCGCGAAGTATGGGCATTCGGTTCGCGTGCAAAATGGACAGCCAAGGAATTTTCTGATCTCGATATTGCCATCATTGTTGATGAGCCATTAAGCATAGGTCTCATGGCGGAGATGAGAGAAGCATTCCAGGAGTCGTCGCTGCCATTCAAGATTGATATAGTGGATTGGGCAAGCATTACGCCAGCGTTTCGGCAAGTCATCCAAGCGTCTAAACTTCAAATTCAATAATCCCGGTAGTTCAAAATAAAGCGATAAAGCCTGAGCCTGATATGGCTGCTTTATTTTGGTGTTTATCGCAACCCAAACATCATGTGCGAAGCCAGCCAGCGTTTTGCAGTGGGTGCAATATCGATTAATCCTAGCGACATACCGAGCATAGTTTGTGAGATGGATTGATCGGGTGCGCTGGCAAATATACGAGCCATCCAATCGGTGAGTTGTATTGTCGCTCCACGATCTGCCTGACGCTGGCGCTCGAAGGTAGTGAACGTTCTTGGAGACATTTCTTTAGTCAACAAGTCGGCCAGCACCATGGCATCGCGTAGTCCGAGATTGAGTCCTTGCCCTGCAACCGGATGCAAGGTCTGAGCGGCATTACCTATAGCAATCGTGCGCGGTGAATTAGTAGCATGAGCGTTTAGGCCCAGCGGATACGTGGATCGCAAACCAATATTAATAAACCGGCCTACACGCTGACCAAAGGCCTGTTGCAGAGCATGCAAAAATGCGTCATCTGCCAAAGCCATTAAGCGTTCGCTATGTTCAGGGCGCACACACCAAACCAAGGCATAGCCACCTGCTTGCGGTAGTAATGCAAGCGGGCCTTCGTCGGTGAATCGTTCAAATGCCCGACCAGGAAGTGGAGAACTCGTTTCTATGTGCGCGACTATGGCGCATTGCTTATAATCGCGATGCTTTGCACGCTGGGTTTGTTCGCCAAACACACCGCCCTCGGCTTGTATTGCAAGAGGAGCAGTAAGAATTTGGTGGTTGGATAATTCGATAGATAGTTGATCAGGATGTTCGCTCACATGCGCTACTCGGCACGGTCGGAATTGTTGTAGCCCGGTGCCAGACAAACTATCAGCCAGAGCGCGTACAAGATCACCGTAGCGGCAGACATAGCCTAAGGCAGGTAGTTGGTATTCATCGGCTTCTATTAGTGTGCGACCAAAACTGCCACGTCGTGAAATGTGAATTTCTCGTATGGTGGTAGCGGTGGTGGGCCAGCCATGAATTTGTTCCAGTAATTGGCGACTGCCAAAAGACAGCGCAACCGAGCGGGGATCTTCTGCTGCAGAATCGAGCGTTTTAGCATCGATGAGCGCAATATTTTTTGCGGGTGTGCCGCGCGCAATTAACATGCCGGCCAATGCCAGGCCAACAGGCCCACCACCTGCAATGGCTATGTCTACATGTGTTTGCATGCTGATCGATTACCCACGCATTACGGCTTCAATTTCGGTAACGGTTTTTGGTGCTTTGTGCGTCAATATGTCGCAGCCAGAAGGCGTGACTAAGGCATCGTCTTCTATACGTATGCCTATGTGCCAAAACTGTTCTGGTACTCCTGCTGCCGGACGTACGTACAACCCCGGCTCTATCGTTAATACCATGCCGGGTGCTAGTGTGCGTGACGGTTTTTGTTCACCCTCGGGTACATGATCGCGGTAGTCGCCTACATCATGGACATCCATACCCAACCAATGGCCGGTTCGGTGCATATAAAACTGACGGTAGTCACCGTTGTTAATCACATCATCAAGTGATCCGACTTTATTTTTATCTAGCAGACCCGTATCGAGCATTCCTTGTGCAAGTACTTGAAGTGCAGCATCGTGGCCATCAGTAAATCGTTTACCCGGTGCAGTCGCAGCAATCGCAGCCGCTTGCGAGTTCAACACGATTTCATACAAAGCTTTTTGTGGACCGCTGAATTTTCCATTGACAGGAAAGGTGCGAGTGATATCAGAGGCGTAGCTATCAAGTTCGCATCCTGCGTCGATGAGCACTAAATCACCATCACGTAATTCGGTGTCGCCCGCTCGGTAGTGCAATACGCAGGCATTGGGGCCAGCGGCCACGATAGAGGTATAAGCGGGGAACTGCGAGCCATGGCTACGAAATTCATGCAGCAATTCAGCTTCGAGGTGGTATTCGCGTAAACCGGCTTTCGATGTTCGCATGGCGCGTGCATGAGCCAATGCGCTGATGTTAGCAGCGCGCTGAATGATGGCTATTTCGTGATCATCTTTGATCAGACGCATATCGTTTAATAGCACACGAATGTCGATCGCTTTGCTGGGCGCCGTAACGCCAGCCCGAACTTGCGCACGCACAGAACCTAACCAGGTCTGTAGTTGGGCGTCGAGCGTATGGCTGCTGCCTAGTGCATAAAACAAGGCATGCACGTTAGCCATTAACTTGGGTAATTCAGTATCTATGGTCTCTATTGGATGGGCCGCATCTAAACCAAAATGTTCTTTGGCTGCTAGGGGACCGTAGCGATACCCATCCCAAATTTCGCGCTCTTGATTTTTTTCGCGACAAAATAAAATGGCTTGATCATGATCGCCAGCAATGAGTATTAGCGTAGCCTCGGGTTCAGTGAAGCCTGTCAAATAATAAAAATAGCTGTCATGGCGATAGGGATAGTCGGCATCTGCATTGCGCATCACTTCGGGTGCGGTAGGGATGATGGCAACGCCGCCACCTTGTTCATGCATTTGGGCTAGCACGCGTGCCCGTCGATTAGCGTAAGGATTCATGTCAGTTTTTGTAATGTAGTGGTGCGTTCAATTGTTCCAGGCGCTCAATCGTTCCAACGTCGGTCCAGTCGCCTCGATAAAGCTCACCGCCTATTCTGCGCTGATCTGCTAATTCGCGCAGGATGGGCGCTAGTTTGGCCGAATTGCCCGGAACAATTTTGTCAAATATTTCGGGCCGGTAGACGCCTATGCCAGAGAAGGTGTAGCGAGGCTCACCTTGGTTTGCAATAGCAAAGTTTTCGAGTGCGAAATCGCCTTCAGGATGATGCACAGGATTTTTTACTAGATACAACCATCCAAGATCACGCGTGTGGGCTGGGTGCGGTTCGCCCCAGACATCGTTTTCTTCCAGCACATCTTTGACATGGGAAAAATCGAAATGCGGGCAGTACACATCGCCGGCAATCGCCACAAAGGCTTCATCACCCAGCAAATGGCGCGCCTTGGCAATGCCGCCTGCGGTTTCAAGTGCAGTGCCCTCGGCTGAATACACTATCGTTGCACCGAATTGCGTGCCATTGCCCAGTGCGTCTTCTATCATCTGACCCAGATGCGCGTGGTTGATTACGATCTCGGTAATGCCCGCCCGCACCAGGTTCACGATGTGCCAAACAATCAATGCGCGACCGCGCACTTGCAATAAGGGTTTAGGGCAGGTGTCTGTAAGTGGCCGCATGCGCTCGCCGCGACCAGCTGCAAAAATCATCGCTTTCATGGCACTAAAAAGTAAATCCAACGCCAGTGGTATTTTCTTCCAGCGTATCAAGCAGTCTTATCAGCGGTGCAAATTCTTTGTAGCGGTAGGCTGTTTTACGCGTGTAATCCATAACTAAAGGAATATCGGCAAGGTAGGCATCTTTGCCATCGCGGTGATACAAGCGCGCAAAAATACCTAACACTTTGAGGTGTCGCTGCAGACCCATGAATTCAAAATCACGGTAGAACATATCGACATCAGGGTTAACCGGCAATCCGGCACGACGAGCGCGTTCCCAGTAACGTATGGTCCAGTCCAACACCATTTCCTCATCCCACTGTATGTAGGCATCTCGCAGTAGCGATACCAAATCGTAGGTGATAGGTCCATATACGGCATCTTGAAAATCCAGTATGCCGGGGTTACCTTTATCCATAACCATCAAGTTTCGTGAATGGTAGTCACGGTGTACATAGACGGGCGGCTGCGCAAGATTGTTCGCTAAAAGGCTATCGAATACTTTAGTCAGTGCCTCGGTCTGAGCATCCGTCATAGTCGCTTTTAAGTGCTTAGAGACATACCACTCAGGGAACAGCATCAACTCGCGATGTAGTAGCACGCGATCATAGTCAGGCAGTTGCCCAGTGCGACTTTGTGTTTGCAGCAGGATGAGTGCATCAATGGCATCCATGTATAGCTTGTGAGCTGTATCTACACTGAGTTGCTTTAAATAGGTAGTCGAGCCTAGGTCCGATAGCAACAAGAATCCACGTTCTATATCGGTAGCAAGAACTTTGGGAACGGTCACGCCTGTTTCCCCAAACACCGAGGCGACATGGAGAAAGGGGCGCACATCTTCTTGCGGTGGAGGCGCATCCATGACGATCAGAGTGTCTCCCTGATCAGTATCGACGCGAAAATAACGCCGGAAACTGGCATCAGCTGAAGCCGGTCTTAGGGTTTGGGTGAGTGTTTTCGGATGATCGAGTTGGCTCAACCAGTCGATAATATTTGCCAAACGCACATCGTTTTTAGGGGATTCGGGCATGAGGAACGCAGAATAACGAGTTGAAAAAGCTGTGCTGCTGAGGTGCGCGCAGTGTGTTCCCATATAATAAGGGATTCGCCTCACAATGCGGCGCTTAACAAGCCGCGTCTCTTCCCATGATCCCGCGATTGCCTTTTCTACAATCCGCTGTTGCACTGCGTCTTTGTGCCCTTTGCCTGGCGCTGGCTTCATCGCCAGTGCTTGCTCAGGAGCGCACGTGGCTGGCGGGTTCTGTTGATGAGCAGGCACCCACCGAAGTCAAAGCCGAGCAAATCACCGGGCAACCCGATCGTGATATCCGCATGGAAGGCCGTGTAGAAATTAATCGCGGCAAGACCCAAATAGAATCTGACCGTATGTATTACGACATGGTGGATGATCGTGTTGAAGCAGAGGGAAATGTTCGTGTGCTCAAAGAAGGTAATGTGTTTACGGGCAAGGAGCTGCGCTTAAAACTTGATACGGGTGAGGGCGTGATGCAAAGTCCTATCTACAAGCTCATTCGAAAAAATGCGCGTGGAAAAGCAGATCGTATCGATTTTCAGTCGCAGGATTTAGCCACCGTTGTCGGAGGCTACTACACAACATGCAGCCAGCCAGAGCCAGACTGGTATCTGCGTACGGGGTCGCTGACGCTGGATAATGGACGAGAGATTGGTGTAGCCAAAGATGCTGTACTGGTTTTTAAGGGTGTTCCGATAGCAGGTACTCCGCATATTTCTTTTCCACTGAGCGAAGAGCGTACGTCGGGGTTTCTTGCGCCTACCATTGCGACATCGACATCAGGTGGTTTGGAAGTAACCACGCCCTACTACTGGAACATTGCACCGAATCGTGATGTGATTCTCGCGCCACACTACATTACACGTCGTGGACTTATGCTGGGTGGTACAGCTCGTTACCTCGGTGAAGATTACTCCGGGCAGGCTCGTTTCGAAGTTATTGATCGTGATAATCAAACTAACGACAGCCGTTATGCGGGTTCATTGCGTCACAAAGAAGATTTAGGATCCGGACTGACATTTAATTCCAATCTCAATTTTGCGTCAGATAATAACTACGCTAAAGACTTCCCGTTCAGCCATGTATGGACTTACCAGCCGGGTATTAGTCGGCGTTTGCTTCCGCGCGACGTAAGATTGGATTACGGGTCCAAAGACTCTGTAGCCAGTGTTCGCTTAATCGAATACCAGGTTCTTCAGGATTCGAATCTGAGTGCAAAAATTTTGCCGCCTTATAGCCGCCTTCCTCAGCTTAGATACAATTATTTTGGTGATAATGATGGCGCACTCAGTTGGAACCTTGCGACAGAATTTACACGTTTTTATAACCCCACAGTTCCAATCGTTGGCATGCCCCGCCAGGGCGATCGTGCAGTTTTAAATCCGCGCCTGACGTATAACTACTCAACGGGTGGCTTTTATATACGTCCGAGTATTTCAGCTCACCACACGACGTATAGCCTTGATCAAACAGCAGATCCTGCAATGAGGGCGCCATCACGTTTTATACCTACAGCGTCGATTGATTCCGGATTTGTTTTTGAGCGTGATTCCAGTTTATTTGGTAACCCTGCGGTGCAAACACTGGAGCCGCGTTTGTTTTACACCCATACGCCTTACAAACGGCAAGATTCGCTGCTGTACCCGAATTTTGATTCGTCTGAAGCTGATTTCAATTATGCGACAGTCTTTCGTGAAAACCGTTTTGTAGGAAATGATCGTATAGGCGATTCCAATCAATTGACCTCTGCGCTGATGACGCGTTTTTTGGAGCCTAATGGGGTGGAGCGTGTACGACTGGCAGTGGCACAGCGATTCTCATTTTCGGATCAGCAGGTTTCTCTCAACCAGTCTACGGCTCTATTTTCAGAAACGCGTTCTGACTTGTTATTTTTAGGATCAGGCCGTGTCACTGATCAATTACGTTTGGACTCAAATTTTCAGTACAGTCAGACTCGTACTGAACTCAGCAGGATGAACATAGGCGCATTTTGGCAACCAGCACCTATGAAAGTATTAAACGTGCAATATCGTCGCGACGTGCGCAACTTACCTAATGATCCCAACTCCAATTTTGAACTGATAGATATATCAACCCAGTGGCCTTTAGGTGATCGTTGGTACGGAGTTGGCAGGGTCAATTATCTGATTAAGGATGGTCAGCTTGGTCAGTCACTTGCCGGTCTGGAATACAAAGCAGACTGCTGGATTTTCCGGCTAATAGGACAGAAAATACCTACCGCGCAAAACGTCTCCAATACGACTGTGTTTTTGCAACTTGAATTTAATGGATTGTCCATGTTGGGAGCTAATCCTATGAGGGCTCTCAGATCCAATGTGCCTGGCTATCAACCGTTGGGTCAGTCTGACTACCCTTACGAAACTTATTAACTGTGATCATGATGAAAACTGGTGTAACTGCGTTGAATACTATTAAACGTTTTTCATATGTGCTGTCCGTATCTTTATTGTTTACCTCAAGCGCCTATGCGCAGGAAAAAAGCACGGGTAAGCAGCCAGTGCTAGTTGATGCGATTGTTGCTGTTGTTAACACTGATGTCATAACGTTTAAAGAACTGGATGATCGTATTCGTCTGGTTGAGCAACGGCTAAAACGGCAAAATACACAGATGCCGCCACGCGATGTATTACAGCGTCAGCTACTCGAGCGCATGATAGTCACACGTGCCCAAATGCAGATGGCTAAGGAATCCGGTATCCGGGTAGATGACATCATGCTCGACCGGGCTGTTTCGCGGATTGCCGAACAAAATCAGCTGTCCCTACAAACTTTCCGTGATCAGCTTGAGCGTGATGGTCTGTCGTTTGCACGCTTCAGAGAAGAAATCCGTGAAGAGATTACCCTGCAACGCTTGCGTGAGCGTGAAGTGGATAATAAGTTGCAGATTTCTGAATCGGAAGTCGATAATTTTTTAGCTGCCTCCGCAGGTAAGAGCGATGCTGGTCAGCAGGAATTAAGTATTGCCCAAATTTTGGTGCGTGTTCCAGAAAATGCGTCGCCTCAGCAAATTGCTGATCGTCGTAAACGTGCAGAGTCAGCAGTCGCTCAATTGAAATCAGGCGCTGATTTTGCCAAGACTGCAGCGAGTTTTTCAGATGCCGCTGATGCACTCAGTGGTGGGGACCTAGGCTGGCGCAGCACCTCGCGTTTACCTCAATTATTTGTTGATGCTGTCGAAAAGCTTGCTGATGGTGATATTGCCCCACTAGTACGTAGTGCGAATGGTTTTCACGTGCTCAAGCTTAACGGACGTCGTACTGCCAGTGTCATGAAAGGTGGGTCGGGCACCATGGTCCAGCAGACTCGTGCGCGCCATATACTTATTAAAGTCAATCAAATCGTATCCAGTACTGAGGCCCGGCGTAAGCTGATCGAGCTACGCGAGCGCCTGGATAACAAGGCTGCAAAATTCGAAGAGCTAGCGCGACTTTATTCAAACGATGGCTCTGCATCCAAAGGCGGCGAGCTAGGCTGGATTTATCCTGGAGATACCGTACCCGAATTTGAGCGCGCCATGAATGCCCTGCGCCCTGGTGAGACATCACAGCCGATTGAATCACCATTTGGTTTTCACCTGATCGAAGTTTTGGAGCGCAAAACCGAAGAAGTTTCGCGTGAGCGTCAACGGCAAATGGCTCGTCAGGCCCTACGCGAGCAAAAATTAGAAGAGGCCTACGAAGACTGGCTTCGTCAGTTACGTGACCGCGCCTATGTCGAATATCGACTGGATGAATTTAATCCTCGTCAGCCGTAACGTTAACGTTTATGTTCTGTCCGCGCATAGCCATTACTTGCGGAGAGCCTGCCGGTGTGGGGCCTGAGATTTCACTACGTGCTGCCTTGGAAAGCGTGGACAGTGAGTTGGTATTGCTTGGTGATGCCACTCAAATCTCAGGCTTGGCTACTCAACTCTGTCCTGACAAAAAACTCCACTACGTTACGGCAGTCGATCTGACTGGATTACCAAGACAAGCTGGCCGTATCAACGTGATCGATTGCCCGCTTGCAGTCAGGCCTGTGCCCGGCAAGCTGGATGCTCGCAATGGTCGTTCAGTGCTCAACACGCTTGATATAGCAATACATGGCGCTATGCACCAGCAGTTCGATGCCATCGTTACAGCCCCCATACAAAAAAGCACCATTAACGAAGCAGGCGTAGCTTTTACTGGGCATACCGAATATTTGGCTGAGAAAACAGGTACGCCCAAAGTGGTCATGATGCTCATGGGCCCCGCGGGTGGATATACCTTACGCGTAGCCTTAGCCACTACCCATTTGCCACTAAAAGCAGTCTCTGCAGCACTTACCCAATCTAGTTTGTTGAGCACGCTGGAAATCATTCACACTGATTTAGTCCGTCGTTTCGGAATGTCACAGCCGCGAATTTTTGTCGCAGGTCTTAATCCGCACGCGGGTGAGGGCGGCTATCTTGGTCGCGAAGAAATCGATGTGATAGAGCCTGTCATTCATCAGTTACGCGCAAAAAATTGGCGCGTCTCAGGCCCCTACCCTGCCGATACCTTGTTTCAACCAAAATATCTAAAAGAGGCAGATTGTGTACTGGCCATGTATCACGATCAAGGTTTGCCCGTACTTAAATTCGCGACCTTTGGTCAGGGAGTTAATATCACTCTGGGCCTTCCAATTATTCGAACCTCTGTTGATCATGGCACAGCACTCGATATTGCTGAGCAGGGATTAAATTTAGCGGATCACACGAGTATGAGTGCTGCTTTGCGCGCTGCGGTGGAAATGATAAACGCATCGCGTAGGGTTGGTTAATGAAGCATATTCCGCGTAAGCGATTTGGCCAGAATTTTTTGACTGACCAGCGTGTGCTGGATGACATTATTCTTGCGATTGCTCCACAAGCAGATGATGTCATGGTGGAAATAGGTCCTGGGCAGGGTGCGATGACTTCCTTGCTGCTTGATGGTGTCAATGAGTTACACGTGGTCGAGTTAGATCGTGATCTGGTTCAGATACTGGAAAAAAAATTTCAGCATCGTCCGTTGAGAATTCATTCGGGTGATGCGCTTAAATTTGATTTTTCATCACTAATCACTGATGAAAAAAAATTACGTGTCGTTGGTAATTTACCCTACAACATCTCCACACCTCTGTTGTTTCATTTAACCAGCGCTATTGATACCATTTTGGACCAGCATTTCATGCTGCAAAAAGAAGTGGTTCAGCGTATGGTCGCTGCACCCGGGGGTAAAGACTATGGTCGGCTCTCAGTCATGCTTCAGTGGCGATATCAAATGGATTTACTTTTTATTGTTCCACCTACAGCATTTGACCCGCCGCCTAAAGTCGAATCGGCTATCGTGCGTATGCGGCCACTGGCAGAGCCGCTGGCATGTGATCAGCACAAACTGGAGCAGGTGGTCACCAAGGCATTCTCACAACGGCGCAAGGTCATACGGAATTGCGTGGCCGGTATGTTTACTGAGAATGATCTGATTAATGCAGGTATCGATCCGCAAACTCGTCCAGAGACTGTTTCACTAGCTCAGTATGTTGCGCTGGCGCGCATGGCGTAAATCACACCACTACGCTCAATTTAGTTAAATACCGCGCTCTATCAATTCGATTTTGTAGCCATCCGGATCCTGGATGAAAGCGATGACAGTAGAACCCCCTTGGACTGGGCCCGCCTCGCGCGTCACATTGCCACCGGCTGCTTTAACTGCAGCACAGGTTGCTGCTGCATCTTCCACGCCTATGGCTACGTGGCCATAGGCCGTACCCATATCGTATGTGCTCGTGCCGTAATTGTAGGTAAGTTCCAGTTCGGCCTGATCTGGATTAGCTTCATAGCCCAAAAAGGCAAGAGAGTATTTTTGATCAGGACGATCGGTCGTACGTAGTAATTTCATGCCCATGACCTGTGTGTAAAAAGCTATCGATCGCTGCAGATCGCCAACGCGTAGCATAGTGTGAAGTAGTCGCATAATCGCTTTCTATAATTCAGTTTGATTGGTCGTTAGCTTAAGAATTAGCATGATCCGCTAAAGCACTGCCGAGATTCAGAATTCGGGTAAGTGGTGCGCGTCATGATCGCGCAGAGTTTTACGCGCTATCTCAAATTCTGGCAGTACCGATTGTACGGTGGTCCAAAATTGCGGGCCATGATTCATTTCTCTTAGATGCGATAACTCATGCGCGACGACATAATCAATGTTGGGTAGCGCAAAATGCATCAAGCGCCAATTCAATCGGATGCGGCCATCAGCAGTGCACGAGCCCCATTGTGTACTGGCAGAGGAAAGTGCAAAACTGGAAAACTGTACTCCCAGCTTTTCGGAATATAGCGCCAGACGTTCAGCGAAAAGACGTTTTGCTTCACCTTGCAACCAACCCTGAACTCTGTCTTTGAGTTGCTGTTCCGAGGCTGAGCTGGGAAGGCTGATATGTAATTCACGATCAACTTCATCAAAGCGCGCTCCCACCGTCACACCGTAGGCAATTCGTAGAGTGATGTCTGACCCCAGATAGGGTAGTTTAGCGCCGTCACGCCACTCCATAGGAGGCCGTAGACGTCTAACCGAGCGTTCTCGCTGCTCGTTGATTTTTTTAAAAATCCATGCTTGCTTGGAGCTTATGGCCGCTTCAATATCGACCATAGTCAGCCATTGAGGAGCAGTTACCCTTAGCCCGTCATCATCAATCAAAAAACCTACGCTACGCCGGCGTGAACGTAGCAAGCGATAGTCCAGATAATGCGTACCAAAATGTAATCGACGATGATTCGGCGGTATGACCGGATCGGGTACGGTAGAGCTGATTTGTTTCGAATCCGATTGTTGCGGATTACCATGAGAAAAAAAATCATCAAGCAGCGATAACTGATTTGGGTCTGCCAGTTTTTGTCTTAGAAACCGCATGATTGACATAAGGGTCAAAATTTAGAGAGGTTTTTCATTCGTATAAGCAGCGGGGCTTAATGAGCGCATCTCGGATTCTATCCAATTTTCAACTTTCTCTATTAATTCAGCAGCAGTCATACCTTCGGAAGGTATCGGAGCACCTATCGATACGGTAATTAAACCTGGTTTTTTGATAAACGCGTTGCGTGGCCAGCAATCACCTGAATTCATTGCAATCGGCACCACCGGCACACCCGTGCCTATGGCCAGTATCGCTCCGCCAGCCTTGTATTTGCCTTGTTGGCCGACAGCAGTTCGAGTCCCCTCGGGGAACATGATGACCCATTGACCATCGTCTAATCGTTTTCTTCCGGTGGCAATGACCTGTGACATCGCGTCGCGTCCTTTGCTTCTATCAATAGCGATCATACGCAGCATGCCTAATCCCCAGCCAAAAAAAGGGATGTACAGCAGCGATTTTTTAAAAACAAAAATCAGCGGGCGCGGCATTAACCAGCAATAAAAAATAGTCTCCCAGGCAGACTGATGCTTGGAGAGGAGGATCACCGGCGCGTCGGGAAGATTTTCCAGCCCTTTGATTTGCCATCGTATGCCACATACATAACGAGCAGCGAGAATGATGAACTGATTCCAGCGAGTGATCATCCAATAGCGTTGACGGTAAGGCAGCAGTACAAAACCAAAACAAGCTGTAGCCCAAATCACGGTGGCCACCACGATAAGTACGGCGAATACTAACGAACGAACCAACAGCAAAAAACGTGACATTCGAGCTCCATGGTGGGGCAGCAACAGCTGAGTAACCCGTTAGTGCATCATTTTTTCTTTTGCAGAGCGGCGCGCGCCATCTCGACTGTCTCAGGTACAAGTCCTTCTGCGTGCAGCAAGCGATCGACCATCATGGCCAGATTGTCGAATACTTTGGTACCGTGTGGCAGATTGCCATTTTCTAAGGTTTGTTGGCCTTTACCTGTCAGCACCAGATAGGGTGATGCGCCGACTTGTTCTGCGGCTTGCAGATCACGCAGAGAATCGCCCACCACCGGTATATCGCGCAAGCTAACGCTAAAGCGTTTGCCTATGGAAAGCAGCATCCCTGGCATAGGTTTGCGGCATTCACATTTTTCTTCCGATGAGTGCGGGCAGAAAAAAATAGCATCAATCCGTGCACCAGCCATTTGCGCAGCTTGATGCAGTTTGAGATGCATCGAACCCAATGCTTTCATGTCAAATAGCCCGCGTGAAATACCTGCCTGATTGGTAGCTACTGCCACCCGGTAGCCATGCTGATTTAAGCGGGCAATCGCTGGCATGGAACCCGGAATAGGCCGCCATTCATCGGCTGACTTGATGTACAGATCGGAATCGAAATTAATGACGCCATCGCGATCTAAAACAATGAGTTTCATTCGGCGATCCTTTGTACGATCATTAGGCAGCCAGCCTGGAAATATCCGCAACACGGTTCATCATGGCGTGTAACGAGTTCAGCAACGCCAGACGGTTAGTGCGCAAAGCGGCATCTTCGGCCATCACCATAACGTCATTAAAAAACGCATCGACATCATCGCGTAGTGAAGCCAAGGCTTTGAGTGTGGTGGCAAAATCACCTTTGGCAAAAGCTAGGTCCACTGCCTGTCTGGCTTCAACCATCGCGCCATAAAGTCGTTTCTCTGCGGGCTCCACTAATAAAGACGATAGTATTTCACCGTATGCAGCGTCGTTTTTCTTCAGAATATTCGTAATGCGCTTATTAGCAGCAGCCAGTGATGTGGCTTCAGGCAAGGCAGCAAATGCTTTAACAGCATCTAGTCTTTCTAAAATATCGTCAAGACGGTCGGGGGATTGCGATACCACCGCTTCAATTGCATCTTGCGCATGACCTCGCTCACGTAACAAACCGCGCAAGCGATCGTATACAAAGAGTTGCGCATCACTTACTGGATCAGTAAATTGCGCATTGGCCTTGAACTGTAGAGCTGTTTGCATGAGTAGATGCGACAACGACAGAGGCAGGCGCTGTTCAATTAACATACGCAGTATGCCCAGCGCATGACGACGCAATGCAAAGGGATCCTTGTCGCCAGTGGGTGCTAAACCTATTCCCCAAATACCAATGAGTGTTTCTAGCTTGTCTGCGAGGGCAACCACGGTTCCAGTTTGGGTAACGGGTAGTGCATCACCTGCAAACCGTGGCTGATAATGCTCGCTTATGGCCAACGCAATATTTTCAGGTTCGCCATCATGCCGGGCATAGTACGTACCCATGATGCCTTGCAGCTCAGGAAATTCTCCTACCATGTCAGTTAACAGATCAGCTTTTGAAAGTTGTGCAGCCCGTTTGGCTTGTGCGATATCAGCGCCTAGCGATTCTGCAATAGCCGCTGCAATAGCAACTACACGATCATTGCGCAACGCCTGGGAGCCCAGTTTATTGTGATACACCACACTTACTAAGCCCGGCAGTCTGTCGATAAGTTTTTTCTTTTTATCTTGCTCAAAAAAGAATTTAGCATCCGATAAACGCGGACGTATTACTCGCTCATTACCGCCAATGATATGGCTTGCATCACTAGTTTCTATATTTGATACGAGCAAAAATCGAGAACGTAACTTGCCATGTGCATCTGTCAGCGCAAAATATTTTTGATTGGTTTGCATCGTCAGAATCAGGCATTCCTGAGGGACTGACAAAAATGCAGGATCAAAATGACATTCATAGACAACAGGCCATTCGACCAATGCGCTTACTTCGTCGAGCAAAGATTCTGGCATCAGAATCTGATCACCATTGGCTTTAGCTAGTAAATCACTACGGATTTTTTCTTTACGCTCGGAGTAGCTGGCAATCACACGACCTTGTTCGCGCAAGACATCGGCATAGCTAGTCGCACCAGGAATACGAATAGAGGATTCCTTGGAAAGAAAGCGATGTCCCAGTGTCGTGTTGGATGATTGCAGACCCAGTAAGGTCAATGGAATTATGGTGTCATTTAACAGCGCTATCAGGCCATGTACAGGTCGTACAAATTGGACGGTCGTGCCGTCGGGGCGCTGGTAACTCATTACTTTGGGTATAGGTAATTTTGTGATGCTTTCTTCCAGCGTGGGTTGTAATCCTTCAGCTAGCGATTGCCCAGGTGCTGTGTAAGTAAAGAAAAAACTATCGGCTTTACCGTCATTGGCTTGTTCTAATTCAGCGAGCTGAATGCTATCGCGCCCTGCGAGTGTTGCTAGTGCAGCTAATTTTTTTACTAGGGGAGCTGCGGGCTGGCCTTCTTTGTCAAGTGCGACAGAAACAGGCAATACTTTTTCTCGAATGTGTTTGTCAGGCGATGCAGTTCGCACACCCTCAATTTCAACGGCAAGGCGGCGCGGGCTGGCATAAGCCGTAAAACGTGCACCTTCGTCTAAAAACGCACGCGAGGATAAGCCGTTAAATAGTGCCGTCGCGAAGGCATCGCCCAGCTTGCCTAGTACTTTGGGTGGCAGTTCTTCGGTGAGTAATTCAACCAGCAGTGTTTGCTTCATGTTGTTTGGTGTAGTGAGTGCGTATGTCTGAAAATATCAGGCGGCTTTACTGGCATCACCCAGCATAGGAAAACCGAGCTCTTCGCGTGAAGCGTAATAAGCCTGCGCTACAGCACGGGCAAGATTACGTATGCGTCCAATGTAGGTGGCTCGCTCAGTTACTGAGATAGCGCCGCGTGCATCAAGCAGATTAAATGTGTGTGCGGCTTTGAGCACCATCTCATACGCTGGTAACGAAAGAGGAACGGCCATCAATCGTTGCGCTTCGGATTCAAAGTTGGTGAAGAGCGAAAATAAAAAGTCGGTATTCGAATGCTCAAAGTTGTAGCCAGATTGTTCGACCTCATTTTGATGAAAGACATCTCCATAGGTCAGGCGCTGGGTAACTCCGCGCTCTTGCCATTCGGTCCATACCAAATCAAATACATTTTCTACTCCCTGCAAATACATGGCTAATCGCTCTATGCCGTATGTGATTTCACCAAGCACAGGTTTGCAATCGATACCACCGACTTGCTGAAAGTAAGTAAATTGAGTTACTTCCATACCATTAAGCCACACTTCCCAACCCAAGCCCCAAGCACCCAGAGTTGGATTTTCCCAGTCGTCTTCAACGAAGCGCACGTCGTTTTCTGTGAGCTTTAAGCCCAATGCTTCGAGTGATCCTAAATAGAGATCGAGAATATTTTCGGGTGCAGGTTTGAGTACTACCTGATACTGGTAGTAGTGCTGCATGCGATTCGGGTTTTCACCGTAGCGTCCATCTTTGGGCCGACGCGAAGGCTGCACATACGCAGCACGCCAGGGCTCGGGACCTATGGCGCGAAGAAAGGTGGCTGTGTGCGAGGTGCCAGCACCGACTTCCATATCGTAGGGTTGCAGCAGCGCGCAGCCCTGTGCATCCCAGTAATCCTGGAGTTTAAGAATAATTTGCTGGAAACTTGGTTTGGTATTCATGGAATGACAGCCACTCGCTGACATAGCGACAGGCAGATCATCGTTGCGGGAGATGCGTTTCCCGGATTGTTAAGAAGACTGGAGATTTTATCCGCTTTTCCTGGGTTGACGTCCTATCCACCAGAGCCCCAACAGGAGGAGAGATGCCAGAGTGATTACTGGGAGATTACCCAGTCGCAGATAAGGCGTCATTCCTTTCATGCCTTGTACATCAGCTTGCAATGTTCCTCGAGTCCAGGCGGGGAGTTGCGCAGTAATCTGGCCTTTGCCGTTGATGACGGCAGTTGCCCCTGTGTTGGTGGCGCGCAGCATGGGGCGTCCGCTCTCCAGGGTGCGCATTTGCGATATCTGTAAATGCTGGGGCAGCGCGATAGTATCGCCAAACCATGCAATATTTGAAACATTTAGCAGTATGCTAGGAACCGGACTATGACGGTCGACAGCGGCAGCTATTTGCGCGGCGATTTCCTCGCCAAATAAATCTTCGTAACAAATGTTAGGTAAAACCCACTGATCTCGAACATCAATGGGTGGTTGGTATAAATCACCACGACCAAAATCACCCAGCGGTATATGCATCATGTCAACGAACCAGCGTGCACCGGGGGGTATAAATTCTCCAAACGGAACAAGATGATGTTTATCGTAACGATAGGGTCTGGCCTGCCCAAATGAATAACCAGTGACGCTATTGAGATAAATCCCTGGGCCGGTCGACCACGGTATGCCCACCAATAGCGTGCTATTACTTTCCCAGGCAAAGTGCGCCAGATTTTCGAGATAGCCCTCGGGAAGTTGAGTCGATAACAAAGGTACAGCCGTTTCAGGTGTGGCAATCAGATCGGCTGGAGCTTCAGTAATCATGTCGCGGTAAAGTGCCAGCGATTGCAGGACATGATCTGCATCGAATTTCATTTGCTGAGGGATATTCCCTTGCAGGAGACGAACCCGAATTAATGATCCATTGGCCTCGGTCCACTGTATGGTGGTTAAGGCACTGCCTACACCCATGCACAACACTATGTATGCAATCGAAGTGCGATGCAGATGCCGTGCATGAATCATCCATGCAATACAGCCTGCAATGACAGCGCATATCCAACCTACGCCGTACACGCCAATTACAGCGGCATAACCTGCCAATGGGCTAGTAGTGTGAGCATAGCCTGTGGCTAGCCATGAGAAACCCGTGAAAATCCAGCTGCGTGTCCAGTCGGCGAGCATCCAGCAGGCAGGGGCAATAGCAAGTGCGGTGATTCCAGCGCGATTAATGCGCAATGCAATGTGGGCACCCAACCAAAGAGCTAGGCCGTAAAGCAACCCCAGGCTGGCTGAAAGCAGCATGATCGCCAAAACAGCTAACCATGCAGGTAGGCCTCCATAGGTATGCAGACTAACGACTAACCAGTGAGTGCCTGCCATGAGAAACACGCTGGCAAATGTCCATCCCAGCAAAAAGGCATCACGGGGTCGAGCTACACGAATAAAATAAAAAATCAGTAATGCTAGTGCAGCGATTTGCAGCGGCCACCAGCCGAATGGAGCAAATGAGAGAACACTCAACCCTCCCGCAATCATGCAAAGTAGCAGTGAGATGCGGGATAGTGGTTGTGACTCAGCTGTGCTGAGATGAGATGGCGTATCAGCCGCGGGTAAAAACATCAGAATAAGGGCGCGATATAACTCGCACCTGTATCAGCTGGATTCTGCAGTCGAACGCTGTGGTAGTTTTTCTACCAGCAGCACGTGTACTTGTCTGGCATCTGAGCGTAATACTTCAAAGCGCAGATGATCGATTTCGAATAACTCACCTTTGCGAGGCATGCGCCCCAAATGATTGGCTACCAATCCACCGATAGTGTCGACATCATCACTTGTTAGACTTGTACCTAATGCCTCATTGAACTGTTCGAGTTCAGTCAGTGCGCGTATGCGCCACCGAGGTCCGAAGTCTCCTTCTTTCACCGCAAGGATATTGTCTTCAGCTTCGTCGAAATCATATTCATCTTCGATGTCGCCGACGATTTGCTCAAGCACATCTTCAATCGTAATCAAACCAGCGATGCCACCATATTCATCCACCACCATGGCGATGTGATTTCGGTTAGCCCGGAAATCACGCAACAACACATTCAATGGCTTTGATTCTGGAATAAACACTGAGGGGCGCAACATATCGCGCACATCAAAATCTTCATGCGCGTAGTAGCGCAGCAAATCTTTGGCAAGCAAAATGCCCACCACTTTATCGCGATCACCCTCAACCGCTGGAAAGCGGGAATGTGCCGTGCTAAGCACCATAGGAATCCATTCTTCTATGGGGCGCGCAATATCGACGACGTCCATTTGAGAGCGTGGGATCATGATGTCGCGAGCACACAGATCGGATACCTGAAATACGCCTTCGATCATCGATAAGGCATCAGCATCGATCAGATTGCGCTCATGCGCATCATGCAGAATTTCGAGCAATTCACTGCGGTTCTCGGGTTCGGGAGAGATTAATGCGGTCAGTCGCTCGAACAAGGAACGGTGTGGCTTGTGTGGGGTAGCGGATGCGCCACCCGGGGGATAGTCTTGCATATGGCAAATGCCAGAGTTATAGGGGATTAACAGCATACCGTAAAAATTTACAGGTCCACGGAAAATCAGTCATAAGAAACAATGATTAGACAAAACCAGCTGTTTCTCGCGTAACCGATCGACGGTAAGCTCTTGATTTGCATAGCCTCGCGTCGCTCAGCTGCGCTGGCTCGCCATAAAATGCGCAATAAATCAGCATTTACCTGAGTTTTATCAAATTGAAATGTAATGAGTCACTTGCTTTTTTGTGTGGCCTAGATCGCATTATATTCGCGCCTGCAAATTCAAATAACCGTTTTGGTACGCGTCAAGATTCGGTTGGGGCTAACCGTTTTGTCGTTAGTGCACATCGTTGCTCAATAAGCAGAACTATCTGCCCTACCAAATCATGCTGAGAAAAACCTCTCTTTGAATCAGCCTGGAGCTGACGTGCTTTTATGGGCAGAGATTTTGCTAGCTCCAAAATTCTTTTTTTAGCTTGGGGTTTAGCAAGTCCAGCTTCTTCTGCAAATTGCTCCCAGTGTCTCGCATGTACTTCGTTGAACTTGTATTGGCTACCAATTTTCATCGCCATTTTCGGCGTGAGATTTGGGTAAATTGCTGTTGAAAGTATGTCGTAAAAAGGGGATAAAAAGCATACTTTGGAAGAGTGCAGCAAGGAGAAATTTTTGCCGTGCGCATCATGGTTACCGATCAAGGCATTGAACACAACGTAGTCGAGTAATCTTAAAATTTGCGGTGCACTCACTACGCCTAGAGCTTGGCAGAAATCCTCTTGATGAAGTCGTCGCCTACGTCCTTCTGAGTCAACCACTCGGTCGTATCGCTCGACTAATAAAAAAGAGCGATTACTCACATTATGCATCATTGCATTTGCTGAATTGAGTTGCATAGCATCTGCCAATGCCATGCAAAAACCTTCGTTGATAATGCTCCCATCAACGGCTTTAATAGGGGGTTTTAAAATATGAGAGCTGGGTGTGCCGTTGCGGGGTAAGCCTATGCGAGTGCCATCAAAAATAACGGGAAGTTTGTCTTGAGCACCTGCTAATGACAATCGCAATCCATCGTTACCTGCCAGCATGGGGCGATGAGGTAACTCCTCCAAGATAGCCACCAACGCATTATCAGTAAGCCATTCAACATCATCTTCTTGAGAGAATTTGGGAGCATTCTGCCCCTGTTCAAAAAAAGTAACTGCACCAGCGCACTCGCCACCTAGATGCTCCAATAACGCAAAGTCATTCTGGCTAGATACCTGCAATTGCTGAGTGATTAGTCGTCTTAGTTGCCCTTCGGGTAACAGGCCCGCAAAGAAGGGGCGGGTAATGTGATCATCAAATGGCTGATCTTGCAGAGGCAGGGAGATCGATAAAGCAGTTGAATTTGGATTTTGTAGAAACGCAGTGGAGTACTCAAAACTAATCCGTCCATTGGCCCATCCTAATGTGCCAACAAGCTCATTAAATAAATAAACATTTAATTTATGCGTCATGCTCTGTGAGTACCTCTTCAGAGGTCGGCAAGCTATCCAAGTTAATCACGCCGCCTAGTGCCTCAATCACACGCATAACAGTGTCGAGACGAACCGTGGGTTTTCCAGCCTCGAGATCAACGATGAAACGCACGCCAACGCCAGCCGCCAGGGCCAGTCGAGGTTGCGTTAGACCCAGCTGCTTTCTTGCGACACGGAGTGCTGCGCCCAGCTGTTGGGGCGATTGGATGGTAGTCATAGCCTCATATTTCCCGTTCGGTAAATTATGGGGTATTTTCAGGGATCAGGCAACTAAATTTCCCGATCGGTAAATAAGCTTATCGTAAATGAATTTTCGGTTAAAAATATCCCGATCGGGATATTTATCTTCAGCCCAAACAGCATGCAAAAAATTACTGAGGATTTTTTTGTGCAAAACCGATTTTGGATATTCATGATTGATGAATGCACTACTTCATAAGACTAATTAATAAGGATCAGCAATCCCTAATTTAGCCAGAATTTCAGTTTCAAAACTTTCCATTTCTAGCGCTTCATCATCGGTTTCGTGATCGTATCCTTGCGCATGCAATACGCCATGCACGATGAGGTGGGCTACATGATTTTCCAGTGAGCGCCGTTGTTCTTTGGCTTCACTAAGGA
>JAJTGE010000095.1 GCA_021298555.1 Oxalobacteraceae bacterium
CGCTGCATCGGGAATATGATTAAAGTCCGCATCTATGGCTTTAAGTACACCGCTAGAACTGGCCTCTATCCAATTTTCACCCATGGTGATTTTTGCACCCATTTGCTCTAACGCTTCAACAAAACGCACATCACCCTGAATGCTTGATTTACCTACACCCTCAACACGTACTGGACCGCCTGCAATTGCACCCGCTGCTAAAAAATAGGACGCTGAAGATGCATCACCTTCAACATGAATCACTCCCGGGCTTTGGTATTGCTGCCCTGGTTGTATGGTGAAGGCAGACCAGCCCTCATGCTCTGGCTTTACGCCAAATCGCTCCATGAGATTTAAGGTGATTTCTATATAAGGCTTGGATATCAACTCGCCTATGACTTCGATACGCAACGCTTTCTCACGCGCTATCAATGGGGAAGCCATTAGTAGTGATGTTAAAAATTGGCTCGATACATTACCGCGCACGTGCAGTTTTTCTGGATGTAAATTACCGCGCAGTATATGCAGCGGCGGAAAACCTGAATTGCCGGTGTAGCTAATGCGAGCGCCTGCAGCATTAAGTGCATCAACCAAATCACCGATGGGTCGTTCATGCATACGAGCCACACCATGGATAGTGTAATCACCACCCATAGCTGCTAATGCTGCGGTCAGCGGTCGTATCGCCGTACCGGCATTCCCCATAAATAAATCAGCAGAGTGTTTAGGGAAAGCTCCACCCGCACCCTCAACTGAAAAATCCTGGGACTCGCCATGCTGTTGCCAATGCACGCCCAGTTTTTGTAGCGCCATCAGCATGACATGCGTATCGTCAGAGGCTAACAATGATTTTATTTCCGTCCTGCCTCGAGCCATCGCTGCAAGTAATAAGGTACGGTTAGATATACTTTTTGAACCGGGCAAACGAACCGTACCGCTCGCAGTGACCGCTGGTTTGAGATCAAGATGATGAGGATAATGCTTCATAGGTTAGTCTCCACCTTGCTCGTGCGGTCGCGGCTGTTCTGTTGCTTCTATAGCGGTAATCCAACTCTGCCGCGCATCGCGAGCACGCGTAAAAATCGCCTCTAAACCAAGGCTATCTTCTTGCGCAAGTAACTCACGCATATGCGCTACTTGGTTTATGTATGAATCGAGTTCATTTAATAAAGCTGCTCGATTAGCCAAGGCAATGTCACGCCACATCTCGGGTGATGAACCCGCGATGCGTGTGAAATCTCGAAATCCACTCGCAGCATAGTGAAAAAGTGTGTCTGCATTAGGGCGAGCTGCAATATCATCAACTAAGGCATACGCCAGCAAGTGCGGCAAATGACTCACCGCAGCGAACACGGCATCATGTTCAGCCGCATCAAGTTGATGAATCAGTGCACCGCACTGCTGCCACGCATTAGCAACTCTTGTTATAGCTTGGGGAGTGTTTTCTTGTAGCGGCGTGAGAATAACTTTTTTGCCCACATACAAACTACTTAATGCAGCTTCAGGGCCATTTTGCTCGCGCCCTGCGATCGGATGTGCTGGTACAAATTGTGTAATCTTAGACCCCAGCGCATGCCTGGCAGCGAGCACCACATCAGACTTGGTACTGCCAGCATCCGTTACCACCGTTTCAGACGATAAATACGGAGCGATTGCAGCCAACAGAGCACCCGTTTGTGCCACTGGAGCTGCAATGAGAATGAGATCAGCGCCCGTTACAGCCTCTTGAGTCGTTTCAGCAATGCCGTCTATGATCCCAAGTGATTTGGCGCGCTCCAGTGTTTCGCGCCGACGACCTACTCCCATCACTTCAGCCACTACACCGTGCTGCTTGAGCGCAAGCGCAAACGAGCCGCCTATCAAACCCACACCGAAGATGGCGATTTTTTTCAGTGAATTTGGTTTGCTCACTGTGTTCTCATTCACACTCAAGCGAGTATCGCCTGTAGCGCTGTAAGAAACGCCGCATTTTCTTCTGGTAGTCCTATGGATACACGCAACCATTGCGGTAAACCGTAATTACCTACCGGACGAACGATGATTCCTTTTTTGAGCAAGGCAAGATTCACGCGAGCTCCAGCCGCATCGTCGTGACCTGCGCGAAACATAACAAAATTACCCGATGAAGGTAGATACTCAATATTCATCGCGGCAAATGCCGACGTGAGTTGTAGATAGCCTTGTGCGTTAATTTCAGCGCTTTTTTTAAGATAAGCCGCATCATTTAATGCGGCAATCGCCGCTGCTTGAGCAAGCGAATTCACATTAAACGGCTGACGCAAACGATTAAGCAAATCAGTCAGTGCAGGCTGAGCAATACCGAAACCTATCCGCAAACCAGCCAGCCCATACGCTTTAGAAAAACTACGCGAAACTATCAAATTGGGGTACTGCGCCACCCAACGTAAGGAATCGTATTGCTGTGTTTGAGTGAGGTATTCTGTATAAGCTTCATCAAGAACTACTACAACGGATGGCGGAACCGATTGTATGAATGAGTGAATTTTTTCTGCATCAATAAACGTGCCGGTTGGATTGTTCGGATTAGCGACAAACACCAATCGCGTTTCATCGGTAATGGCTGCGCGCATAGCATCCAAATCATGACCGTAGTTCACAGCAGGCACCACAATTGCCTTGGCACCCACCGCCTGCGTCGCCAATGGATACACTGCAAAAGAAAATTCTGAATACACCACCGACTGACCCGGTGACACTAAGGAACGCGCAGCTAGTTCAAGAATATCGTTGCTGCCATTGCCTAAGGTAATACTGTCGGTCGGGACAGCAAATTTTTTGCTAATGGTGGCTTTGAGATCAAACCCATTGGAATCGGGATAACGGGCTAATTCAGTTAGCGCAGCCATCATCGCTAGCCGCGCACTTTCTGGCAGACCGAGTGGATTTTCATTGGATGCCAGCTTAACGATACTGGATTCATCCAGGCCAAATTCGCGCGCGACTTCAGAGATAGGTTTGCCGCCTTGATAGGGGGCGATCGCACGGACATAATCAGGACCGAAATTCATAATCTTTTAATAGAAATCAGGAAGCGCGTGGATACGATCCCAGCAATTTGAAAAAAGCTGCCTGTGTCTGCAGCTCGGCTAAGGCCTTCGTCACTGTCGGATCATTGGCATGACCCAGAATATCGACATAGAAGTAATAATCCCAACGCCCAGTTCTGGCAGGCCGCGATTCAAAGCGAGTCATGGATACGCCATGCTTGGCTAACGGAGCGAGTAACTCATACACGGCACCCGACTTATTGGGAACGGATAAAACTATAGAGGTTTGATCTTTGCCAGATGCCGAAGGCATCAACCGACCTATCACCACGAAACGTGTACGGTTGTGAGGATCATCTTGTATGTGCGCATGAACTATCGACAAACCATAACGTTTCGCGGCCATCTCACCTGCAATGGCTGCAGTATGGTTATCGTCGCTCGCCATTTTTGCGGCTTCACCATTAGAAGCGACTGCTTGCCGCTCTATCGTTGGGTAGTGTTCATTCAACCACGACTGACACTGAGCCAGCGCCTGCGAATGTGCACAAATACGTTTAATACCTTCCATGCTGCCGGAGCGTGTCATTAAGCTGTGATGCACAGGCAGAGCAACTTCACCGCTAATAGAAAGTGTCGTTTGAAGTAATAAATCGAGTGTGCGATTGATGGTGCCTTCAGTAGAATTTTCTACTGGCACTACGCCAAATTCTGCAGTGCCTGCTTCGACTGAACGAAATACTTCGTCTATCGATATGCACGGCAATTCAGTCACTGACTGACCAAATTGCTGCCAGACGGCTTGTTCGCTGTAGGTTCCCACCGGGCCAAGAAAAGCGACCGTAGCGCGATTTTCAAGCGCACGACAGGCCGACATCACTTCGCGGAAAATGGCTTGTAAATCAGACGAATTAAGCGGCCCAGGATTATTTTGAGCTACACGCGCCAAGACCTGCGCTTCGCGTTCAGGTCGAAACACAGGCGCATTCGTTTCTGCTTTCACATGACCCACCTGCTGAGCGACTTTTGCGCGCTCATTTAGCAAAGTGAGTAACTGTGCATCCAACGCGTCTATTTGCTCACGCAGAGGTTTGAGTTTGTCATCACTCATGGCTCGTTGCCTTTGTTTTTTCTTTATCGGCCAAATGAACTACCGTCTTAGATAGTTCAAATCAGCTCGCGTCACCCTCATCCGAACCGGCTTCATCTTCAGCATCGCTTTCAGCAATACGCTGCAGGCCAGATAGTCGGGTTCCATCTTCAACAGCAATCAAGGTCACACCCTGAGTCGCGCGACCCATCTCACGGATTTCTGACACACGGGTACGTATCAGTACTCCTCCGGTAGTGATCATCATGATTTCGTCGGTCGATTCAACTAGTGTTGCCGCTACCACTTTGCCATTACGCTCACTCGTCTGTATGGCGATCATACCTTTGGTGCCACGACCATGGCGGGTGTACTCCGTGATCGGGGTACGCTTACCATAACCATTTTCGGTCGCTGTCAGTACAGATTGCTGCTCGTTTTGCGCAACCAGCATGGCAATAACTAACTGCCCTTCTTCCAAGTTCATACCGCGCACACCGCGAGCTGTTCGTCCCATAGGACGCACATCACTTTCATCGAAACGCACCGCTTTACCTGAGTCAGAAAACAGCATTACATCATTGCCACCATTGGTTAATGACGCACCAATCAGAAAATCACCATCATCCAAATCAACCGCAATGATGCCGGCTTTGCGCGGATTACTAAAATCTGAAAGCGACGTTTTTTTAACGACGCCGTGAGATGTTGCCATGAACACGTAACGGTCTTCGGGGAATTTACTGTCCTCACCAAACAGCGGCAATACGACGGTAACTTTCTCACCTTCTTGCAGCGGGAACATATTGACTATCGGCTTGCCGCGCGAAGTGCGTGATCCCTGCGGTACTTCCCACACTTTGAGCCAGTACATACGGCCACGATTGGAGAAGCACAATATGTAATCGTGGGTGTTGGCGATGAAGAGTTGTTCTATCCAGTCGTCATCTTTAGTGCCAGCGGCCTGTTTACCGCGACCACCACGCTTCTGCGCACGGTATTCCGATAGCGGTTGCGATTTCATATAGCCAGAATGTGAAAGCGTCACCACCATATCCTGCGGTGTAATCAGATCTTCTGTGCCCAAATCTGTGGCGTTGATTTCTATAGCAGAGCGACGTTTATCTTTGTTGCCCTCGCCATATTCATTGCGTGCAGCGACTAACTCGTCACCAATGATGGTGGTTACGCGCTCAGGACGACCTAAAATATCAAGCAAATCG
>JAJTGE010000096.1 GCA_021298555.1 Oxalobacteraceae bacterium
AAGCTATGGCCTATGAAGGTGACAAAGACAGAATTATTGTTTCTTTCAATGTGCAAATCAATTCGCGATCGGGAAATCAAATTCATCCTTACGCGGGGGCATAAAGGCAAAGGTCAAATACTGGTTAGCTTGAAACCAAGAAGAGAATATATAGTGACTGACTAATACATCAGGCCACGTAGGCTCCGAAATATGCCAAAAAAATCGGGCCGTTTAGGGTAAGCTTAAAAGAGATACACCTCAAGCTCGCCCATGCTGTAGGCCCTGCCGGCCAAGCGCACAATGACTACTCCTGATTGTGCGCCACTGGCATCGGCATCAAAAACTAAATCTCGACCTTTAATAAACAGATAGCCTGAAGATGAATTGAGGGCTACGGCTTCGAGAGGCTCAAACACCGAACGCGAAAGGGCTATGCTATCTATGCCGCGCTGGAAATCACTGATGCTGTCGAGATTTTTTCCAGCCAAGGGCAGGGTACTGAACATAAAACAATCGGCACCACCACCTCCCGTCATAACATCAGCGCCAATGCCGCCATCAAGGGTGTCATTACCGTTACCGCCAACTAGAGTGTCGTTACCACCCAGGCCCACAAGGTAGTTAGCATTCTTGTCGCCTATTAGTCGGTCACCGAATTGCGAACCCATGGCATTTTCTATATCTGACAGTGAATCTGTACCTACACCAGCCTTGTCTTTCGACAGCGACCGTGCAACGGGTTTTTTTGACGACAAATCAACGTTAATACCTGCGACTGCGCTTGAGTAAAGTACAAAGTCAACTCCATCGCCCCCCAAAATCGTATCGTTACCACTACCGCCTATGAATGCATCATCACCTTCATCGCCGCTTAACCAGTCTGTGTCGTCACCACCAGACAATATGTCATTACCATCTCCACCCCACATAGTATCGATACCACTACCGCCTATGAGCGCATCGTCACCATCATCGCCGCTTAACCAGTCTGCACCGTCACCACCCGACAAAGTGTCATTGCCATCTCCACCCCAAACCGAGTCATTCCCGCCTTCACCAGCGATTAGTTCATTGCCCACATAGCCTTGTAGCGATTGCGAAGAGTCATTCGCTGCGGACGTAAAATCAAATGACGTGATATCGCTGGCACTACTTCCTATCAATGAATCATTGCCGATTAATTCAGTCTGCAGATAAGCGAATTGACCACTCAGGGCCGCCCACACAGCGTTCTCATAAGTACCGCCAGAGGCTACGCCAATAACAGTATTGTTAACTAGTAGAGGACCGCCTGAATCCCCGGGACGCAATTCACCACCACTCGATGTAAAAATATCGTATGACACTGAGCGCTGAGCTGACACCGGCCGGGTCATCATTCCAGTCGAAAACTCTGGATAACCAACAGAGACCGCATTACTAGCATCCGTAATCAGAGGATTCATGTTGAGCCAACCGATCTCATCGCCAATGGCGCGGTTCACACCGACCAAGGCAAGATCGTATTGGGCTTCCGAATCCATGAGCGTGGAAAGCGAATCGTCTTGATTAAATTGCTTAGTAAACTGTAGTAGCGAACCGGTATCCGGCGTCCAGGTAATGATTTCGTGCGGAGTGAATTCAAGCGTGCCGCTAATGCGCGCTCCGGTTGAGCCTTCAAATTTACCCGATTGTCGGTTCAGATCTACACCCAGAAAAAAATCGATACGAACTACCGGTAAAGAGGCATCGTCGATAATAACGTGAGTCGCTGTTAGGAAATCGTTGCGACCAACCAGCGTGAAGGTACCTTCGTGTATACGTCCATCCGGCAGATAAGCAACAGCCAGTCCTATATATTTGTAGGGAGACGTAACAATCGTGGAATAAGGAACTTCGGTTGATGGCATGAATTATTGGAGGTGAATGATCGAGTGATTCGATGAGTTTTTTGCGGTCAGACGAATGAGCTACTATTTTCTGTGCCAATGGTCACACATTAACGATCAGTTGAATATGTAAAATTAAGCGCTTTTGTAGTGGTTGACATGCTACAAGTAGCCTGCATTTCTAAATGATTCTATGAGTATCGATGAGGCGGCGAGGCACTAATGATGCGAGTTTTACAGAGATATTTTCAGCCAAAGCGCGCCAGCATTTACTCAACAACAGCTTTTAAGTAATTTTCGGTTACAAGTACTCGTATTCAACGTAACCATTTTACGGTTATGTGCCGGAAGCGCTTCCTTAAGTTGTCGACTTGTACCAGGCTTTTTGTAACTGCCGTTGGCAATTACGTTATGCATGGCTTAAAACAAGGTAACTGATTAGGCTGTTGTTTTTCTGGCTACTATATTAATTAAAAGAGATGATCTTAATCGTTATGCAAAAATGCTTTATTTACAATAATAATATCTTTGGTTAAGGTGGTGTCGTTAAATAAATCTAGGCCGCTACATTGCGAGTATGTGATGCATGCTTTCATATTTGTTAACTAAGTACCTTTACTCAATTAAGCTGATTAAGATGATCAGTCCGGTATTTTGAGAACGCATGACATTGGTCGTTAATTTTATTGGGATGTTCCTATGGCTTTTTCTGTCACCTTAACAACAAGAAATCCAAAAGCCGATGTTAAGCAAGCGGATACTTCTTCTACAGATCTAAAAACTGCTTTTGAAACCTGGTTGGCTAAAAATCCTAATTGGCTTGAGGACAATGGATTTGGTGGAATACAATTACTGGCAAGAGAAAATTTCTGATCCCATTGATACATTTGATGACGATGGAATTATTTCAGGCTACAAGATCGTTACAACTGGGGCCGGGTATACCTCAACAAATTTTTACGATGTACAAAGTGTTTTAACAAAAACAGACTATCAAAGTGCATTTGGTTACTGGTCGCAAACCACTTATGAAAGTCTGACTAGTGCAGAGGGTGAAAAGCTATACCGTGTAGTTTCCAAAGGTGGAGGACAGAGTGACTCGTGGAGTTCTTTGGAACTCTACGATACTAATAATAATTTGCTTGAATCAAGCTTCAAAAATACGGATGGATATACCTCTTCCACAAAACAATCCTACGAAAAATTATCAGATGGTACGGTTAGTAAAATAATTATTACTGCAGAAGGTGCGGGTAATGGTTACGAATATCAATCGTATTCCCAATACGACGGGAATTGGAATTTACTCAAGTCTTCGTATAGTGATGGAAGTGGGTATAGCTCATCAACTGAGCGTACAACTAATTTTGTGAACGGTGAGGCTGTAGGTTTTTCTGTATCGTCCTCGGGTAAAACAGGTGAGGTGTATTGGTACACATCGTTAGAGACGTTCGATATCAACTCAAATTTGCGTAATTCTCTGTATGAAGATTCAAACGGATTTTATTCGAAACGATCCACGGTTGAGCAAAACGACGAGATCTGGGGGGCAGTCATCATTGTTAATGATGAATCTGCTTACGATACAAAATATCAGAGTCAAACAAAATATACGTCGGACTGGCAAGTTATTGAAGCTACGTCATCTGATTCGATCGGTAATGGCAGTCAGACGGTAACAATAAAAGAGAAAAATAAAGACGGGGTTGAAATTTATATTCAAACCTATGTTGTTACTTATTCTGACGGAACGACGTCTAAATGGACAACTGAATATAACGATCAGTGGAATCAGCTCGTAAATGGAAAGCCGATAGATTCTTCTCAGCTGCTTTGGAAGACACCTCGGGCGGCCATGGAATCCGAGCCTGAGATTTTGCCAATCATCTCTAAAACATCAAGCGATGAATTTCGCAACACCTTAGCCTCTACCTCAGATGTAGTTTCTTCTCAGTCAGTGACTGGCCTTAAAGGACGCAACGATAAGCTAGTAGGCTCGGATGGTGACGATGTTTTTGTTGTGAATGACAAAGACGACCGAATTATTTCTGGGCGTGAGGGCAAATCAGACTCCGTCATGTCCGAAGATTTTGGGCTTGATCTCAGATCAAAAAAATGGAATGGTATTGAAAATGCGATGCTTGTTGGTCAAAAGGATTTCCAATTAATTGGCGATTCTGGTGCCAATATTTTGTCCGGTAATGGAGGCAATAACCGGCTAAATGGAAGCACGGGTTCTGACACGCTTTTTGGTGGAGGTGGGGAAGATGTGTTCATTATTGCCCTGTCAACGACCCCCGATAAGATTATTGATTTTGTTTCTGGAGAGGATAATTTAGCGCTCTCAGGCAAAACATTTCGGTCATTATTTGACAAGACTAAGCATCTAAAAGCTGATGTGCTCGGTACTAAGTTACTTTTTGAAGAAAGCACAGGTTCGTTATGGTTTGATTCTGATGGAAACGGTAAAAAGCCAGCCGTGGAAATTGCTGTTATCGGACTTTCAAAATCAATAGCTGAAAGTGATTTTATTCTCGTTTGATGAACATAAAAAAAGCCACCGTTAGGTGGCTTGAATTTCAAAATAATAAAAACTATATTCCTAGTATTTTTTTAGCCTGAATTAGTGCTGCCATTGACTCATCATGCTTGCCTTCTTTATGCGCTTTTTCACCAGCAGCTCGTAGCGATTTAACCTTGTCTAGATCAGCGCCTGCTACTTTAGTAGAAGTTAATGCGGCATCGATAGCTTTCATATCATTCGGGCAGTTATGTGCGTATGCAAATGAACTTACTGATAGCGCTAGCATTAGTAACAATTTTTTCATGCACAGTCTCCTTAATGTATACCGAGCACATACACTCGATATTTAAATATACATGACATAAATATAGTCTGCTGGGGCAGCCTAAAAGGAGATTTCTCAGCGCGGCGTACTACCCGCGGATTGTATGTTCTTGATTTGAATTTTAAATGCGCCAGCCTGCTGGTTGGCGATGAGGACGCCAATCTCCTTAACGTCAGAAAACACTAGTACCGGCGCGTCTACTGGGCGTCCTCTAAAGCTGGCTTTAAAGTCGCTCGCTTGGAAGCGGTGGGTTTTCCATGCGGGTGTCGCAGTGAAATCCGCTTGGTACATAGGCGCCCTGGGCGAAGGATCAGTCCGTATTGTCAATTTGTACTGCTTTTCAGCTCCACGAACAGTCACATCAAGAGCAGTGGTACCCATAGGGATGACAATCGGGCTACGCAGGGAGGCGAAGCCGCCGCCATTGTCCAGCGAGACCACGCCTTCAAATAGCACCCCCTCGATATCATGGCTAAAGCGTGACTCTGATAAGCCGCCCATGACACCATCATTGACCACCCATAAGTCGTTGACAGAGTGTGCCTTGGTGAGGTCAAGCAGTTGGGCATGCGTCATGGCGGCAATGGGTAGCAAACTTACTATGGTGAGCAAACGGTAGTAGAGTTTTTTTCGATCAGGCATGGTATCAGTTTAGACAAGATTTAACGTATCGGCCGCCATGACTATATTTTCAAGGGTGTGATTCACTGAACAAGGTACTCCATTTTTTACGTGGAGCTGTGGACAGTCGTTATTTTCAGAATTTTTATCATTTTTGGAATCAGGTCGACTAGCAAGGCTCTCGTTGTATTATGACCAGTGCTGATTATGGAAATTGTCGTACAGGCCGTCATTATCTTTTGCAGCAAAATAGTAGGCTCATCCTAAGAGCCCAATGACATCAAATGGTTGAGGGGAGAGACAGCGTGCAAACATCTCGTAGCAGTGGGGCAGTTCCAGCTCGCGATTCAGGTTCAAAAAAACTCAAGCGCATAGCTACGATGGCTGGCGCCTACGGCCAGCGTAATTACACTATTCGCGATATCCGCGAATTAAAAGGTCATAAAACATTGGTAGAAACCTTGGCTTTTACGCCAGAAGAAGCGGCGGCAGCGCAAGAGGCAGGGATAGATACCTTAAAAGTACGTTACGACCCAAACTATCCTGAGTTGGCTGCAGAAATACGAAAAGCGGCGCCCCATACCTTCATGTCGTTTTCTTTGCCACTGATAGCCGTTACAAGCCCGCAAGAGGCATTACGGTTGGCGTTTGCGGCGATGGAAATTGGTGGTGATGCCATCATGTGCCAGTGGAGTCCACGCTTTATTGCGGCACTGGCTGAAGCCGGGGTGCCGGCTCAAGGTCACGTCGGTTTGGTGCCACGGCGCAGCACCTGGACGGGCGGACTGCGGGCAGTTGGCAAAACTGCCGAAGAGGCTCTTGTACTTTACAGAGAAATGAAGGCACTTGAAAATGCAGGGGCGTGGGCGGTGGAAGTAGAGGTAATTCCGCAAGAGATTTTACGAGAACTATCCAAGCGTACTAGCCTGATTACGTCGTCCATAGGTGCTGGCAGCGGTGGCGATATTCAATTTTTGTTTGGCGAAGATATATTGGGCGATGGCCCCGGCCCATTTCCCAGGCACTCTAAGCAATACCGCGATCTCTATGCGTTGCGCCAGCAAATGCAGCAAGAGCGTGTGAGCGCCTTCCGGGAATATATCGCTGATGTACAGACAACTAAGTTTCCAGGGCCTGAACATATCATTAGCGTGCAGCCTGATGTAGTTAACGAATTTTTAGAAAAGCTGGATAAAGAGCCTAACTAATGTCCATCATCATAGGAATAATTCCATGACGACTTTCTCAAAGCCTATGGTCATGACTGAGCGGCAGAAAAAATTTCGTGCAGCCTATGTCAATCAAATCAGTCCGTTTTATAACGGCCTGTTTCATATCGGGGTTATGTACCTAGTAGGCAGTCTGGCTATCTATTACTGCACTACCCAGCTCAGCAACCCAACGTGGGAGTGGCTGTTAATTATCCCAGTGGCCATTGCAGGAAATTTTGTGGAATGGGGTTTACACAAATATGTCATGCACAGACTCGTTGATGTGTTTGCTCTCAGAGCCATTTACGATAGACACACCCGGCAGCACCATCAGTATTTTACTGATACGGATTACACCATCTCTAGCGTTAAAGAACACAGAATCGTTTTTTTCCCCTGGCGAGTTTTGATAGTACTAGGCGTATGCGGGTCTGTCCTTGGGTACATAGCGTCTAAGCTAATCAACCCTGATGCAGGCTACATTCTTTATATGACGATGGTAGGACATTACTTACTATACGAGACCTTTCATTATTGCTGCCATGTCCAAGAAAATTGGTTCGTTCGTACTATGCCATTCGTGAACACAATACGCCGACATCATGCTGCGCATCACAACTTAGGAATTATGATGCACAAAAATATGACGTTAACCTTTCCATTCGCAGACTGGGTTATGGGTACCAGTGATCTCAAGCGGGGATTGTTGGGTACATTATTTAATGGTTTTAATGAAGAGCATATTCGTCCAGAATTATTGCCCATCATTGCTAAATTTAGAGAAGACAAAATACAGCAGGATAAAGTTACGTTAGAAGGCCCCATCCTGACCAGTGATGAAAAAGAAATTCTTGGTGCGCCAAGTTAAAAACGACTGAAAAGAGATCAGTAGCGATGAATAGATTATTCAGATTACCGATAGTTCTCTCTGTAATTTGGTTTATCTTGGCTTTTTCATCGTTTTATATTTTGGACTTTTCAAACACGAAAAACATAGCTGATTCTTTTTACTCAAAATGTGTTGAGCAGCAAGCTTTTTACCCAAATGATACGATGCTAGTGTCTCAATGCAAAAAAGACAGAG
>JAJTGE010000097.1 GCA_021298555.1 Oxalobacteraceae bacterium
ACTTTTAAATCTAGATGAAGCACGATCGGCAACAATAGAATGAATTAGAAATTGACTCTTAGTACAGCGCTTACTACGGAACACAATGCGATTTAACAATGTGGGTACCAATGCGGGTACCAAAATAAAAAAAACCTAAGTACGACTGCAACCCATTGATTTAATTATTTTTTCTAGAGTCGTCTGGCGGAAGCGGTGAGATTCGAACTCACGGAAGGCTCACACCTTCGCCGGTTTTCAAGACCGGTGCCTTCAACCACTCGGCCACGCTTCCTTGGGTATTGCGAGGCCACATTATACTCAATCGGGCAGGAAGATCTGCTGCAAATCATTTAAAAACCGTCTACCCAGACCAGTAGGTGCGATTTTTAGATGATCTCGGTACAGCAAACCCTTGGCTTCGGCCTTATTTAATGCAGCTTCCACGGTTTGCAGAGGCAGACCGGTTCGTTCGCTAAACTGCCTGACTTCAACGCCTTCGGTGAGTCTGAGCGCATTAATCATGAACTCAAAGCCTAAATCATCGCGACTTATCTCAGTTTCTTCAAACACGGCGTTGCCTGCCATGGCGTGCTGCATATAACCTGCGGGCTGTTTATGCCGGGCTTGCCGAATTATTCGGTGCGGAAAAGAGATTTTTGAATGAGCTCCGGCACCTATGCCTAAGTAGTCACCAAACTCCCAATAATTGAGGTTGTGTCTGGCGCGTCGACCTTCGCGCGCATAAGCTGAAATTTCATAATTTTGGAAACCTGCAATCGCTGTTTTTTCTATCAGCATCTGCTGCATGGCCGCGCATGTATCGTCGTCCGGTAGCTCGGGTGGGTATTTAGCAAAGACGGTATTGGCTTCCATCGTCAAGTGATACAGCGACAGATGGGAGGTATCAAACGCTAAAGCGGCATGCACATCGTGTTCTGATTCAGCGATCGTTTGACCGGGTAATCCATACATCAAATCAAGGTTGATGTTGTCAAAACTGGTTTGTGCAATCGTTACTGCACGTCGTGCTTCATCAGCATCGTGAATTCTTCCTAATGCTTTCAAGTGGCTGTCATTAAAACTCTGTATACCTATGGATAGTCGGTTAATGCCACTGGCAGCGAACTGCCGAAATTTTTCAGCTTCAAAGGTGCCCGGATTGGCTTCCATGGTGATTTCTGCATTGGGCTCCAGCGGTAGCAAGCTGCGTATATCCGACATCAACTGATCACAACCTGCCGCTGACATTAAGCTGGGTGTGCCACCACCGATAAAAATGCTCACGATTCTGCGCCCCCAAATCATGGGCAACGATTGTTCAAGATCGGCGCGTACAGCACTTAAATACGTTTGCTCGGGTAGTTCATTACCTGCTTCATGCGAATTGAAATCGCAATAGGGGCATTTGCGTACACACCATGGAAAATGGACATAGAGCGATAGCGGCGGCAGTGCCGCCAGATTTAATAATCCAGGTTTAAGGTAGTTGTCAGCTACTTTTAATGGAATGGTTTGCAGACTGACCGGTTGTATCGGAATCATGAAAGCTTAGTGACTAATTGACGTAGCGCTTGTCCGCGATGTGAGAGTCGATTTTTTTCATCGGCATCAAGCTCTGCTGCAGTTTTAGCTAGCGATGGCAACCAAAAATGCGGGTCATAACCAAAACCACCCTGCCCGCGTGCTGTGTCTATGATTTCGCCATCCCACCGACCTTCTGCAATCACAGGTTGAGGATCATCTGCGCTGCGTAAATACACCAGCGCGCAGTAGTAATACGCGCTTTTGTTGGTATGAGAACGAAGTTCAGCAACAAGCTTAGCGTTATTCGCTTGGTCTGATTTAGGCTCACCGGCAAAGCGCGCTGAATGCACTCCCGGAGCACCCGCTAAAGCAGGAACACAAATACCTGAATCATCGGCTAATGCAGGTAAGCCACTTAGGTGCGCAACATGACGTGCTTTGGCTAGGGCATTTTCAATGAAAGTTACATAGGGCTCGTCGGCTTCACTAATACCCAGCTCTGTTTGAGTACATAAATCAAACCCCAAGGGATGCAGCAAACGACTAAATTCTGCCAGTTTGCCGAGGTTGCCAGAGGCAAGTACGAGTCGCTTGGTCATGCCATAGACTTTAAAAAATTAATCCACACGGTGTGCATTACGTTTTTAATCCCAGCGCTTGCTTTTGCAGACGGAGTAATTCTGAAATTCCCGATTCTGCCAGATCCAGTAAGTGATTCATGGTTGGGCGATCAAATGCTTCGCCTTCAGCGGTGCCTTGTACTTCAATGAAATGGCCTGCATCGTTCATTACGACATTCATATCGGTGTCGCAGCCCGAATCTTCGAGGTAATCAAGATCAAGTACGGGTGTGCCTTGAAACACCCCCACAGAAATCGCCGCCACAAAATGTCGTAAAGGTATGGCTTTGATAGAGCCTGCGTCTAGCAGTCGTGTGAAAGCATCGTAAGACGCAACCATCGCGCCAGTGATAGCCGCTGTACGCGTACCACCATCAGCTTGCAGTACATCGCAATCAATTTGCAAGGTGCGTTCACCAAAGGCTTGTAAATCAAACGCAGCGCGCAGCGAGCGGCCTATCAAACGTTGAATTTCTTGAGTGCGGCCGGATTGCTTGCCTTTGGCTGCTTCTCTATCCATACGAGTATGGGTTGATCTGGGCAGCATGCCGTATTCGGCGGTTAACCAACCTTTGCCCTGCCCGCGCAAAAACGGCGGAACTTTTTCATCAACGCTGGCAGTGCACAGTACGCGCGTATCGCCAAACTCTACCAATACAGAACCCTCTGCATGGCGGGTGTAATGACGTGTCAGGCGCACGTCGCGTAAACGGTCAGCGGGGCGACCACTGGGTCGCAATGAATTGGAATTTGACACCATGTCCTCGAATTATTTATGTTTTTGAGTTAGCTGTTTGCATGTATGCCATGGCCTGTTCTATCGCTTGCGCACCACTGCGATCATCATCACCGAGGTTTGCATCATTAGGCGCAGGATGAATACTGGTAATGACTTTGTCATGCGGCAGACCTTGGGTTAAGTATGTGCCACCTTCTCCCTCGTTGCCAGTTTCAAGCCAATGTAATGCCAGCGCAGTGACATTATCGCCGTTTTTGCCCCCGATCTGAACGGCGCTCCTGACCATCTCAGGTATGGCCTCGTCCAAGGGTCGGGCGGACAGTCGGTAGGCTAGTTCATGTTCGGGAATGCTGCCCCACAATCCATCCGAACACAGCAGTAAATGATCTCCTGCTTGCATAGGTGCGGTGGCTGACTTGGTAATAATGGGTAAGGTAGGCGCGCCTAAGCAGTTGTAGAGTTTATTGCGGTCGGGATGCTGCGTACGTTGATGAGGTGACAGGCGGCCCATGGCGACCAGTTTTTCTACATGCGAATGGTCGGTGGTGCGCGCAAGAATACGCCCACTGCGTAGCCAATAAAGTCGTGAATCACCGCAGTGTGCCCATTGCGCCTGACCATCTTGCACCAAGCACACCACGATGGTGGTTCGCGGTGTTTCTGTCAGTCGGTGTTGGGAACGGTATTTGTGTAATGCCAGATGCGAGGTATAAATAAGCTCATCTAAAAAAGTAACAGGTTCAGCCACGCTGGGGCTGGCGGCTTTTTGAAATAGCGATCCCATGGTTTGCAGGGTGAGCGTAGCAGCAAGTTCACCATGGGTGTGCCCGCCCATACCATCTGCTAACAGCAGCAGCAAGGATGAACGCGTAAAACAATACCCCATGCGATCTTGGTTGGTGGCACGCCCACCCGCCTGGCTTTGCTGATACACAGAAAAACGCATCCTCAATTTACCAGTTTACGTATGCGCGACAGGAGGGTGTTGGGTGTGATCTCTTGTTCCACCAAGTGCCGCATGGGCTTTTGTAAAGCAAAAACACTTTGTGGTCGCTGTAGCGGATCGAGCATCAGGCTCCAGCGCACGAGCTTGAGTAGTTCTGGTGAGTAGATGGTTTCGAGTTCACCATAAAACTCATCCATACGATCGTCGCGCGTGCGTTCAGTGGCAGACTGCGGCGGCACACCCACCATGCAATTGAACATAGAGGCGCCTATGCTGTAAATATCTGTCCAGGGGCCCAGTTCTTTTTTTGTATAGAGCTCTGGTGCAGCAAAGCCAGGGGTGTACATGGGATGCAGAGTCGAGAGGTCGGTTTGCAGGGTTTGTCGGGCCGCGCCAAAATCAAGTAGTAGCGGTGTGCCATCGGTACGTAAATAAATATTGGCTGGTTTGAGATCCAGATGCAGCAGCTTGTGGGTATGGACTTCGCGTAATGCATCCATCACTTGCGCAAATATGCGCCGGATAGCAGATTCAGAAACAAGAGGTTTGTAGCCTTTGTGCCGACGGCGCGCGAGGTGCTCTTGTAAAGACCGACCATGCTCATAACTCATCACGAGATACACAGTCTCATTCGCTCGGAAAAAATTTAGTACGCGTATGACGTTGGGATGAACAATAGACGCCAGCGCACGACCTTCATCAAAAAAATACTTTAAACCTATGCGGTACAAATCACGATGCTCGGGCGCTATCACAGGCAGTAACTCGCCATGCTTGCGATGCACCAGCGCTGCGGGTAAATATTCTTTGATTGCCACATCCTGACCATCGGCATCCTGTGCGAGATACACGATACTAAAGCCACCCACAGCAATCTTCTTTACAATGCGGTACCCGCTTATTTCAAGCCCGTCCGGCAGCGCAGCGTTTTGTTGAACAACCATGTGAGTATTTGTGCTGTGAATTTCCCGGGACGGGATTGTGTTGATTTATTAATGTTTTGTAAAGACAAAAACACCTGACAGGAAACCTATTTTGAGTATTCGCAGCATGACCGGTTATGCAATCAGCACACGCGAGAGCGATGCCGGCACGATTACCCTAGAGCTTAAGAGCGTCAACTCACGCTTTCTTGATCTTCAGTTTCGCATGAATGATGATCTCCGCACGCTGGAGCCTTTGTTGCGCGAAGCCATCATGGGCAAGGTTCAGCGCGGCAAGGTGGAATGCCGTTTGTCGTTTGGTCGCAAGGTGGCGTCTGGTGCCAGCTTGGCTATCAATGAAAGCTTAATGTTGTCTGTGCTATCCGACAGCGAGATCGGTGAAGATAATTTACTCGCCGATGTGCAAGCCACCATGGCTACTGCTTTAACCGCCTTTGTCGACTCGCGCGAGCGTGAGGGTGCATCATTGGAAACCATGCTGTTATCACGCGTGACTGATATTGAGCACATTGTTGAACGAATTTCCCCCTTAATACCCCAGGCGATAGAGCAATTTCGTCAAAAAGCTATCGATCGCATGCAAGAAGCGCTGGGCATTAGCCTCAACACTGGTAATGCCACGCCATCGATCAGCAAAGACGAAGTTCAAGATCGCATACGCCAAGAAGTAACGCTATACGGCATACGCATGGACGTGGCAGAGGAACTAACCCGCCTGTCGGGACATTTGACAGAGACGCGCGCGATTTTGAAAAAAGGTGGTCAGGTGGGTAAACGCCTTGATTTCATGATGCAAGAGCTCAACCGAGAGGCCAACACGCTCGGTTCGAAGGCAGCGTTAAAAGAACTCTCAGATGCCTCTATGCAAATGAAACTGCTGATTGAGCAAATGCGTGAGCAAGTGCAAAATCTCGAATAAGTCTGTTTTTTAATTACTGCTGTTCTTAAAATTCTCATGACGAGTTCTACGCCTTCTTCAGGAAGCTTGTTCGTAATTGCCGCGCCCTCCGGTGCTGGCAAATCATCGCTGGTCAACGCTTTGCGCGAGCTTGAGCCCTCGATCAAACTTTCTGTGTCATGCACTACGCGCTCACCGCGGCCGGGCGAAATTGACGGGCGCGATTATTTTTTTCTGAGTGAGGCGGATTTTTTAAAACGCCAGCAGCAAGGCGAATTCCTGGAATCTGCCTCGGTGCATGGCAATTATTACGGTACTTCACGCCAGATGGTGGATGACTACACCAGTGCGGGTCATGATGTTGTGCTGGAAATCGACTGGCAAGGCGCCCAGCAGATCAAAAAACACTACCCTCTGGCGGTCGGTATTTTTATATTGCCGCCGTCACTGGCGACGCTGGAACAACGACTGCGCAAACGAGCGCAAGATTCCGATGATGTCATTGCCCGGCGCATGCAAGCTGCCAGCAGTGAGATCGCCCATGCCCCTGAGTTCGAGTATGTTATTATCAATACTGAATTTGAGGTGGCGTTATCGCAGTTAATCGCTATCGTTGAAGCGTCACGCTGCCGATTCACGCAGCAAGCCGAGCGTCACCGCTCTCTATTTGCCACTGTCGGCATTCATGTACAACCGAATTAATCAAATCCGAACTCTGGAGACATCATGGCACGCATCACCGTCGAAGATTGCTTGAAACGCATCCCTAACCGCTTTCAGCTCACACTGGTTGCTACCTACCGCGCCCGTCAACTGCTGCAAGGTCATACACCTAAGGTGATTTCTGATGACAAAGCCACTGTCACTGCGCTGCGTGAAGTAGCTGCTGGCTTGGTCGGCATAGAAATGCTTAAAAAAGTGCCCGGCTAATTACGATAACTTTCTGAACACGGGTCGGCTCTGATGAATCCGACAATCGCTGATACTAGCGTTCCCTCCACTACCCGGAGGACATCAGCGGCTGCGCCATCGAAATTCTCTCCATCGCCTGAAAAAACTCCGCAGCATGCTGTTGGTGTGGCTTCAATGTCGCATCTCACCGCTATGCTGGCTGACTATCTCAGCCCGGCAGAACTCAAAAAAATCAAAGAAGCCTATCGGTTCTCCGATGAAATGCACCTGGGTCAGGTGCGTAAATCTGGTGAGCCGTATATTTCTCATCCGATTGCGGTGGCTGAAATCTGCGCCGAATGGAAGCTCGATGCGCAAGCCATCATGGCGGCACTGCTGCACGACGTCATGGAAGATCAGGATGTTCGCAAAGACGAGCTCATCGAGCGCTTTGGTGCACCGGTGGCTGCGCTAGTTGATGGGTTATCTAAACTCGACAAAATTGAATTTCAAAGCCAGATAGAGCAGCAAGCAGAAAATTTCCGCAAAATGCTGTTGGCCATGGCGCGCGATGTGCGCGTTATTTTAGTTAAGCTGGCTGATCGTTTACACAACATGCGTACGCTGGATGCGATGGCAGCCGATAAGCGCAGACGCATCGCCCGCGAAACAATGGAAGTGTATGTTCCTATCGCTCACCGTCTTGGTTTAAATAATATTTACCGCGAGCTGCAAGAGCTTTCCTTCTCGCACTTGTATCCGCTGCGTCACCGCACCATTTCCAAAGCACTGCGTGCTGCACGCGGCAATCGCCGCGAAGTCGTTAGTAAAATTCTTAGCTCTGTCAAAGATTCGCTTGCCAAGGCCGGCATTACGGCTGGTGTCTATGGGCGCGAAAAAACGCTGTACGGCATTTACCGAAAAATGCGTAATAAGCAGCTGAGTTTTTCTCAGGTGCTTGATGTGTATGGCTTTCGTGTTGTAGTTGAAAATTTCGAGAGTTGCTATGTGGCCCTGGGCACCCTGCATTCACTGTTTAAGCCAATGCCGGGCAAGTTCAAAGACTATATTGCCATTCCCAAGCTCAATGGCTATCAATCGCTGCACACTACATTAATCGGCCCCTACGGTACGCCGGTTGAATTTCAGATACGCACACAAGAAATGCACCGCGTCGCCGAGTCGGGTGTTGCTGCACATTGGCTCTATAAAAACCAGGATGGTCAACTCACTGATTTGCAGCAGCGCACGCATGCATGGTTGCAATCACTGCTCGACATACAGCATCAAACGGGTGACTCGGCTGAATTTCTTGAGCATGTCAAAGTCGACTTGTTTCCTGATTCAGTTTATGTGTTCACACCGAAGTCCATCATCATCGCCTTGCCACGCGGAGCTACCGCTCTTGATTTTGCGTATTCAATTCATACTGACATCGGTGATCACGCCGTTTCTGCTCGCATTAATCACGAACAAGCGGCACTCAAAACCGAACTACGCAATGGCGATATTGTGGCTATCGATGTATCGGATGACGCACGGCCTACGCCGAACTGGCTGACTTTTGTTCGCACTGGCAAAGCACGTTCGGCGATACGCCACCATTTACGCACTATCGACAGAGTCGAAGCGATAGAACTAGGTCGCATGCTGTTAGAGCAATCTCTGGCTGTGCTCGAGCTACCTTCAAAGATACCTTCGAACGTTGCAGATTACTTGTTGAGCGAAACAGGTGTGAAATCAATCAGTGATTTATATGTTGAGATCGGCGTAGGCAAGCGTATGGCTATGTTGGTAGCTCGCCATATTCAAGGTTTAGAAGCCAATCAGGCTGATAAAAAGCACTCCGGTCACACTCCGTCACTCGGAGAAAATAAAATCAAACCGGTGACCATATCTGGTCGCGAACCCAGCACCTCGGTTCATCTGGCACCATGTTGCCTGCCAATTCCGGGTGATGCCTTGGCTGGCCAGTTACGACGCGATCAAACCCTGCAAGTACATGTGGCTGATTGTGAGATGGCCAAACGTCAGCGTGCTAAAGATCAGGGACGCTGGATAGAGGTGACTTGGGCTGCTGATCATGCGCGCCGCTTTGAAAGCCGCATCCGCGTATTGCTTAAGGATGAAAAGGGAGCGCTGGCTCGCTTGGCTGCAGAGATTAACGAATCAGATTCGAATATCGTTCATGTCGGCATGGAAGAAACCCACGATGGCCCCATGACTGAACTCAAATTTACGGTACAGGTGGAGGACCGCGTACACCTAGCGCGGCTGATGCGCAATGTGAAGCGCGTCAAAGGTGTGGAGCGCATCTTGCGCGAGCGCGGCTAAGCGCACCACGCTGCTGACGCTTTTGATTCAGAATTTATTTGAGTTTTTTTTGTAGTCGCTTCAAAGCTATCCAAACCACTACCGCCAGCACTGGCAACGCTGCGCCTGTAGTCAAGTCTGCATTCAAATTAAGGCCAGTCGCTTTGAGCGCCTTAACCGCATAACTTATTAAGCCCACCAGGTAGTAAGAGACAGCGACGACGGATAAACCCTCAACCGCTTGTTGCAAGCGCAGCTGCTGAGCGGCGCGAGTATTCATGGACTGAAGAATTTGGTTGTTTTGCTGTTCTTGACGAATACCAACGCGCGTTCTGAGCAAAGAATTGGTATTTGCAATTCGCTCGGCTAAGGCTTTTTGTCGACTGTCTGTCGACGAACAGGTATTCATCGCCGGCGTAAGTCTGCGCTGCATAAATTCGTTGATGGTGGGCACACCCTCAATGCGGCGCTCGCGAAGTTCTTCTATGCGTGAATGCACCAGTTTGAAATACGCCTGGGACGCTGAAAAACGGTAGCTGTTTTCAACAGCGAGTTGCTCCAGGCGCGCTGCTAATCCTGTAATCCGCTCAAGCAGAAGCTGCTCTTCAGCCATCCCTACTTCGTCGCCTTTGTGACCTGTTTTGTCCATCTCCACCATAGCCGCTGTCTGGGAAGCCAGCTCGGATTCGATTGCATTCAAAATCGGAATCGAACGCTGCGCGTTAGGCAAACCCAACATAGCCATCTTGCGATAGGTTTCAATTTCCAATAGGCGTTGTACCAAACGACCCGCTTGCTGTCCTTTTAAGCCCGCATCGCGCACCACAAAGCGCACGAAACCACTTGGGTGTAACTGAAAATCTGTCCAGACTTGCGCCGCCTGAGAAACTTCACTGCCGACGATAGGGTTACTGTCAAACAGCTGCCGCATGTGAGGAACGGCTTCATCAGACCCCATAGCGGCTCTTTCGAGCACGATGTGTGTTGCCACCATCAGCTTGCCTTGCAAACGCAAAAGCCAATCATCTGGCAGTTCATCCGATGGCATGTGATCAAACAAACTCTGCGATGTTAATTCAGTGCTCACGCTGGAAACAAACGTAAAGCTAGAGAATTCGCTGTGGCCTTCCCACTTCAGGCGAAAGACACCAAAGTCATGGAAAAAATATTTGGCTTCTGTCGTCGGTGGCGTAAC
>JAJTGE010000026.1 GCA_021298555.1 Oxalobacteraceae bacterium
AGCTGTATAGATCGAAACTGATCGCCTTCGTCATCCTCAGGCGGATGATGATGACCATGTGGTCCATGGACGTGGCCGTGCGCAACTTCTTCATCACTGGCCTCACGAACCTCGGTCACACGCAGATCAAAGCGCAGTGAGATACCTGCCAGCGGGTGATTACCATCTAACACTACCTTGCCATCAGCAATATCGGTAACGGTAAATACGCGATCGCCAGCCTGATCATTTCCTTCAGGGGACCCTTCGAACTGCATGCCGATTTCTAAAGGTTCTGGTAATAGCTCACGTGGCTCAACTTTTACCAGAGTGGCATCATATTCGCCGAATGCATCCACCGGCTCGACCTGGAGCACAACTTGGTACCCTGCCGATTTACCATCGAGCGCCTCTTCTATCTTGGGCAATGTATTTTGATAGCCTCCGTGTAGGTAGACCATCGGCGCCTGACTTTCTTCGATCACGTTTCCCTGCGCATCACTTAACTTGTAGTGAAGAGTAACGACCGTATCTTTGCCGATTTCCATCATGATGTCCTAAAAAGTAAACCATTTAAGATTATAACCGCCGTACCCTGCCTAAGCGTAAGGCCCACCGACAGTCAATAGTAGCCACCCCTATGAGTGTCGCTATAATAAGTTTATGAAAAATACATCTCTACTCGGTTCAATTTCAATTGAGACTTTCTTACGCACCTATTGGCAAAAAAAACCTTTGCTAATCCGTCAGGCTGTACCTGATATGCAGCCCTTACTCACTCGCGAAGCCCTGTTTGATCTCGCAGCTCAGGAGGATGTTGAATCCCGACTAATCAATCAGGCAGGTAACCGATGGAACATGCAGCACGGCCCCATTACCAAGCTACCTTCCACCCACAAAAAACAGTGGACGCTGTTGGTTCAAGGCGTCGACCTGCACGATGATAAGGCAGCGGAATTACTGCATCAGTTCCGCTTTATTCCAGATTCTCGACTCGATGATCTGATGATTAGCTATGCTAGCGATCAAGGGGGCGTTGGAGCGCACTTCGACTCCTATGATGTATTCCTTTTACAGGCATATGGTCAGCGTCGTTGGCGCATAGGCAAGCAAAAAGATCTCAGCCTGAAAGCAGATATGCCGCTAAAGATCTTGGCGAATTTCGCTCCCGAGGAAGAATTTGTACTTGAGCCAGGCGACATGCTTTACCTACCACCCCATTACGCCCACGAAGGGGTGGCGCTGGGAGAATGTATGACGTACTCGGTAGGTTTTCGCGCACCTTCATGGCTGGAATTGGGTCAAGCTCTCTTACAGTACAAAGAAGATACGCTGGAATTACATGGCCGTTATACCGATCGCGGATTAAAGCCAACTAAGCATCCCGCACAGATTGGTGATGAGTTTTTTGAGAAGGTCAGTACAGAGTTACAGCGAGTACGTTTTAGTAAAGACGACTTACACATTTGTTTAGGTGAGTATCTTTCCTCACCTAAAACATCTGTCGTTTTTGATACCCCTGCACGCGCGGCAAGTACAACGCAATTTACTGCCCGACTCAACAAAAAAGGGATTAAGTTGCACCGCAAAACACGCATGCTTTACCGAGGGCGCTATGTATTTATCAATGGCGAGTCTTTTTTGGTTGCTGGCAAAGACTTAGCTTGTTTGAAAGTACTGGCTGACCATAGATTACTCAAACCGAATGCGCTAATTCATGCCTCTACTGACCTGATCGACAGCCTTCATCACTGGTACAAACAAGGATGGCTTGCTGATCCCGTGAATTAATTTTCAAAAATGAAATTTAATTTGCATGCAACTTACCCACTTGCTGCCGCTAATTTTCATGCCTAAAACATCAAAATTTTTGCGTCACAAAATAGCGGATTGCTTGTTAAATCACTTGCCACCTTTTCAAGAAAGCCAGTATAATTTCCGGTTAGGAAGTTTTGTTAGTGCGGCAGTGCGTCAAAACCGTACTCTTCATTCGATAAAGCGTCCTGGACGTGCGATAACTACCGGTAGTTATTAAACATAATTCAAGCATTATTTTTACTATTCAACTGAAGGAAAATTATGAAAAATTCGTTGCTGATCGCTTCCCTGCTGGCTTTGGCCTTGGCTGCCTGCGGTAAGAAAGAAGAAGCTGCAGCTCCAGCTCCTGCTGAAGCACCTGCTGCTGCTGCTGCACCTGCTGCTGAAGCGCCTGCTGCTGCTGCACCTGCCGCTGAAGCACCAGCTGCTGCTGCACCTGCAGAAGCTCCAAAGGCTGAAGAAAAGAAGTAATCTTTGCCCGCTACACAAAAAAGCCGTCCTAGTGACGGCTTTTTTTCTATTTAGTCCTAACTAAATAACGTGTGTTTTCGCGTAGTGCCAGAGTTGCTGTATTACTCCCTCAGCACTCCATCCAGTCAAAGCCCTCATCCTGGCCTGCGATTACAACTTCCACGTCCTGATCAACAACCTTATCTATCTCTGTGCGCACTAACTCAGGTGTGTTGTTTTTCTTTGATAAATGCGCTGCAACCAAACGCTTTAGTTTGCTGCGATCCAGCGCCGCAAGCAATTGCGCCGAGTGTTCATTCGACAGATGTCCCAGTGGGCCAGCAATACGTGATTTAAGAAAGGGTGGATAGGCTGAATTAGCCAGCATTTCGCTATCGTGATTAAACTCCAACAGTAGTGCATCACAGCCCGATAAGGCGGCCGTCACATGCGGTGTTGGTTGCCCTATGTCTGTTAATACCCCAAGCTTGCGTACACCATCCGATGCAACGTATTGCAAAGGTTCACGTGCATCATGAGGCACAGTAAATGGCCTGATTTCTAAATCACCGATCACCAGCGCTTCACCATCGCGACAAATACGCACATCGACACCTTCAGAATCGCTACGCGCAGCCTCCAAGGTGCCATGACTCAACCATACTGGTAGCTTGTAACGACGCGCCAACTTGAAAACTCCACCAATGTGATCAGAGTGTTCATGCGTTACGATGATTCCAGCTAGCTCTGAAGGATTTAACTGAAACCGTGTGATGCGCTTCTCTACTTCGCGCATCACAAATCCGCAATCAAGCATGACATGCGTACTTGATTTTCCAGAACCAGCAGAGATGAGTAGCGCATTCCCATCGCTACCACTGCCAAGGCTAGCAAATCTCATTCGTGTCTTTCAATGACCAAGCTAGAGTTGGCTGGATAGGGCTAGCGCTTATTTGAGCTGATCGTTTAACAACGAGAGTATGCGATCCGCATTGGAGCTTGTTGCGGCTTCACCCTGCTCGTTCAATACACTAACGCGCGTCGTTGTCTCACCAAGTGATTTAATAAGAACACGGTAGCGCTGAGCATCCTTTTTATCATCTTTGGAACTGAACAGGCGACTAAAGAATCCAGGCTCGCTCTTTTTCATTTCGGCGTCAGCAACCTGATCGATGTAGCGAACAAAATAAAGTCCGCGAGTACGATCACGATCTTCCACAGTGAAACCTACGCGATCGAGTGCCAATCCAACCCGACGCCAAGCACGGTCATAGCTTTCATCAACGGCCAAATACGAACCTGCGGAGTCTTTGGTTAATTTGGCACGCTCAGCTGCAGGCTTGGCGCCATCCACAGCGGCTTTTGCCAGGGTTGGTTTCTCTTCGTTGCTCAGGCGTGCCATCAGACGACTAAGAAATTCTGCCTCCAAATCCGGATCGGATGGACGACTGGTCCACAGTGTTTTTTCTTTCATCTGTCCAGTAACCACTTCGGCAGCGCCGCGGTGACTGAGATAAATCTCCGTTCCGCCGTCAGGCGTGCGCTCTAAACGCGTACGAAATTTGTCGCGCTCTCCGGTGGAATACAGTGAATCAAATACTTTACCTATCGTATTACGGATGAAATCTTGGGGAATCTTGGCCCTATTTTCAGCCCAGTCTGTTTCCATCACACCGGCTTCAGGCGTCTCTACAGCCAGCAAAAAGCCACTCTCTTGCCAGAACTCTTTTATACGTGGCCACAGCACATCTGGTGCTTGCTTGCTCACCAACCAGCGCTGACTACCCGCACGCTCGACTCGCATGCCGGCAACAGGGTCTGACGATGGTGCGACTTTGGCTTCAACCGGTTTTGCACCTGCAGCGGAGCGTTGCGAATTAAACGATGACGCTGTAGCCGTTCCGCGTGTGTTTTCACCTACCGCATAGCGACTGTCACCTTTAGACTGTGTCAGATCAGGCGGAATTTCAAGCTTGGTACCCGTGTTACTTGCCTTGCCTGCGGCCTTGTAATCAATTTTTTCTGGCTCCAGCATTTCGCCCACCGAGCTGCAGCCAGCGAGGGCTATCAACGCAAAGGACAGTAAGCAAGCCGCCCGGCGGCAAGGAATCATAGTACGAAGGGCTAGAGTCATCATGAGGGGAATTTCAATGAAAATTTTTTGAGAAGAGATCTACAACAAACAGCCTGTTCTAATGATACGGCGTGATTCAACTACAGAAAACAATACTATCAACGTATCGAAACAAGATGCAAAGATACTTATGGTTGAATGTACATAAAACATGAAATGCTTTAGAGGATGCCAGATTCATGCAACGCAGAACGCACACCATCGTGATGCGCGCTACCCAATGGAACTAGTGGCAATCGGATACCCGTATCTATCATGCCCATCTGCACCAGAGCCCATTTCACAGGCACTGGATTAGGCTCTGTAAACAAACGATTATGTAGTGGTATCAATTGGTTGTTGATAGCTACTGCATCTGCAATGCGACCATCCATAGCAGCCACACACAATTCATGCATCGCACGAGGTGCAACATTCGCCGTAACAGATATATTTCCCTGACCACCGCAAAACATCAGTGCCATGGCAGTAGCATCATCACCTGAATACACTGCAAATGATTTAGGTACTGCGCGTAATAACTCCGTACCACGAGCCAGATTTCCAGTGGCATCCTTGACTCCAACGATGCCCGGCACACCCGCTAAACGCGATATGGTTTCATTGCTCATATCAGCGACTGTGCGACCAGGTACGTTGTAAAGAATCACAGGCAGGTCAACTGATTCAGCGATTTTTTTGAAATGCTGGAACATGCCTTCCTGAGTTGGTCGGTTGTAGTAAGGAACAACCTGCAAAGAAGCCGTGGCGCCCACACTTTTAGCGTAGGTTGTTAGCTCTATAGCTTCCGAGGTTGAATTACCACCCGTACCAGCGATGACGGGAATACGTCCAGCAACATGGTCGACGCATAAGCGTATAAGTTCGCAATGCTCTTCAACTGTCACTGTAGGAGATTCGCCGGTTGTACCGACGATCACAATGGCGTCTGTGCGCTCTGCAATATGCCAATCAATGAGTTTTTTCAAACTTGATAAATCAAGACTGCCGTCCTGATGCATAGGCGTGACTATCGCAACAATGCTGCCTTTGATCATAATTGTGTCGCCACTGAATCCGAAAACGTGATTGTAGCGGATAGCGATGCCTGCCGGACAGATTGACTCGCTAAATGCGATCGTCTACGCAACGCGATTCTGGCGATCCAAGTGGTCCACGAATAAGACATATCCTTTGAACCATCGCAGGTTTGGGTGTGCTGACATAGCCATCCTCGAAGGCCAGCACATGAATATCTGGCTGTAAATCCGTCAGGCGCAATAATTCACCAGGCATGAGCAGGAAATCGGGGTTAGAAGGCTTGCCAAAAAGACCATTATCTTTGGCAAATGTTTCGTAAATTAGTACGCCACCCTCACTCAAACTGCCCAGCAAATCGTCCATCAAGGGGCGATGCAGGTAATTCGTGACAACAATGCCAGCAAATCGGTCTGGCAACAGCGGCCAATCGGTATGGCTTGAACTATCGCTGAGCTCAAGGTCGATGCACAACGTGGTGATATTAGGGGTTTGGGTAGCAGCAATCGTAGTGACATCTTTATCAACCGCCAAAACGAAATGACCAAGACTTGCCAAATGACGCGCATGACGACCACCACCACAAGCCAAATCCAACACATGGCTTTGTGGTGGAATCAGACTCGCAAATCGGCGCACCCATGGTGAGCAAACGTCATGTGACTGATGCAGTGTCATTAGCGCATTAGTTATACGACAGGCCCATTTCCTCGCGCACATCTCGCATGGTTTCTTGTGCGAGCTTGCGTGCTTTGTCGCATCCGTCAGCCACAATCGCACGTACTAACGACGGATCATCCAAATATTGTTGTGCGCGTTCGCGCATCGGTTCTTGTTCTTTCAGAATGCCATCAATTACGGGTTGTTTGCATTCGATACAGCCTATACCTGCCGTCTTGCAGCCTTTAGTCACCCACTCGCGAGTAGCGTCGTCGGAATACACCACATGAAACTGCCAAACCGGGCATTTATCCGGGTTGCCGGGATCGGTTCTGCGCACGCGCGCAGGATCCGTGGGCATGGTGCGGATTTTTTTTGTAACGGTGTCACGGTCATCGCGTAACGCAATCGTGTTGCCATAACTCTTGGACATTTTTTGTCCATCTAAACCGGGAAGCCGTGAGGATTCAGTCAGCAAGGCCTGCGGTTCTACCAAAATCAGTTTGCGGCTACCCTCGAGATAACCAAACAAACGTTCACGATCAATCATAGAAAGATTTTGTGCATCGTCGAGCATCGCCTTAGCTTGCTCTAATGCGTCTTCTTTGCCCTGCTCTTGAAACTCATTGCGTAACTCCATGTAGAGTTTTGCGCGCTTAGTACCCAGTTTTTTTACTGCTTCTTTTGCTTTTTCGTCGAAGTCTTTTTCGCGTCCGTACAAATAATTAAAACGCCTGGCGATCTCGCGCATCATCTCTATGTGCGGGACTTGATCTTCACCCACGGGCACCATACTGGCACGATAAATAAGCACATCGGCGGCTTGTAGCAAGGGATAACCCAAAAAACCATACGTGGCTAAATCACGATCAGATAATTTTTCTTGCTGATCTTTATACGTGGGCACACGTTCCAGCCAACCCAATGGCGTAGACATGGACAATAACAAATGCAGCTCTGCGTGCTCCGCGACTTTCGATTGTATAAAGATGGTTGCCTGCGATGGGTCTATGCCAGCAGCAAGCCAGTCAATCACCATATCCCATGTGCTGGTTTCGATTATTGACGGATCATCATAATGCGTAGTCAACGCATGCCAGTCAGCGACGAAAAATAAACAGGGGTGCTCGGATTGCAACCGAACCCAGTTTTTCAGCGCTCCGTGGTAGTGGCCAAGATGCATAGCCCCGGTGGGGCGCATGCCAGAAACAACGCGATCTGGATACATAAGAATCTCAGGTCAATAAGTATTTAAGGGGAGAAATCAGAATATTCAGTAATGCATTAGCGCCGGTAATGACGGGCACCATCCAGTAATTCAGAAGATTTAACATCATTAACCCTATCATGATGAAAAAGCCGTAGGGTTCTAGACGCGCAAAACGAAAGGCGTAGCGATTGGGTAGCACGCTGGTCAGTATGCGACCCCCATCAAGCGGAGGAAGTGGAAACAAATTAAATGCGAATAAAATCAAATTGATTTTCACACCCGCGCGTGCAACCTCATAAAAATAGGTTTCATCGATGTCGACTGCATCCAGCACAAAAAACAATGCCATCCACAACAGCCCCATAAAAAGATTTGCCATAGGGCCTGCTAAAGCGACCCAAGCCATATCTTTTTTCGGTTTTCGCAATAGAGAAAAATCCACGGGCACTGGCTTGGCATATCCAAACAAAAAGGGACTTCCGATCAGTGCCAACACCAAAGGAATTAGTAACGTACCAACCGGATCAATATGCTTGGTTGGATTCAAACTCATGCGGCCCTGTGAGTATGCCGTCAGATCGCCGAAATACTTAGCGGCGTAGGCGTGTGCAGCCTCATGCAAAGTAATCGCAAACAATACGGGCAAGGCGTAGACCGCTATGGTCTGGATAATCTCATTCATCAATCAGATTTTATCAGAGTGACTACGTAAAGCCGGGCAATCACGTAAACAAGCTCGCGTCTCCGCCGCCTTGGCGCACTATAAGCGGAGCCTCTCCGGTCAGATCAACTACCGTCGTAGGCAACAGACTGCAACTACCGCCATCTATCACTAACTCGATTTGCTTCTCAAGTTGATTGCGTATGTCTGCTGCATCATTCATAGGATCATCAGCACCCGGCAAAATCAGCGTTGTGCCCAGCAAAGGCTGGCCTAATTCTTCCAGCAAGGCCAGAGCGATCATATTTTCAGGAACTCGCAAGCCTATGGTTTTGCGGGAAGGATGCGAAAGTCGGCGCGGTACTTCTTTGGTAGCTTCCAAAATGAAGGTGTAGGGCCCTGGCGTAGCAGACTTCAGAAGTCGGTACTGGGTGTTATCGACTTTTGCGTAATTAGCAATCTCGGACAAATCGCGGCACAACAAGGTCAGATGATGTTTGTCATCCACGCCGCGTATTTTTCTCATGCGCTCAACCGCGGCCTTGTCATCTAAATGACAAACCAGGGCGTAACTAGAATCCGTGGGCAAGGCGACTATGCCTCCGGCGCCAACGATTTGTGCAGCCTGCCGCACCAGCCGTTGCTGAGGATTGTCCGGGTGGATCTGAAAATACTGACTCATGAAAGAAAACGGCGACAGTCAATGACTGCCGCCGGAAAAAGAATAGATACGGACTGTATCAGGCCTGCTGCAATGCTGCAATGCGCTGTTCTATGGGCGGGTGGGTGGAAAACAGCTCCATAACACCATCTGCCTTGTTAATGCCCAGCGAAGCCACTGATTGAGGTAGCGCCGCTGTATGCATCTGACCCAGTCGCATCAGGGCATTAATCATTGGCCGTCTGTTACCCAATAAATTCGCAGAACCCGCATCCGCACGGAATTCGCGCTGCCGCGAAAACCAAGCCACGATCATGGATGCCAATAAGCCAAAAACGATCTGGCAAACGATCACAGTAATCGTATAGCCTATGCCCACTGATTGATCGCTGTTTTTGGATAAGGCTCGGTCTACCATGTAGCCCACCACACGCGATAAAAACACCACAAAGGTATTAACGACACCTTGCAGCAAGGTCATGGTAACCATATCGCCATTGGCAATGTGAGCTATCTCATGTCCCAACACCGCCTCTAACTCTTCACGAGTCATGTTTTGCAAAAGCCCGGTTGACACCGCAACCAACGCATCATTGCGGTTGGCACCTGTGGCAAAGGCGTTGGGTTCACCCTCGTAAACAGCCACCTCAGGTCTGCCTATACCCGCCGTCGCTGCCAGTCTGTGCACTGTATCGAGCAGCCACTGTTCGGTTGAGTTAGACGGATGATCTATGACTTGCGCCCCAGTCGACCACTTGGCCATGGGCTTGCTAATTAGAAGTGAAAAAATAGATCCGGTAAAACCAACAACTAGCGAAAACACCATCAACATGCCGATGTTGAGCCCTTGAGCTGACAAGAAGCGATCAACTCCCAGCACCGACAGCACTATCGACATGACGGCGATCACTGCTACGTTAGTAAGTACGAATAGCAAAATTCGTTTCATTAATTAATCTCCCTGGAGAACCAGACAGTAAAAAGACGATGAAAAGTTTACCCGAGCAGCATCCATGAGGTTACTTATCGGGCAATTTGTATATGGGGATGCCTCAATGACATTTCAAGATGCAGGGCTACGGACTCAGAGCGCCCAGTCGTGCCAGACTGGCTTTACATTGGGCGGCAGATGCGGCAGGCTGCCAAGATCAAAACGTGACTCTGTAGGTCCATGGAAATCCGAACCACGCGAAGCTAACAGACCGGTTTTTTGAGCGTAGGCGGCATACTGATCGTATTGGGCAGGATAGTGGCTGCCGGTAATAACTTCTATACCTTCTCCGCCCAGCGCACGGAACTGTTCAACGAATACATTGAATTGAAGATCGTCAAAGGCGTAGCGTCCGGGATGCGCAATCACAGCACGCCCACCGGCCGATCGTATCCAGCGCACTGATTGCTCTAGGGTTGCCCAGCGATGAGGTACGAAGCCAGGCTTGCCTTCGACCAGGAAGCTTTGGAACACCTCAGATACGGTATTCCGAACACCCTTTTCCACCAAAAATCGCGCGAAATGGGTACGGCCTAGTAATTCGGGATTGTCAGCAAATTTTAATGCCCCTTCAAATGCTCCGGGTATACCCACTGCATTGAGCTGCTCAGCGATATCGCGGCCACGCAGTTCACGCCCGCCACGCACAGAAGCCAAGCCTTCACGTAAATCAGCATTATTTTCATCGATACCCAAGCCAACAATATGTATCGTTTTGCCGGCCCAGGTAATTGAGATTTCAACACCGGCGACAAACCGAATACCCAACTCATTAGCTGCTGCGCGGGCTTGTGCGATTCCACCCAACTCATCATGATCGGTCAGGGCCCACACATCGACGCCATTAGCTTTGGCCCGTGCGGCCAACTCCATTGGCGACAATACGCCATCAGATACGTTGGAATGACAATGCAGATCGACGTTGAGCATAGTAGCGGGCAAGGTGTAAGCCGCAAAAAGAACTTACACCATTGTACGCGTCTGCATCGATAGACGCAGACACCAAACTCAAGTCAGAAAATCTTCTATCAGTCGGGCTAGCAACTCAGGTTGATCGTGGTGAACCATGTGCCCTGCATCGTTTATGACGGCTGTTTTTACGTCTGCTATGGCAGCACGCCGCTGGTCCAGTTCAGCACGAACTTTATCGCGGCCACCTGTCCAGCGCCAAAGGTCACTTTCGCTGGCTTCTACCCACAACACCGGCGCGCTTATTTTTTCCCAGCATGCCATTACCTCATCGACACGATACAAAATAGCACTAGTAATTTTATGCGCAGGATCGCCTAGGATCTCCCAGTGCCCCTCGGAATTCGGTGCGGCCCAATGCGAAGCTAAAAACTGTGCTCGCTCAAGTGCTAAACGAGGATTAGTTTTCATCAAACGCTCAACCACACCGTCTATGGTTTCGTAACGACGCATGGACGGCGGCTCGCGTAATTCGTCTAACCATTTTGCGTAGCGCGCAGGTGCCATAGACGGCTGTGTAGATGCTAAGCCAAAGCCTTCCAAATTAATCAGCTTAGCTACTCTGTGTGGTCTTACTCCGGCATAAATTCCAGCCACATTGCCACCCATGCTGTGACCTATCAAGTTCACAGCTTGATCCTGGCAATAATGATGAAGTAACGCATCAAGATCTCCGAGGTAGTCGGCAAACCAGTAGCAATCACTATGTACAGACTCAGTAAGTCCAAAGCCGCGCCAATCGGGTGCAATTACATGCCAGTCGCGAGAAAAATTATCCACCACAAACTGAAACGAGGCCGATACATCCATCCAGCCATGCAGCATAAAAAGTATGGGCGCATCGGGTTCGCCCCAATGACGAACATGAGTACGTAATCCACGCAGAGGAATGAATTCACTTCGGGAGGGTTTCATAGATTACTGGTCTAAGAGTATTCAGATTGTTTGCACTAAAATTTTTAAAGAGGGTCTCATGTAGTTACCTTCAACAAACCAAGCTTTACCAGCCAGCACAAGCTACGAAAAACAAAAGCTTGCCGCTCGCCGATTAATGCGGCCACTAATTCAACCGCTGACCTTGGACCGCTTTCTGCGGCGGTAAGTACCGTGACAATTTCTTCATCCGTAGGCAGCACCAACTTTGCAAAGTCCACCATTGCCAGCTCACGCATAGAGCGCACGGATGCAAGCGCCGTAGCAGAATCTGAATGAACTAAGGTCAACATTGTCTCCGGTGCGAGCACCATGGTGGGATAACTTGCAAAGGCATTAAAGGGATCCATGCGTGCAGGCCATGGATGAGCCAAAGGCTTGAGTTCCTTCGCTTGACTCTGGCGAATTTCCCCTAGCCGAGTCCACAGGGATTCGTACTGCGGAATGATCGCAGACCAGTCGTAAACCTCTTGTGCCCTATCGCGTCCAGCCTGCCCCATACGCAGTCGTAGTTCTGCGGATTCAAACAAGCGAATAAATGCCTGCGTAGCCGCTTCGGCATCCATGGCAATAAGACTGCAGGTATGGCCGCAGTACATATCGTATGTGTCTATTTCCAATGCATGGCGAAGCGCAAGGTCACCAGCAAGCCCCGACTGTGGCATGAGCGTAGGAATACGGTAGCCATCAATGCCATCGCGTACGGTGTCTTTGTAACCGTCCCAGTCACTAACTACAACAGGTAAGCCGGCTGCCATTGCCTCTATCGGAACAATGCCAAAGGTCTCTTGAATATTGTCTGAGAGCGAGCAGAAAATATCGGCACCAGCCCACGCAGTTTGCCTCTCCTGCGCCTTGCGACCATCTAATGTCACCACGCGTACGTTGGGACAAGCTTTGCGGGCGGCATCAGCATAGGCTTTTTGTATGTATTCATTGGCATGCCAGCCGCACTCCACCAGCACTACCTGTTTACCCGTGCTATGCGCCGCACGTTCTAATGCTTGATACATCGCCAAAGGATGAGCCTTGGCATGAAAAGAAAGTCGCCCCATAAACAAAACCACCAAGGTGTGTTCATCTACCCCCAAAGCGGAGCGGGCATCCAATTTTTGCGCATCGGTATAAACAAAATCTTGAGTATGAATACCCAGCGGAATGACGGGCAGTTGCGGAAGCACCAATTTGCTTATACCAAGTCGGTCTTTGAGGTAATCCACCTGGGCTTGAAGCATACGCTCGACGTTATTTTTTACAGCTGAACTCGTACAAATTACGGCATCCCATGGCTGAACCGGCGAGGTCACTAGTGCAGTGATCGCGTCCATAGCCATCGCCGACGATGTCGTGTGAGTAATACCACATAAGCTCCACGAACCATGACCAAATCCCGCGCGATGAAACGCATGCTCACCTATGCCTGGCCCGGGGTAGTAAATCTGGCCTGCTTGAGACAAAGAACCCAACCCATTTTTAGTAAGAGCCCTGACGGGTTCATTACGGCCATGTGCCTTGGCGGTCTCAGCAAAGTGTTGAGCATGTGCAGACTGTTGCACCTGAACCCAAAATTCTTTTGCTGAACTGTAGGTTAAATAACCTCGCAGAAACGATTCACCAGCAGCATTACGACCCATCAGCTTAGGGCCGGACGTTGTGTATGCCTCGGGATGATAAAAAATTGCAGCAGACATGAAGAAAACTCTGTGACAGGTTAATTAACAAATCACTACCCTAACATGGCAGCGACAAAAGTAAGTGACTTGCATAGTGAAGAAAATATAAGCACATAGTACCGCTTTCAAACCTAAAATCGCGCCAGAAGGAAGGTGATGCTACTAAAGGCAGCTATATAAGAAACGATATCGCGCATGATATTAAGTTAATCTGCGCAGCAAATAACATCCAGTATCAATAAAGCTTGAAATCAATAACGAAGCACAAATACTTCATGTTGCAGTAATTGAAACTCTCCATCTCATGTATGACACCACGATGGGTAAACTCAGCTACGACAACGACGCAAGCGCAGGCTAGATCAACTCACCAAACATCGTACTGTTAGGTCGGTGATTGGAATTAACCACTGCTGATTTTTTTAATTCTTGATACGCCCACTTTGAATTTTATGATGTCTAGGAAAAAGACTGGCGTGCTGAGAAAATTATTTTATTAAGCGCAGTGCTAGGCTAGCTGCCTACTGCCCTTCTCAACTACTTTGAAAGAAAAAATGACTAGCTACAGCACCGTAGAACTAAGAGATTTAAAACTGCAAACACAGATAGGCACGTATGGGCAAAATGACGTCGTCCCCGATGCCCATTTACTTGACCTGACACTGCATGTACCAACTGATATTGTTCTTATCCAAGCTGATGGCATGCAACATGTTTTTGACTATGACCCATTAATTGCTGAAATAGATCGGTTAGCCCAAGACTGCCATTACGAAACTCAGGAGAGATTAATGACACGCATTGCGGCAGCCTGTGCGATTTATACTCAAATTATGTCGGCTGAGATTATGTTGAAAAAAATGCCGGTGCTGGGTAATTCTGGAACGCTGGGTGTACGCCTATTTCTTGACGAAGGTGCATTGGCTGCTCTGCGCTCAGCGGTATAGAAAATGTTTATTTGTATGTGGCTCTCTGGTCACTGAACTGTCTTACGCGTTTGCGCCAGGCGCGATAACTACCCGGGGCAAGATTTTTACGCATCACTTGTTTAACCTGATCGGGGCTCAATCCATGCACAACTGAAATTTGGTGAAAGCTCACATGATCGCTCAATGCCATGTGAATAATTTCACTGATAGTCGCCTTATCCAATAGGGACAAGTCGCTTGTCTTTTTTTGTGTAATCGTAACTTTAGTAGCCATCACTAGTCATAGTTGGTGCCAACGCATACAGGGGAATTACAGCGAGATAGGTTGCATCATACGTAGCGACAAACACCAACTGCAGCTTCAGAGCCTCGGGCCACTATCAGACGCCATATACTTATAAACATTCCAGAGTGTCCGTCCCAGCGTCCCGCAGCATCATCTCTGTGAGCAACCTCATCAAGGCGGCACTGCTCTAATAGATCTCGCAGTGACTGAAGTTCATGCGCTATCTCCACAGCAGCTGCATCGGCTCTTACGTCGTTACTCGCTTGCTGGGAAAAATCATCAATAAGTTTTATTTGTGCTGCATAGTGGTGATTAACAAAGGTCTCAACTGTTTGTATGGTCGCGTAAACTGCTCGAGACCCAAAGCATGCAGGTAACGCACCTGTCAGCCACCCCGAAAGACGCCACAAAGGTATCAGCCAACTGCGCAAGCGCGAGGGAACGCGTTCTTCTACGAGTGATAGATGACGCTCCTCAGTCTCTAAATGATGTTGTGCAAATTCACGTAACGCAGGGTCACGCGATACCGCGAGTATGCCGCGATAGATCATGACAGCACCTGTCTCGCCTGCATGATCAGTACGTAATTCTCGTTGCAGTTGCAGCGGTAGTTTGTCTACTATGCTAGACGAAGGCCGCCATAAAGGTCGTATACGTAGAAAAACGGTATAGGCGACATCAAGTAGTGGCAACACCACCGGAAGACGCGCCACGCGCGCAAGCCAGCGCCAACCCGGCAGCACAGACCAAATTTCAGCAAAGGCAGCAGCACCTTGCAGCAAGGTGCCATCGGCTCGGCGCACATGTAAGCGCGCCAGTGCGTTGGATCTATCTAACCCTGATCCAAGTTCAGCCACACCGCATGCTTGCGCATCTACCCACGCCAAGGAATCACCCCCTGCCGCTTGCTGGTAAGTGGCGATTTCTGCTCGACAAAGAGGGCAGCCACCATCGTAATAAACACTAGGTTTATCGGTAACCAATAATGTAGAAGGCGTTGATAGCCCTGAAGCAGGCTGTGGAGAAATCGTCGACATGGTTAGACTTTTTACACTTTGCCGAGGTAGTCACGCTTGCCGATTTCAACACCATTGTGGCGAAGGATGGCGTATACCGTGGTGATATGAAAATAAACATTGGGCATAGCGTGATTAAGCAAAAACTGCATACCCTTGTAGTGTGTTTCTTTATCACCGCGTTTGGTAATGATGTCTTTGTCTTCTGTGCCATCAATCTGCGCAGCACTAAAGCCCTCAATAAATGCCATCGTTTTAGAAATCCGTTGCTTAAGATCGGCAATACTTACTTCGGTATCTTCAACCGTTGGAATCTCCACCCCAGCGAGTCGCGCGACTACGCCTTGAGCTGTATCACAGGCGATTTGCACTTGGCGCGCCAGCGGGAACATATCTGGATAAAGACGAAACTGCGTCAGGGCAGCTTCATTCAATTTTTTTGCGTCGACATGTGCTTGAGCTTTGTCCAGCAGATGGCTTAAGTTAGTCAACATGTTGACAATGCGCGGCACACTCGCCTGAAACATGGAAATAGTCATGGATATTCCTCAAAAAAAAGTAATCTTCCCATGTTTTAGCGAACAAGGTGGATTGCCCTTAGATTTTGGGGTCAGCGCAGTGACCATATTTAAAGCAAGGGTTTGTTAGGCGTAGCGTGATTCAGCCATGCTGGCTGGAGCGATTTATGTTGATATTGCGGGTGTCAGCAAAGCGATAACCTGCATTTTTAATCAAATTTCCCAATTTATACCTAATAGGGTAAAGTATTTATTATTGAGATAACCTTTAACTGCGCATGAGTCTGTTGCTGCGTTTGACTTTAAATCATTGTCTGCTGTTGTTATTCTTTTTTTAAACTCAACTTATTTCACAATCACATGACTGAAAATCTAGCTGCTCGAGCAAGAAAAAAATCGTTACTCGCTTATATAGTCCTAACTGCCCTATTCGTGATTATTTTTGGCGGCATTACCCTTGTAGGACTGTTTATTTCTCATTTGAGCACTTAAGCAGCGATAGACAGCTTAGTCAGCCATACTCGCGATAAAAAATAGATCTAGCTTTGATAAACCATATCGGTTGGCGGAAAATGTAGCATCAGTAATTCCGCTGACTCAGTGCCACAACAATATTCAATCTCGGTCGTGTCGCTGGATATAAATACATGTTCTAGCGCGCTAATCTGGCGATCGCCAAATCGTATACTTCCCTGTATCACCACCATGAAACAACCGATAGACCCTGATGTATGGGTAATGCGGCATGTAGCCGATGACGGTAACCTCACCATACCTATCGCCAAGCCCTCTTCTTCAGGTGGGTGTATCCAGTCAAGCTCAGTGCTGGAGAGATTTTGGCGCTGCTCTGGCAACATCAAACTCAGTGAGTAAGTAATGTGGCGCTTCGGGCCTTTTTTAAATTCATGTGCAGTCTCTGGTAAAAATTTAGCTCCGGGATCACGCATGGCGCGAAAGGTCATGTAGTTAAGCGTCTCAGTGCCGCTGGTAATCGGTCCGTAGCCTGTGTATGCACCGGCATAATGAATCAGTAAAGGTTTGATCGGACTGCGACCAATGACACCCTCACCCGAGGTAAACAGCTGAAACTGATTTTGAATATGATAATGCGTGGGATTTGCGATCGTTGCTGGTTGCTCAATCAAATAGGCCTGCGGTGAACATACGGCACCATCAGGCGATTCAAAATAATCACTACGCCAATATTGATGGCCATTCTCGCGTTCAAAAAATGTCCGGTTGCTATCTGCGGTTTGTTGAGTGCCTACGATAATCATACGAACTCCTCATGCACTGGATGATTCATGCAAAGGACTGATGCATCCCACCAGCCCTAGCAGTGATTTGCTCATGATGGCAATGTACGCCTTTGCCGATTGATGATCCAACGAGCCACAGGCCACAACATAATCACCAGAGCGGCCAGGGCTAACCACATCGCTATCGGGCGTGTAAAGAACACCCAGGGATCACCATCTGATTTAATCATCGACGTTACTAAATTTTCTTCCAGCATTTTGCCCAGCACTACACCAAGTATGGCGGGCGCCACTGGAAAACCATTTTCCTCCATCAGAAAAGCAATCACACCAAACACCAAAATCAGCACAACACCCATGACAGAATTAACGACTGCAAAAGCACCTACTATGCAAAACAGCAGTATGACTGGCATCAGTATATTTCGCGGAACCTTAAGCACTTTGGTGGCCAGTCTTACCGTTAGCCAGCCCAGCGGCAGCATGATCAAGTTGGCCAATAAAAAAACTATAAAAATAGCGTAGATATTTTCTGGATTGTTTATAAAAATAGTCGGCCCTGGATTCATGTTTTTCAAATAAAGCACACCAATGGCAATCGCTGTTATTGAATCACCCGGTATGCCAAACACAATGGCAGGTATCCATGCACCTGCCAGCGCAGAGTTGTTCGCTGCGCCAGACTCCACCACCCCCTCGACATGACCGGTACCGAATTTTTCCGGCTCTTTGGAAAATTTTTTGCTCGTCGCGTAACTCATCCACGCCGCCATATCAGCACCTGCTCCAGGCTGTATACCGATGATGGTACCCATGGCGCTACCGCGTATCAGCTGCCAGGGATATTTGACTAAGAGTGCCCACATCCCGGAAAAAATATTACCGATCTTTTCAGTTAGCACAACCGCAGGGGGCTTCATGTCGGTGACATAACGCAGCAGCTCTGCCATTGCAAACATACCTACCATCATGGGGATAAGTTCTATCCCACTCATAAGCTCGGGCATGCCCATGGTAAATCGCGGATACGCCGCTGGATTTTCAAGACCGATACATGACACCATCAGACCGAGTAATAACGATATCGATGCCTTGAGCAAGCTACTGTTACCAATAAAAATCGCACCTGACAAGCCAAGTATCATCAACCAAAAATATTCGAACGAAGAAAATTTGAGCGCAAACTCTGCTAGCGAAGGTGAAAAAAAGATCAACACTACCGTGCCAAACAGTCCGCCGATTGCTGAAAAAACCAGCCCTGCACCCAGCGCAATTTCTGCTTGTCCCTTAAGCGTTAATTGATAAGTCTCGTCGGCATAGGCCGCTGATGCAGGCGTCCCCGGTATACGCAGCAAAGCGCCGGGTATATCGCCAGAAAAAATCGCCATCGCTGTTGCTGTCACTATCGCCGCTACCGCTGGCACAGGTGGCATGAAAAACGTCATAGGTACTAGCAGCGCTGTCGCCATCGTAGCTGTCAGGCCCGGTATACAACCCACAAACAAACCAAACAGTGCAGAGCAAAAAATCACCACCAACACATAGGGATCAAACACCATCCCTAACGCTTGCATCCAGATAGCTGATGTCATGTCGCTCTCCTCACCACTGCAGCGGCTGAAGAATTCCCCATGGCAGCGGAACACGTAAGCCCTTGTAGAACGCAGCGTGTATCACCAGAGTGACCAGCAGCGCCAATGGCAACACGAGTTGAACACGCACTGAGAACGCAAGAAAAAGTACACCCAGGATTAACGTGCCACACACGATAAAACCCAGTACATCTGAAGCGACGATGTAAAACACCAGACACCCCAGCGTGAGCAGAAAATTTCTGAGATGGTGTGCTGAACGCATCCATTCACCCAGCTCACACCAAGGCTGTGCCGACGAGAGCCCTTCACGTATTAACAGCAGCGCACAAACTGCCAGCAAGCTCGCCAGCACACTAGGGAATAAGCTAGGCCCCACGTTCTGACCTGGAATACTCGGAAATACGCTGACATTAAATAAAATGGCAATTGCTAGTGCTAGCAGCAGTGCACCGCTGACAGCATCATTGAACTTCATGGTTTATCCGCTTTGGCCAGACCCACTGCTTTCATCACAGCCCCCATGTCGGCATCACTCTTGGCCATGAACTGCTCATAGCCGTTTGCATCAGCATAGGTCGAACCAAATCCACGATTGCTAATAAAGCCCTGATACTCTTTGCTGTCATAGATTCCATGCGCTGCCAGTGGCAGCTTTGAGCAGAGGTACGTTGGGATAAAGCGTTGATGGTTTATCGTGCATGAGCACCAGTGGCCTGGCCTTACCTGCATCAATCAGCGCACGCGCCTCGGGTAAAGAGCAGGTTACAAACTCAATGCCGCCGGCCACCAAATCAGTCATGGCTTGTGCCGCCCCATTTGCAGGTACCCACGGGGTTATAGCCGGATCCATCTTGAGATCTCGCATCATGCCCGCCAACGCCAAATGCCAGATGCCACCCTGGCCAGCTCCCGAGGCTTTAAATTTGCCGGGGTTAGCTCGTATTGCCTTGAGTAAGTCGTCCAGTGTTTTATAGGGCGAGTCTGCACGTACAGTAACGCCAGCCGGATCAAAATTCATTAACGCAATTGGTGTGAAGTCTCGCGGTGTCAGCTGGCTAAGGCCCGCCCAATGCAGCATGGCGATATCCACCGTCACCATGCCCAGGGTGTAGCCATCTGCGGGAGAAGCGGCCAATGCCGCATGCCCAACCACGCCATTACCGCCTGTGCGGTTAACTACATTCACCGGCTGCCCTAGTTCTTTTTCCAATAGCGAACCGATGATGCGAGCAACAGCATCTGTACCCCCGCCTGCCGTATACGGCACGATCAACGTAATGGGACGGGATGGGTAGTTATCCGCTGCAGCCACTGGGACTGCTGCCACGCCAAATAGCGTCAGAACAGCGAGGCAATGGCCTAGGTACGAGCGTATCTTGCGAATCATCAGTCCCCCAAAAATTTGTTTTATTTGTAATGTTTTAACGCGATAGATGACTACTCGCGTTACCGCACTATAGCTGACTCAACGTCATATCAAGCTATTACTAAAAATTTGAACTGTTCAAATAAGCTGGCCTATAAAAGACTTGTTTATCAGCGTGCTTGTGCAAGGGGGTTCAAAGAAGATTGGCCGAAAGTAGTAGACTGTGCAACCGGATGTTAAGTGCGTAGTGGCTTTTATGAGCTTCCTGCGGGCCTGCCGCTAATTTATTTGCTCCTATGTTTGAATCCACACAGCCTATGCCCGATGCCGTTGTTTCTGATATTTATGCAGTTTCTGCAAGTGATGAAATCATTCAAGGCTTATCAACACACCCTGCATATATTTCACCAAAGTTTTTTTATGATGCGCACGGTTCAGCTCTGTTCGCGCAGATTACGAGTTTGCCTGAGTACTATCCAACACGTACCGAAAACGCCATCATGGCTATACAGGGTGAGGCGATCAAGCGTGAAGCGGGAGTTGTATCTAGCTTAATTGAGCTGGGTGCCGGCAACTGCCGCAAGGCGCAGGCCCTGTGCGCGCTGTTGCAACCGCAGCGTTTTGTACCCTTGGATATTTCAGAAGAATACCTGCTGGAAGCCACCTCAGATTTCCGCGAAAAACTGCCCGGGCTTGCGGTCTACCCAGTCGCGTGCGACCTGACGCAAGCCATCGTTTTGCCAGCGCATATTCCACCTGAGGGCCGGCTGGTTTTTTACCCAGGTTCATCGATAGGCAATTTCGATCCTGCCCATGCAGCTGATCTACTGCGGCGAGTAAGGGATTTGCTGGACGATGACGGCGCCTTGCTGATTGGATTTGATTTAGTTAAACAAGTCGATGTACTGGAGGCTGCTTACAACGATGCCGCAGGTGTGACAGCGGCATTTAATCTCAACATGCTGCAGCATGTAAACGCCATCATTGGCAGTGATTTTTCTGATGACGACTGGCGCCATGTCGCCTTTTTTAATCCTGTACATTCCCGCATCGAAATGCATTTGGAATCTGTCGCTGAAACGTTGGTGAGTTGGTCTGATGGTGAGCGGCACTTTGCAGCAGGTGAGCGTATTCATTCTGAAAACAGCTACAAATATCGTACCCATGATTTTGTCAACCTGCTCGCTGCGAATGGTTTTAGTCGCAGCACAGTGTGGACTGATGCTCAGGGCTGGTTTGCCATCGTGCTGGCGCGACCTTGATACCTCACTTAAGTATTTTCACTACGTATTTTGACTTCGTATTTTAACGAATGTAATGACGATGAACCGCACTAAGCTGACTGAACATTATCGCTATGTGCGCGGGCAATCGCTTGCGCTGGTAGCACCTTTGTCCGCCGAAGACTGTTGTGTGCAATCGATGCCTGATGCAAGCCCAACTAAGTGGCACCTTGGACACACGACCTGGTTTTTCGAGACCTTTATTTTAGAAGCGCTGGAAGAGAGATTTCAACCTTTCGACGCGGCGTTCAGGGTCTTATTTAATTCGTACTACAAACGCATAGGAGAGCAGCATCCGCGGGCGCAGCGAGGGGCATTAACCCGGCCAGGCCTAGACCATGTGCTGGCTTATCGCGCTAATGTGGACAAGCGCATGTTAGCGCTGCTCGATAGCGAGGTTGTCGCTGATCTCGACCGTTTGGTCGAGCTGGGTCTGAATCACGAACAGCAGCATCAGGAATTACTGATTACGGATATCAAGCATCTGCTTTCACTAAACCCGCTGCATCCAGCCTATGCTGCAAAACCCGCTGCAACAAATGAGCTCACTATTTTGCCAAGTTGGCAGGATTGCGCCGGTGGTTTGGTCGAGATTGGCTACACTGGCGACGGGTTTTGTTTTGACAATGAGACCCCACGTCACAGCGTATTTTTACGGCCTTACAAATTGGCGACAGCGCTGGTAACGAACGCGGAGTTCGCGGCTTTTATTGAGGCTGGCGGATACACTCAAGCGGCATACTGGCTGGCAGAAGGCTGGGACTGGCAACGCGCACAAGCGCGCTCTCATCCCATGTACTGGCAACAGGGGCAATCCGGCTGGCAGGAATTTAGGCTCAACGGTATGAACGATCTGGACCCGACACTACCTGCTGTGCACTTGTCTTACTTCGAGGCCGATGCCTACGCACGTTGGGCACAAGCACGTTTGCCTACCGAGGCCGAGTGGGAGCACGCAGTTGCAACCCACGCTGCGCAGTTCGCGCAGCTGGCCGACGAGGCATGGCAGTGGACTTCATCCAGCTATGCACCCTACCCCGGTTTTCGTGCACAGGGTGGAGCCTTGGGCGAATACAACGGTAAATTTATGGTGAATCAGTATGTCTTGCGGGGCGGCTCCGCTGCGACACCTACCGGACATACCCGGTTGAGTTACCGGAATTTTTTTCCGGCAGGTGCTTGCTGGCAGTTTTCGGGGATACGACTGGCGCAGGACTGCTAAATTATCAACATCAGCCAGCCGCGCACCTTACCTGGATTGATTAGCTTTCAACCACTTGCACGCCACGCCAGAAAGCCACGTAGCCGGCGATGTTACTGGCTTCACGCTTAGGGTGTGGATAAAACCAGGCAGCGTCTTGATTGGTCTTCTCACCAACCACAACGTTGTAATAACTAGCCTCACCCTTCCATGAGCATTGCGTATGCTTCTCGCTAGGTTGGAAATACTGCATTAGCAAGGTATCGGCCGGAAAGTAAAAATTACCTTCGACTTTTTCAAATTTTTCGGTTTTGGCGATGACTACGCCCTCCCATAGTGCTTCAAGCATGTTTGTTCCTTGCTGTATTTGTTTAGAGGTGACTATCGAGGAAATACCCCGCAATTGATTGTAATGCAGGGGTGCACTATTCTGCTGCACTCATTAACAGCGGCAAGAAATCCCAGTCATCTCCAAAATCAACTAGTTCTTAATGCCGTCAACCAAGGGCGGAATTTTTACTCTTAGTACAGTACCAAAGCGACCTGATCAATCCATCAAGTATCCACGATGACTCTATCCGACCTAAATAAAAGTAACTTACTGAACCAGCCGCTGCAACTGCCCAACGGAACCTTGCTGCGCAATCGACTCGCCAAATCGGCAATGAGCGAGGCACTAGGGACGTACGATAACCACCCTACTGCGCAACTTGTGACGCTCTACCAACGCTGGGCGAAATCGGGCATAGGGCTACTTTTTAGTGGCAATGTCATGATTGATCGTCGGGCCCTCGGAGAGCCGGGTAATGTGGCAATTGAAGATGAGTCAGACTTAACCATGCTTAAGCAGTGGGCCGCGGCGGCAACGAATCAGGGCGCAGCGCTGTGGGTTCAGCTTAACCACCCTGGCAAGCAATCGCCTAAGGGCTTAAACATTAGTAATCTTTCTCCGTCAGCCATTCCATTTCGTGAAGACATGGCCGCCTTTTTTGAAACACCACGCACTGCCACCAGCGCAGAAATTGAAGAGATTATTCAACGCTTTGGAACGAGTGCAGCTATCGTCAAAAAAGCTGGTTTTAGTGGTGTGCAAATTCATGGCGCACACGGCTACTTGGTCAGTCAGTTTTTATCCCCTCACCACAACCAGCGCACAGACGAATGGGGTGGCAGCCCTGAAAAACGTCGCAAATTTGTTTTAGCGGTGTATGCCGAAATTCGCCGACAGGTCGGGCCCGACTTCCCCATTGGTATCAAGCTCAACTCAGCAGACTTTCAAAAAGGCGGCTTCACAGAAGAAGAATCGATGGCAACCATACAAGCGCTTGCGGACGCTGGCATTGATCTGCTGGAAATATCCGGGGGCACCTATGAATCACCCGTCATGAGTGGCGTTTTAAATCAGCCTCAAAAAACATCCACCACAACACGAGAAGCTTATTTCCTGGAATTTGCGCAGAAAGTGCGATCAGCAGTAAACGTCCCTTTAATGGTTACCGGTGGTTTTCGCAGCTTAGCTGGTATGAATGCCGCTCTGGAATCAGGCGCACTCGATATTGTCGGTATTGCTCGTCTGATGGCAATTGATCCGGATGCACCAGCAGCACTACTCAGTGGCCGTGATAGTCATTTCCGTGTGCTGCCGATTTCCACCGGTATAAAGGCAGTAGACCGTATGGGATTAATGGAAGTACTTTGGTATACACGGCAGTTGAAGCGAATCGCACAAGGACATAATCCAAAACCAAAGGAAAGCGGTCTTTGGGCATTTCTCAGCTCGGTGGTCAAAAGTGGATGGGGCACTTACCGCACTAAACTACTACGTGCATAAGGCGAATAGCATTGCCCTCTTTTTTAAACGCCCGTAGTATCTTCTTGCTCAGTTTTATGTGATTTTCTTTTATATCCAATGGAAATCATATAAATCGGAAGTACCCATCCAAGCAGCATTGCAATTGGAAAAATCCACAATACTTCTGGACCATCATTTGTTGCCTGTCGTACGAATGCGGTTACATAACCATCGACACCTCGGTTTTCTGAGGTACCACATCCACTAAAAAGAAGATGTGCAAAGAGCTGAATTGCAGAGGCACTCGCAGAAAGAACCCAATAACGCTTATCTTGCTTATGGAAGATTCCTAACGCAATAACGGCTATAAGAAAAATCATTATTCATTTTCCCATATCAAAAACTGCATGATGAGTTTGTAAGGCCCTCTCTGGCGTTACGGTTCGGGTTAGCGAACTCGTCATACTGAGCCATTCTTGCTTCACCTCGGACGTAGGTCTGAGCCAAGTATGCCGTTCGCCTCGAATCGAGTATTCTCTGCGGTTATCCAGTCTACAAACTCGGCTTCGAAATTCTTATTGTTCGCGACATGGTTGAGCTTGGCATGATCGGTTTGCCATGCGTAGTAGCTCGCGGCATAAGCACAGAGGCTAATTTCTACCGCAAGCAATCTTCCAATATTTCTCTCCAAGCGGAGAAGAAGAAATCGGTTCCCATTCAAGTTCGCTATTTTTGACTAGATAAGCAAAAACAATAGTGCCGTTGCTCATAGGACCGGAGAAATACGTAGCCGATATTTGCGCCATAGTTTCATACTTGCAATCGTAACCGTCTAGTTTTTTCACC
>JAJTGE010000027.1 GCA_021298555.1 Oxalobacteraceae bacterium
GCCAATCCTATGTTTGCTGCACTGATTAAAGCGGGTGGAAAATCACCCGGTTGGAACTTCAGTAAATATTTGATCGATCGCGATGGCAAACTGGTGGGCAACTTCGGCAGCAGCACACGTCCGGACGAAAAAGCGTTTGTTAGCATGTTAGAAAAAGCACTCGCAAGCCAATAAATTTATTTAGCGCATGTGACGTGTTTATGCATGCACTGCTTTGACAGTTTTAGCTGTGACGCCTCCCGACTTAGTCGGTGGCCTGGTCTGGGTGATCTTCCCCCAATACGTATTCCTCCCTGACTGGCGTCGCAGCTTTTTTATTTGTATGTAAATTCTTATATCTTTGTAATAATGGTTTAAGAGTCTCCGAAGTTTGATGGATAAAACTTTGTTTGAGTATTTCCATACCTCGCACCGTCTGGAACACGTATGAAAGTCGCCGTTATCGGTTCAGGTATTTCGGGGCTGTCAGCTGCGTGGCGGCTTTCGCGCGATGGTCACGAAGTCTCGCTATTTGAATCTGGCTCGTATTTTGGTGGGCACACCAATACTGTCGATGTCACACTCGATGGCATTACGCACGGCGTCGATACCGGTTTTTTGGTATTCAATCACCGCACCTATCCCAACCTTGTTAGCCTGTTTGATGAATTACATGTCGAGACAGCCGCTAGCGAGATGTCGTTCTCTGTAAAAATCCCACTCGCAGATGGCACCACTCTGGAATGGGCAGGCGCCGATCTCAATTCTGTATTTGCTCAGCGTCGTAATCTGATTAATCTGCGCTTTTTACGAATGCTAAGAGACATCGTACGTTTCAATCGGCAAACTACGGCAATGGCTAGGACGGATGGCCTGCTGGAATCCATTTCTGTCGGTGAATTTCTCGATAAACATGGCTACGGCGCAGAGTTCCGCAATTGGTATTTATTACCCATGGCTGGTTGCATATGGTCTTGCCCTACCGAACAAATGCTCGCTTTTCCATTAGCTACCTTTGTACGTTTTTGCAGTAACCATGGCCTAATCCAAGTGACTAATCGTCCACAGTGGCATACCGTCATGGGCGGCGCTAAGCACTACGTTCAAAAAATGCTGCCTGCTATTGCTCACACATTTTTAAATACGCCTGTGCGATCTGTAACCCGCATAGGTATGGGATCCCCAGAAATCAGAATAGAAACAGCTACAGGCACGAAAATATTTGATCATGTTGTACTCGCCGCGCACAGTGATCAAAACCTCGCCATGCTGGCCGATGCCAGCGACGACGAAAAACAAATTTTATCTGCCGTTAGCTACCAACCTAACCGCGCAGTGTTGCATACCGATGCACGGTGTTTGCCTGAGATAAAAAAAGCCTGGTCGGCATGGAACTATGAAACAGCCGGAACACCTGAGCCTAGAGTGTGCGTACATTATTTACTCAATAAACTACAGCCTCTGCCGTTTAAGCAATCAGTGATTGTGACGCTCAATCCCGTATCACCCATTGATCCCAACGCTATCATTGCAGAATTCAACTACGCGCATCCCGTCTTTGATGCTCAAGCTGTCGCTGCACAACAAGCGTTACCCTCAATACAGGGACAAAGAAATACCTGGTTTGCCGGTGCCTGGACAGGCTATGGATTTCATGAAGATGGCCATACATCCGGACTCCATGTCGCTCGTGCAATCGCACAACAAGCCGCAAACACATGAGATGAAGACACTTCCTCATCAACCACTAGTTAGCATGGGTCTGGTCAGGCATAGCCGGTTGCGACCTACCGAAAACACCTTTAGCTATGGTGTATTCACCTTCATGTTACCAATTCGGACCATGGGTGAGTCTGGTTTTTTAGCCAAACTCTGTTCGCGCAATCGATTCAATTTACTCTCGTTTTATGACAGCGATCATGCGGATGGCAAGACACCACTATTGCCTTGGATAGATCAATTACTACGCTCCGAAGATATCCACGATGCCGATGGCGAAATCTGGCTGCAAGCATTTCCTCGGGTGCTGGGCTATGTGTTTAATCCGGTTTCGTTTTGGTTTTGTCATCGTACCGATGGCGTGCTGCGCGCCATAGTCTGCGAAGTAAACAATACTTTTGGTGAACGCCATTTTTATTTACTCAACACCGGGGATGTCATGCCGTGGGGCGTACCACTGACATCAAAAAAAGTTTTCCACGTATCTCCCTTCTGTGCAGTCGAAGGAAACTACCGCTTTCGTTTTATGCGCACCACCCAAACGATGGCTCAGCAAGAAAAAGAACGTGTCGTTGCCAGAATCGATTATGACGATGATCAGGGTCCGTTACTAATAACGAGTATTTCCGGAAACTTAGCACCGCTAACAACCCGCTCTGCTGCCCAGGCTTTTTTAAAGCATCCACTCATGACACTGGCTGTCATCGGTCGCATTCACTGGCAAGCACTTAAATTATTCGCCAAACGTGTCCCCTTTTTCCGCAAGCCTCTACCTCCACCGACTCCACTAAGCCGATGAACAAGCCTTCTACTTCTACGCTTGCATACAAAGCAAGCTCAGCAACGCGGCCTGGCGAGCATAGCTCAGCACCGACGCAAGTACAGTTCATGTTGCGTATGCTGTCTCGACTAGAGCATGGCTCACTCAACCTGATATGCCCTGATGGCAAGGTACTCAATTTTGGCCAGCAAGAACCTGCCATTACCTTGTCTCTTAGCAGCTGGGAACCATTTCTAGCTGCCATACGTGCAGGCGATATCGGCTTTGCCGAAAGCTATCTGAAAGGCGAGTGGCAGACAGATGATCTGGCTAAGTTAATCGAGCTATTCATACACAACCGCAATGCGCTTGAATCGGCTATCTACGGTAGCTGGTGGGGTAGCCTGCTGTACAGAGTCAAACACCTTTTTAATCGTAATTCACGGTCGGGCAGCCGTCGTAATATTCATGCGCACTACGATATCGGCAACCGCTTTTATACCTTGTGGTTAGACGAGTCGATGACGTATTCGAGTGCCTTATTCGCACAACCAGAATTCACACTCAAACAGGCGCAGCACGCAAAATACGAGCGCATACTTACTGAAACAGGTGTACGCACAGGTGACACTCTGTTGGAGATCGGATGTGGTTGGGGTGGCTTTGCGGAACTCGCCGCGGGTAAAGGCGTGCATGTCACTGGCCTGACTCTCTCTACAGAACAACTGGAGTTTGCACAAAAGCGTTTACTCGCTGCAGGAGTAAGTGAACGTACCGAATTACGTTTGCAAGATTACCGCGATGCAAACGGACAATTCGATGCCATTGCTTCTATCGAAATGTTTGAAGCCGTAGGAGAAGACTACTGGGATAGCTATTTCAACTGCATTGCACAACGCCTAAAAACAGGTGGTCGCGCCTGCATACAAACAATTACGATAGACGACAGCTTGTTTGAACGCTACCGCAAAGGTACAGACTTCATACAGCAATATATTTTCCCCGGCGGGATGCTGCCATCACCCTCTGTTTTCAGAGCGCACGCACAACGTCATGGCTTAAGCGTCGTTAATGAGTTCGCTTTTGGTTTGGATTATGCGCGCACGTTGAGTTTATGGGACCAGGCCTTTAGCGCAAATTTGGATGTTGTTCAAGCACAAGGATTTGATGAGCGATTTATACGCACCTGGAAATTTTATCTCGCCTATTGCGAAGCTGGATTTCGTGCTGGCAGCATTGATCTGTTTCAGTTCACTCTACAAAAAAATTAAACATCTCCATGACGCATGACGCGAGCGTTGGTGTATCACAGCCGCCTGACCTTACTGGTAAAGCGTTACTCAGCTATGGTTTGTTTGGTTTGCCGCTAGCGATGGTGGCCATGCCTGTTTATGTGCAAGTGCCTGCTCTGTATGCAGGGAGTTTCGGTTTATCACTCACTTTAGTGGGTACGATTTTATTAGTGGCACGATTACTCGACGCATTTTCCGACCCACTACTGGGCTATTGGATGGACAGCTCGGCCGCTACACGCGGCTACTCTGGTTTTGTGCTGATGTCATTACCCTTTTTAATTGTGGGTTACCTTGCACTATTTCACCCCCCGGCCAGCATGGTCGACAGTGTTGTTGGTTTAAGTTGCTGGTTTGCCGCTAGTCTGGGGTTGGTGTATCTGGGATTTAGCTTAGCAACGATAGCGCATAACAGTTGGGGAGCTGGCTTGACTCAGTTACGCGGTGAGCGAGCGCGGCTAACTGCCATTCGTGAAGGTTGCGCTCTGGTCGGCGTCATGATTGCCGCGGCTGTACCTGCTTTAGCAGGTATGACCGTGCTTAGTATGACGTTTGTTATGGCTTTGGGATTGACCGCTTGGCTACTACTACGCAGTGCACCTCGCGCAAAAATAATCGCAACAGCAACTGAAGACTGGCGCTCGCTGTTAGTGCCACTGCACAGCCCTAAATTTCGTTGGTTACTTATCGTGTTTGCGCTCAGCGGTATTTCAGCAGCCATACCCGCCACACTATTTTTATTTTTTGCGACCGATCGTTTGCTAATGCCAGAGTATGCTGGTCTGTTTCTGGTTATTTACTTTGCTGCTGCTGTTGTCGCTTTACCTTTTTGGGCAAGCTTGAGCAAACGCTTAGGTGAAGCTCGTGCATGGCTGATATCTATGCTGGTGTCGGTTATTGTGTTCGTCTGGGCATGGCAACTACAGGCTGGTGATTTCTATCCGTTTGTCTGTATTTGTATTTTTTCAGGTGCAACCTTAGGGGCTGATCTTGCGCTTCCGCCCGCTTTACTGGCAGGTGTGATTGGTTCTGCTGGGCATAGCGGTCAGCGTGAAGGCGCTTATTTCGGACTCTGGAACTGGATGACGAAAATGAATCTTGCACTTGCCGCAGGTATCGCTTTGCCCTTGCTTGAATGGCTGGGCTATACACCAGGACTCCCCAGCGAAGACGGCTTACAGGCTCTCGGCATTACTTATGCCTTGTTACCTTGCTTACTGAAATTAACTGCCGCCATCGTGTTGTGGCGTGCACCATTAAACGAAGTCTAACTATCATGCAATGCTATTTTGAGAGGACGACTACACATGATCAGCCCTTGGATGCGAGCAGGCTTACTCTGCATCGCCGTTTTAGTAACTAGTTGCGGAACGACTATGACACCTTCTGATTACGCTGCAGAAAAACCTGCTCTCGATCTGCAAACCTATTTCAACGGAACAGTTGATGCTTGGGGTATGTTTCAAGACCGGTCAGGCAAAGTGATTAAGCGCTTTAAGGTAGTGATTCACTGTAGCTGGCAAGGCGATACAGGAATACTTGATGAAGACTTTACCTACTCTGACGGCACTACACAAAAACGCGTTTGGACACTTAAAAAATTTCCTGACGGGCGCTACATAGGAACAGCCGATGATGTGGTTGGCGAAGCAACCGGACAAGTTGGTGGTAATGCCTTGAACTGGGCATATACCCTCGCATTACCTGTAGACGGAAAAATATATAACGTGAAATTTGATGATTGGATGTACCTGATGGATGATCAAGTCATGCTCAATCGTGCTGTTATGAGTAAATTTGGTTTCCGATTAGGTGAAGTTACTTTGTCTTTTCATAAACGGGCTAATTAATGACACCTGCATCACTGGTCTCGATCGCGGGGGAAACGACCACTACCCCATTTAGCCATCGTGGATTTGCCATGAATCCACGTGTGCGGAGTTGGAAAGGTGCACGCGTGTGGGTGATTGGCGCTTCGACCGGAATCGGTGCGGCTACGGCCAGTCTTCTTTTGTCTAAGGGCGCGCACGTTGCCCTGTCAGCACGTAATGCAACAGCATTAAAAAATCTGGCGCGAAATCATGCACATGCTATTGCACTGCCCGTCGATATTACGCAATTGGCTGATTTGAAATCAGCGCACAGCTCACTGCTGGCGCAATGGGGTCACATCGACATCGTTCTCATTGTTGCTGGCATCTACAATGAAATGAGAGCAGATACACTAGACATGAAGCAAATCAATGATGTGTTGGATATTAATTTGCGTGGTGTATTTCATTGCCTGGATGTAGTGATGCCCGATCTGCTTAAACAACAGCATGGTGGCATAGGCATAGTCTCGTCTGTAGCTGGATATTCGGGCTTGCCCAAAGCGCTCGCCTACGGACCTACGAAGGCCGCATTGATTAACCTATGCGAGTCATTGTATTTTGATCTGAGCCGACGAGGTCATGCAATCTACCTAATCAATCCGGGATTTGTCAAAACACCAGCAACGGCCAACAATGATTTTAAGATGCCTGGCTTAATCAGTGCCGAAGAAGCCGCTCGCGAGATTTTATCTGGCATGGAGCGTGGTCAGTTCCACATTCATTTTCCCAAGGGTTTTACCAATTGGTTGCGATTTGCGCGCCTACTACCTTACCGCTGGTATTTTCATCTAATACATAAAGTAACCGGCCTATGACTCACCAACATCATCTGCAGGTAGTGATTAATTTTTTCGATCATATTGCTGTCGATAGCATTCATGATCTAGCCAAACTGTATACCGACGATGCTTATTTTAAAGATCCGTTTAATGAAGTACGTGGCATAGACAACATCCTTCCCATTTTTACTCACATGTTCACTCAGGTCGATGAACCGCGATTTGTAGTTACAGGGAGCGTGCTACAAGGTGAGCAAGCATTTTTAACCTGGGATTTTTTATTTCGTATGAAGCGTTTTTCGACTGACGAACAATGCATACGGGGTGCTACCCACATACGATTTGCTGCAGATGGGCGGGTAGAGTTTCATCGCGACTACTGGGATGCTGCGGAAGAGCTCTATGAAAAACTTCCCATCGTAGGCACACTGATGCGTGGCCTAAAACGTATGGCGAGGAAGTGAACTAAACCCCTTGCTTTTTTTTGGTTGGTGCCTTGGTCTTGCGTGGGGCACGTTTTTTGGGAGTTGCTGCAGACTTTTCAGTGGTTTTTTTCTCGGGGGTCATCGCCTGATTTACTGCTTGAGAAAAATTCTGTTGGACGGTGTTCCACCAAGCCGTCGGATTAGACAAATGAGCAGCGAATTCGGATGCACTAGGAATTCCATCGCCATATCCTACGTTGTGCTCACTGGCAGATTCTTTACGTGCCGCTTCAGGGCTAGTAGTTGAAGGGCTGGCAGCTTTTGCAAAGCTTTCGCTCATAGAATGTAGTGCTGTCAGCGTCGCGCTTTGTACTTCTAAGGTTTGTATCGTGCCACGCAACATATTCATATTCATCTGCAGCCAGGATTCAACAGCTTTGAGATCAGCTATCTGTTTGTTCAGATCATCAGGCGACATGGAGGGCATGGCCATGCCAGGAATCTTCATCGACCCCCAGAAATTACGGACAAACTCCAATGTGTCATTCATGCCACCTGCTCCCGGTGTGCTGGATTTAGTATCTGTCATAGATTCCCCCAAGGTGAAAAATTATAGTGCTGAGCAAAGTGCTGGCCAGCGCGCACACTGTAAGAGAGTAGCAGATGGATGGCAACGGAGATCCTTAATCATTGGCTCACAAGATACGCCTCAAGCTTATGATCTACATCGTTTAGCCCTGCCTCGCGCCGCTATGCTGGCTCGGCCAAAAATGCGCTATGGATAGGCAGCCCACTAAATGTTTAAGAATGTTACCGCCCGCATGTAATTACCAGCAGGCGCCTACACTACCGTTATGACTATGCGTTCCTTACTCATGGCACTCTGGCCTTCGAATCGCAAAACCTGGATCTCACTCTCGGTTATTGCATTCATTGTGTTTGTCCACCTGATAGTAATACAGTGGACGCGCGATAGCCTGGAATTCATACGGCTACTCGATGCTGATAATGAAGCTGAAACCGTCTCAGTAACCCTCTCCACATCTAAGCGTGCAACTTCCAAGCCGAATGCTCAGGTAGCTACAAAACAAACTCCACCCACTCCAGTTACAGAAGCTGCAGCGCCACCTATCCAGGAAATGCCTGCTATCTCTCCGCCACCGGTTAACAACCTTGCAAATGACAATGAGGGCAATCGTACTCAGGCACCTGCAGCTGAAGTCCAGACCAATAGCGAGAGCACCATAGCATCGGCTTTAGTCAACGATAGTGCTACAGACACGGCGACTACAAAAAAAACGGAAACTGAGTCGACTGCTGCAGTGACTGAAAATACCGCCTTATTTGAAAAAATTAGTCTTCCACCTTCCGCAGAATTAGTCTATACAGCTCGCGCAATGCAAGGAACACGCAGCCTCTCAGGAAGCGGCAACATACTGTGGCAGCAAAACGGGCTAACCTATACCGTCAAAGGTGAGGCCAGCGCACTCTTTTTATCCTTGCTGAGCTATCAGAGTAGCGGGCAACTTAGCAAAACTGGCATACTGCCGGATCTGTATCATGAAAAACGTATAGGTAAATCTGCTACGCAAACGCATTTTGTACGCGAACGCAAAACTATCAGCTTTTCGGCTTCGACTGCCATACATGAAATTCAAGGTAGCGAGCAAGATCGTGGCAGCATCATTTGGCAATTAGTGGGCATGGCGCGCGGCGATCCAGCCAAACTGGAACCCGGTCTGACATTTGAAACGATTATCGCTGGAACCAAGGCAGCTGATCGCTGGCGTGTACAAATTAGTGGCATAGAAAATCTGGCACTTGCTGATGGTAATTTCAATGCATGGCATTGGGTATTACTGCCCGTAGAAAATCGGTTTGATTATCAGATAGATATATGGCTTGCACCGGACAAAGAATGGTATCCGGTAAAAATAATGTATGGCAATCGTACTGGTGCGAACCTCACCATGACTCTGGAAAAATTCCACCAGAAATAGTTATTTCGTATGAATAAAAATCTATGCTTGCGTACCTCTGTTTTTTTTCTATGGCTCAGCGTCCTATCGACGACGTATGCTCAAGAAAAAATCAATCCTCCGCCATCAGCAAAGCTGGACTATGTCATTCGTGCTGATATTCAAGGCCTCTCACTTGAAGGTACTGGTTCCATAGACTGGCAGTTCACCTCTCCTAAATACCGGTTGCAATTCGACACCCGAAGTTCATTAATTGGCTTGTTACTTTCAGAGCGCAGCGAAGGTAATGTAGAACGACGTCATTTGCAACCTGCTAGTTTTTATTCCAAGCGTTTTCGTAAAGAAGCTGTAACAGTCAATTTTGATCGCCAAGCTGGCAGTATTATTTTTCCAGGTGATACTGCACCACTAAAACTCGAAGGTAATGAACAAGACCGCATCAGCGTACTTTGGCAGTTAGTGTCTATGGTGAGAGCTGCTCCTGCTCGATTTAATGCCGGATCACCCTGGAAATTTTTCGTCATTGGGCATCGCGGTGGTGAAGCATGGACCTTCACTGTTAGTGAAAAAGAGCGTTTACGTACACCTCTGGGTGACGTTGATAGTCTGCATTTGGTTCACCTGCCAGCTGAGCATTCTAAAGCGCCAAAAGTAGATATCTGGCTAGCACCTACGATGGAATGGCTACCCATACGCATACGGTTTTCAGAAGAAAACGGCGACACCATAGAGCAAAATCTCGAGAGGATACAAAAAAAGTGAGTCGCTCGGCCCTGGTACTGTTCTCTGGCGGTCAAGACTCCGCTACGTGCCTTGCATGGGCACTTACGCGCTACGAACATGTTGAAACACTTGGTTTTCACTATGGGCAAAGACACCAGATTGAGCTTGAGCGCAGGCCGATAGTTATTTCTGGTTTGCGCCAACTTAATCCCGAATGGAGTGTCCGACTTGCCGATGATCACATGCTTAATCTGGGAATACTGGGCGATATCTCTGATACGGCATTAACACGCGAGACAGAAATCGCCATGCAAGAAAACGGTTTACCAAATACCTTTGTGCCCGGACGAAATATCTTGTTTCTTACTGTCGCTGCAGCATTGGCGTACAGACGTGGCATTAAAACGCTGGTGGGTGGTATGTGCGAAACCGATTACTCCGGTTATCCAGACTGTCGAGATGAATCGTTACGCGCTCTTGAGCATGCGTTACAGCTGGGCATGCAAACGGATATGACTCTCGAAACACCCTTGATGTGGCTAACCAAGGCTGCAACGTGGACACTTGCTGATACGCTAGGCGGTAAAGCTTTAGTGGAATTAATCCGCACTGAGACTCACACATGCTACCTGGGCCAACGCGATACTTTACATGCCTGGGGCTATGGTTGCGGAGCGTGCCCTGCTTGCGAGTTACGCGCTTACGGCTATAAATACTACAGCGCCGGTACAGCAGCTTAAGAATAGCGATGCACAGCACGTTGTGCTTACCAATAAAAAAGGGCGGAAAGTGATCCGCCCTTTTCACTTCAGTCGAAACAAATCACACTACGGTGTCGCGTGCATCCCGTATCGGTATGGTGGCGTACTTGGTTGAATTAGCGTCATTACGATAGATTAAGGGCTTGTCTTGCGCTGCTGCGACGCTCGCGTGAAGCACAATTTTTTTCACGTCATCATGATGCGGTGATTTGATGCATACCGGATCAGCTGCTTCTGCATCTCCCAGCAAGGCATAGGCCTGACAGCGACAACCACCAAAATCTTTTTCTTTTTCTGAACAACTGCGGCAAGGCTCTTTCATCCACTCAAAGCCGCGGTAACGATTAAATGCATCGCTGCGATACCAGATGTCGTCTAGTTTTTCTTCAGTCACGTTCGGAAATGTTAAACCCGGCAGAGTTTTTGCCGCATGACATGGCAAAGCCGAACCATCGGCAGCAACTGCCAGAAATACCGATCCCCAACCATTCATGCAGGCCTTAGGTTTTTCTTCAAAATAATCAGGCACCACAAATAACAACCGCAGTTTGTTACCTAATTTAGCCCGGTATTCATTCACCACTGCTTCAGCGCGAACCAACTGCTCACGCGTAGGCATTAATTGGTCGCGATTGACATGCGCCCAGGCGTAATACTGCGTGTTGGCCAGCTCGAGATACTCCACGCCCATCTCTACGGCCATCTCGATGATGCGACCTATATGGTCCAGATTGTAACGGTGCAAAACAACATTCAGCACCATGGGGTAATCGTATTTTTTAATCAGCTTAGCAACACGATTTTTTAGCTCAAAGGTCTTGGTACTGGAGAGGAAATCATTCATCTCCTTCGTCGAATCCTGAAACGAAAGCTGTATGTGATCCAGTCCCAGCTTCTTCATGTTGGAGATGCGCTCTTCAGTTAAGCCCACACCCGACGTAATCAAATTGGTGTAGTAGCCCAGTTGATGCGCTTCGCCAATAAGCTCTTCCAGATCATCACGCACCAAGGGTTCACCACCGGAAAAACCCAGCTGTGCTGCCCCCATTTTGCGCGCCTGACGTAAAACGTCTTTCCACTGATCGGTGGTGAGTTCTTTTTTATTTTCCGCATAGTTCAGCGGGTTGTAGCAGAACACGCAATGCAATGGACAGCGATACGTGATTTCCGCTAACAACCATAACGGCGGCGGTAATTGCTTAGTTTCAGATAAATCAGACAATCCAACCTCGCTCGGTAGCTATTTCTAGGAATCCAGTGACATCTTTTTCCAGATTCGTGGCATTAAACGACTGCTCTATATCGGTAATGATGGCTTGCACATCGCGCTCACCATCACACCGCTTTAAAATTTCAGACGCACTCTGATTCAGCTTGACCATGCCCTCAGGATAAAGAAGTACATATCCTTGCTGCGCTTCTTCGTACTGCATACGAAACAGTCGTGCTAATTTAGGTTTTGCAGTGAGTTCACTCATATGAAATGTCCGGGCCCTTATGGATAGGCTTTTTCAATAGCATCCGAAATCTGCCAGAGCACATCGAGTTTAAACTGTAAGATTTCCAAGGCACGCTCTTGCTGTTCGCGCGTGGTGAAGTAATCCAGAGTCACTTGCAAACCATGTTCCACATCGCGCTCAGCCAAGGTAATCCGGCTGCGAAAATATGCCAGACCATCTTCTTTTACCCATGAATAATGCGTAGGCCAATTGGCTAGGCGATCCTTATGAATTTTAGGTGCAAACATTTCTGTCAATGAGGAGCACACCGCTTCTTGCCAGGGCTTGCTGCGCGCGAAATTAACATAGGCATCCACTGCGAATTTAACGCCCGGCTGTACTCTTTTCAACGACCACAATTCTTCACGGGTGATACCTGTTGCTTCACCTAAGCGTGTCCAGGCTTCAATACCGCCGGGCTTGTCGTCATAACCATCGTGATCGCGTATGCGCTCTACCCATTTGCGCCGCACATCGCGATCAGGACAATTCGATATGATCGCTGCATCTTTCACAGGAATCATCACCTGATAATAAAAACGATTGACTACCCAACCACGTATCTGATCAGGAGTCAGCGTGCCTTGGTTCATTCGCACATTAAAGGGATGATTGATGTGATAATTTTTCCCTTTTGCACGTAGATGAGCCTCAAATTCTTCGCGAGTCCAGGGCATGTTGTCTTTCATGTTAACGGGTGCGTTCATAGTGTGATTTCCATACCATCGTAAGCGACTTCGATACCATGACCCGCCAGCTGCAAATGCTGGGGCGAGTCCTCATTCAAAATAGGATTCGTATTGTTAATGTGAATAAGAATTTTTCTTTGCGCACCAATACTATCCAACACCTCAATCATGCCACCGGGGCCGGAAAGCTGCAGGTGCCCCATATCGGCCGCTGTTTTCTGACTCAGGCCCAGAGTAATCATTTCATCACCTGTCCATACGGTACCGTCGACCAGGACACAATCTGCCTTTTTCATTGCGTCGAGTACGTGAGATTCGATCTCACCCAATCCAGGCGCATAAAAAAGAGTTTTACCGGTCTCGAGATTTTCAATCAGCAATCCATTGTTATCACCTGGTTGTGGATTTGCACGATGCGGCGAATAAGGCGGCGCCTTACTTTTTAACGGCATAGGATGAAAACGTATGCCTGCAATAGCTGGGACCTCAATCGGATCAAAACGTGATTTGTCGGACGACAGGCCTTTGATTTCGTGATGCTCAACACCGCAGTAATGTGACAGTACTTTTGCTAATGGCAGGCCATGATTCAGGTCATCCCAAACGGAATCTGTGCAGTACAGATTCATTTTCTTTTTACCTTCGCGCAGCATGAGTAAGCCGGTGATGTGATCAATTTGTGCGTCCATCACCATCACAGCTGCAATTCCAGAATCACGTATCGTTCGCGCCGGCTGCATAGCGGGATTTGATCGTAATTGATAGAGAATGTCTGGTGAGGCATTAATCAATACCCAATCAGTGCCATTGGCTGATACCGCGATCGATGATTGCGTTCGTGTTTTCGCTTTAATCGATCCCTTACGTACGCCCGCACAATTAGCGCAATTGCAATTCCATTGTGGGAAACCACCACCTGCTGCAGAACCGAGGACAAGAATTTTCATGATTTTCAGGAGGTTTAAATAAAAGCTTACTTACGCTTTACTGCAAAAACTCAGTACAAAGCTGAAGAGAAAGACGTTCCGTCAACAATGTCGACAGAATTTTCGGAAGCTGCAACGAAGTCTATGAACATCCTGATGGAAAGTATTACAGGCATAATTGTCTCCTCTTACCCACTCTAAAAACGGTGATTTCCCGTCGTAAAGCGCTGTTTTTATGAGTTCAGAACGCTCATGCGGCCTGCACTCTTATATTTTTGATTGGCGCCATTTTAGCCTGAACAACGAACAAAAAAATCCATGCCACCCAACGCATTCGATCAGCTGCATCTTCCCACTGGTGACGGCCACAGCCTCTACCTAGCTCAATTCGGCAATCCAGGCGCACCTGCAGCCATCGTTCTGCATGGCGGCCCAGGAAGCGGCACTCAGCCATCCGTACTCGATTGGTTTGACCTCGATCAGCAGCGAGTAATCTTATTTGATCAACGCGGAGCAGGCCAATCGACACCACTGGGCGAAATTAAACATAACGACAGCCATAAATTAGTTGCAGATATTGAATTAATTCGCTCCCATCTTGCGATCGAACGGTGGATGGTCGTGGGTGGATCGTGGGGCGCAACCCTAGCCTTGTTGTACGCAGGCGCTCATCCCGAACGCGTTAATTCACTTATATTGCGTGGCAGTTTTCTTACTAGCCCACGTGAAATGACCTGGTTTTTTCAATCCTTATGCGCCATGGTGCCGCAAGCGTGGGCTGACCTGACACGCACGTGGCCTGAACATGACCGCAAACATGTCTTGGCTACGCTAACCAAACAGTTATTACATGGGTCCAAGCAAAGCGCTGAGGACGCCGCATCCCGCTGGAGTCACTATGAAGACGCTGTGATGCAAGCAATGTCGGGCAAACTTAGTTCTGTCGCGAGAATAGCCGATACCGCTGCTGTATCTGCACGCACGCTTGCCAAATACCGAATGCAGGCACACTATTTGTCGCAGGGCTGCTTTACCAGCGAAGCAGCGCTACTTACCATCGCAAATAAATTAAGCTCTATTCCTGTCGCACTGATACACGGCACTCATGATTTAGTTTGCCCACCTGAAAATGCGTGGCGACTAGCAGCTGCAATGCCACATGCGAAGTTACGCTGGGTGGAACGAGGTGGTCATACACCTGCAGACACTGGAATTGCTAATGCGCTAAAGCTAGCTGTTTCTGAATTGCGCTCGTAATCATCATCCAACAAGCACAAATAAACAGATTAGTACTACAGGTTGCACAACAAAAAAGGCTGCGATACCGCAACCTTTTTTGTTTAATAATCAAATCAAAATAATCATAAATCAGAAGTGATAACGAAGATTTGCAGACCACATACTCATTTTTAAATCCATCAATTCGCCGAAATAGACGTATTCAACTGCGCCTGACCACTCTTTAGTAAATTTATAGCCTAAGCCAGCACCAATCAAAGGACGCAGCCTTGTTTCGCTATCACTACCAAAAACTGATTTTTCTGAGTAACGATTGATAGTAGCGCCCAATTTACCGTAAACAGAAAATGCCTCACTCAAAGGATAGGTACCCACTCCGGCCAAATACACGGACTGAGTATCTAATTTGAATCCATCTGATTTTGCGCTACCGAAATGTACATAACCAACTTCGTAACCAACAACATCAGTCACTGATTGTCCAAAAGCGATACCAACACCAGTTGCACCTTCATCAAAATTTGGGGCGTCGTAAGAAGAATTTCCTACCCCTACTGATACATAGCTGTTTTCAGCTTGAGCAAACAGCGGCGCAGCCAAAGCGCATCCCAGCAGAGCTGCAATCAGTGATTTTTTCATGCTTAGTTCCTATATATAAAATTAATCAAAATCAACAAAACTTGTGCGTAAGCTGTTCTCACAAAGCCTCTATCAATAAAAAGTTTTTCGAGACCTTCCAAGGACCGGCGCGATTTTACGAATGCACAGATAAAAAAATCAAATCGAGGTTGCTTAAATCACACGCAATATGCTCAACAAATGTAGTTTTATTAAATAGCTTTATCGCGGCGAATGAAAATCAAGGGCGCAACTCTAAATTGCTCATGTTTTAAAAGTGATATTGCAAATTGGCTGAAATCAATGAAATTACTCTGCCGTCAACAGCAGCCCCAAAGTAGGTATAGTCAACTAGACCTGAAATTTCTTTAGTGAATTGCGCACTCAATCCTGCACCAACTAATAGTCGAGTTTTTCTATGCGTTGCATCATCACTAAAACTTTGATCTGGAAATTGAATCTTGGCGTACGTGTTAGTGTGGTGCATAACTAAGCCCAGCTTTCCTTGGAAGGACACGAAAGATGAAAGCGGCACACTACTTATACCTGCAGCATAGATCGATTGAGTTTTGATTCTGTCCACCAGATTGATGCCTAGGTCCGGACTAAACTTGGTACTGGCAGAGCCAAAATCAATGTAACCAATTTCGGCAAACATATTCGGATAGATTTTCCACCCGTAGGCCAGCAGACCAGCGGTCGATGATTTGTTGGGGTCACCTGAATAGGTTGATTCACCTAGGCCTAATTTTAAATACGAGCTCTCAGCATAACTAGCCGTCGGAAAAAGAAATGTACTACCTAGTAATGCCGCAACAAATAACTTGCGCATGAAGCTCTCCTTAGAAATGATGAACTTAATCAATCTATGTGTGAAGTGATGCCTGCATTCACACAACAGAAATTGTTATCAATTCTAAGTAAGATTAGATACTAGGCTTGTGGCTTTATGATCAACATGAAAGGCTGTAATGAGTAGCTGATGTACTAGTACGCTTTTTCCCACGGAATAGATAAGCGTGCTGCGCACTGAATTAATCCCACCATGCTATAAGTTTGAGGAAAATTACCCCACAACTCTTTCCCGTCAATAGAAACGTCTTCAGATAACAAGCCGAGATGATTTCGACATTTGAGTATATTTTCGAATAGGCTTCTGGCCCGAGCTGTTTCGCCGGTACTGGCAAGTGCAAGTATCCACCAGAGAGTGCATACGATGAAGGCAGAATCTGGTCGCCCGAAATCATCTTCTTCATCATATCGAAGTAAAAAATCACCACGTTGTAGATGCTTTTCTACTGCGCGTAAGGTTCCGATGAAGCGCGGGTCATCGGGAGCTAAAAATTGAAGTTCGCTCATTAAGAGCAAACTGGCATCGAGTCGCTCTCCTTCAAACGTAGAAACAAAACTACCTATTTTGGAATTCCAGGCGCGCTCCATAATAACTTTTCGTATAGCAGCGGCTTTCTGGGTCCAGTACACAGCGCGTTGCGGTAAATGCAGGTGAGCAGCAATGGTGGCTAATCGATCACATGCCGCCCAGCACATAAGCGATGAGAAGGTATGTATGCGTTGCGAACCACGCAGCTCCCAAATACCTGCATCGACCTCCTGATACACCCGAACGGCTTGCTGACCGAGTCGCTCCAGATCGGCAAACATTTGTCGACCTGCAGGTCGCTCAAGACGTGAATCAAAAAAGGCATGTGTACTAGCGAGTATGGCGGCACCAAAAACATCGTTTTGCACCTGCCGCCAAGCCTGATTACCCACACGAACCGGCCCCATGCCGCGATAACCTGTCAGCCGTTCAGCCAGTGTTTCATCTAGCTGAGTTTCACGGCGTATGCCGTATACCGGTTGCAACGATCTATCGCGTGAATCAGCAATCAGATTCAAAATGTATTCAAGATAGTGCTGCATGGTTGCAGTAACACCCAATTGGTTGAGCGCATTCACAACAAAATAGGCATCACGCAGCCAGCAGTAGCGATAATCCCAATTACGACCGCTATGCGCTGACTCAGGAATGGATGTCGTAACCGCAGCAATTATCGCTCCGGTGTCATCAAATGCATTCATCTTCAACGTGATCGACGCACGTATAACTAAGTCTTGCCATTCAAAGGGGATAGCCAAATTACGCACCCAACGGTGCCAGTAGGCGAGAGTCGATTCATAAAAGCTGCGTCCAATTTCGCGTGGAGCGCCATCGACTGTTTCGTCTGGGCCCATGAGCAAGGTTACGCTGTCATGCAAAAAAAAGGGTTTTTCTTCTGTGAGCGCTGTAACAGCCGCATCGGTAGTTACGCGCATGGATTGCGCACCACCGAAGAACGTCGTGTGGTGCGCACCGCTACGGTGAGCTGCACGATCAGCACCATAATTGAGTGCCGGTCGCAAACGCAAACCTATGCGAGGCCTGCCTGCTACGCGCTTGATAATTCGCACCAGCATAGCTGGCGCGAACATACGCCCATGGCGGTAAAAGCGAGGCGCAAAGTCGGTAACATCGATTACGTTACCCGCATCATCCTTCATGCGTGTTTGCAAAATTGCTGAATTGCGCTGATATATCTGACGAACTGTATGACTCTCTGGGAACAATAGATCGATAAAGCCAAATGAATCAGTTGAGGAGTCACTCTGGTCAGTTTGCAGAAGGCTGCAACAAAGAGGGTTGTTGTCGAAATGGGGATAACACCACCAGACAATTCGAGCTTGTCTATCTATCAGTGCGCTAGTGCGCGAATTTCCAATCAGACCCAAATCCAGATTGTTCATCGCATCTCAGCTAAATATAAACTCACGCTCGCTGATGTGGCAAATACTCTATCAGCATATCGATTAATGGCACCACTGAACTATGATCAGCGATCTGAAACCTGGCTGCACTGTTCTGGCTCGCTCCAACTCTGATCGTAAACAAATCATCCCGATTTAATTCAAATACATGTTCATCGGTCACATCATCACCTGCATACAAGGCGCATGAGGCGCCTGTTACCAGCATTAATTCATTGACCGCCTTACCTTTATCGTTAGCATTCGACGGCAGCAAGTTAAAAACTTGCCTGCCACCGATTACACGAGGCACGGGAGACAACGTCTCAAAAAGTGCAGATAGTGTGGCGGATATATCAGGCAAGTTTGTTGAATCAAGGTAGTGCACAGAAAGAGAATATTTTTTGTACTCTATCCATATCTGCTTATCGATGGCTCCAAGCTGGGGGGTTAGCTGCACTCGCCAATGTTCACAGAGCTGCTCAAACTCAGCGGTATGTGATTCCCATCCAGGCAAACCTTCAATACCATGATTTCCTAATAAAAAATCAGGCTTGAATTCCAGCATGCGGTGCATATCGGCCAAGCCACGGCCGGTAACAATGCCAACTCGAGCGCGCTCTTGCAGCTGCTGCAAACGATGAAGAACGATTTCTGGTACGCGAACTTTTTCCGGGTGTGGCTCCAGAGGGACTAATGTTCCATCAAAATCAAATAAACAAAGTAAATCATCACGCACAAATTCTTTTAATATCTGACGGCCCGAAGATGTAAATAGTTCTTTCATAATGTTGATCGAGATCCCTGATGACTGTGTAAATGAATTTTTTCACTCGTACGTTGGCGTCGCCGTAATCGTGCTGCATCTAACAGCATCAATCCTGCCCAGCGATAGACATTAAAATCTTTGACTCGTTGACGCATGCTACGCATACGCTCTTTTTGCTCTAATTCAGGCATAGTCAATGCCCGATACAATGCCTGCGCCCCTTGTTCCACATGATAGGGATTAATCAGTAATGCTTCATGTAATTCTCTGGCAGCTCCGGTAAATTGCGAAAGAATCAAAACACCCAGCTCATCATTACGGGCTGCTATAAATTCTTTGGCTACTAAATTCATTCCGTCATGCAAACTTGTAACAACACAAATATCACTGCTACGATAGCACTGGGTAAGTTGTTCTGCATCGTAGTGTTCAACGCGTAAAAAAATTGCTGG
>JAJTGE010000098.1 GCA_021298555.1 Oxalobacteraceae bacterium
TTTCGTTACTGATGACTTTGCCGCTGGCCGCTTGCGGCTTTCAATTGAGAGGCTCTCGTTCAGACGCGAAACTTCCCTTTAGCTCCGTGCATCTTGAAACCAGCAAAAATACTCCTTTAGAACGCGAGCTTCGTACCGCTATTCTTGCGCAAGGCCAGACAGCGATTGCCACAGAAAGAAAATCGGCTGATGTCACCGTACGCATCCTTTCTGAAAATCAGGAAAAGAAAGTCTTAACGCTAAATGCGCAAGGTCAGGTTCGTGAATTTAGTTTGCTCTACCGAGTACGCTTCGATGTCATCAATAAAGAAAATACTCAATTAGTTAGCGACACCGAACTAGCACTACAAACATTCATGAGTTACTCGGAATCTCAGGCAGTCGCGAAAGAAACCGAAGAACGTCTGATTTATAACGACCTGCGAGCGGATGCGGTCAGTCAGATCATGCGTCGCTTATCTCAAATAAAACTCGAGCTCTAGACTGCATTATGCAAGTGCGTGCCGAAGCGCTAGATGCGCATCTCGAAAAATCACTAGCACCACTGTATGTGATTTCTAGTGATGAACATCTGCTAGCAATGGAAGCAGCTGATCGCATACGCAAACGAGCGCGCAACACAGGATTTTCTGAGCGCGAAGTATTGATTGTTGATCGTTACTTTAAATGGGGTGAGCTCACATCTTCTCAACAATCCATGTCACTGTTTGGTGACAAAAAATTGATTGAACTCCGTATGCCCACAGGCAAACCCGGAAAAGAAGGTGGACAAGCCTTACAAGACTATGCCGCTGGCTGTACAACCACGACCACAGCGGATGAAACACTCACGTTAATTACCTTACCCAAACTCGATTGGGCCACGCAGAAAAGTGCTTGGGTGAGTGCCTTACAACGTGCTGCTGTTTACATCGACATACCCATCATTGAACGGAATCAGCTGGCTAACTGGATCGGTCAGCGCTTGGCAGGGCAAGGACAAAGTGCAGACATGATCGCACTCGATTTTATGGTTGAGCGAGTCGAGGGAAATTTACTGGCAGCGCACCAAGAAATCCGTAAACTTGGCCTACTTTACCCTGAGGGACGTTTAACCGTTGAGCAAATCCATGATGCTGTTTTAAACGTAGCTCGCTATGACGTATTCAAATTATCCGAAGCGATGCTTGCTGGCGATGTTCCACGGATAGTGCGTATGCTTGAAGGCCTCAAAGGCGAAGGCGAAGCTTTGCCTCTGGTACTGTGGGCTGTCACTGATGAAATCCGTACACTGCTCAAATTAAAGTTGGGAGTCAATGATGGACGACCGCTGGCGATGTTACTCAAGGAATATCGTATCTGGGGCCCGCGAGAGCGGCTGATACCGAATGCGATTACACGTGTCTCACTGCGTACCCTGCAAACAGCTATGCATGAATCTGCACAAATCGACAAATTAATCAAAGGTCTTCGCGCACGCGAGTTTGCCGGCGACTCATGGGATGCCTTGTTACAGCTTGCCGTGCGCATAGCACGATAAAAAAATCGACCCAGGAATCTAGTCATGGATATACACCACTACATGAACACCTTAGGCAAAGCTGCACGTCATGCAGCACGTGCCATGGCTAAAGCTGACACCGCATCTAAAAATCGTGCTCTCGAATTAATAGCGCAAGCCATACGACGCGATGCCGCATTACTGACTGCAGCCAATCAACAAGATGTAGATCAAGCGCACGCAAATGGCTTGGCACCAGCCTTGATAGACAGATTAACTTTGTCAGAAAAAGCGATTGCCACTATGGCTGAGGGTCTAGAACAAATCGCATCGTTGCCTGACCCTATAGGCGAAATCAACAACATGAAGTTTCGTCCTACTGGTATACAAGTTGGACAGATGCGCGTGCCTTTAGGTGTCATTGGCATTATTTACGAAGCTCGTCCAAATGTAACCGTCGATGCGGCTGGCTTGTGTATTAAAAGCGGTAACGCCACCATACTGCGTGGTGGATCCGAAGCCATACACTGCAATCAAGCGTTGGCAAAAATCGTCAAAGAAGGGTTGGCTGGCGCAGGTTTACCTGCTGAGGCAGTGCAGATCATTGAAACCACCGATCGCGCAGCAGTCGGCGCCCTAATCACCATGCCAGAGTATGTCGATGTAATCGTGCCACGAGGTGGCAAAGGTTTGATTGAGCGCCTTATGAAAGAATCCAAGGTGCCTATGATCAAACATCTCGATGGTATATGTCATGTGTACATCGACGACAAAGCTGATATCGCCAAAGCACTACCTGTAGCGTACAACGCCAAGTGCCACCGCTATGGCACCTGCAACACCATGGAAACGCTACTGGTTGCACGTTCGCTGGCTGCCACGGTACTGCCTGAATTAGCTAAACTTTTTGCAGAAAAGCAGGTTGAATTGCGCTGTGATCCTGAAAGTTTACATATCCTCGCTGGCTATGCACATCTGAAAGCGGCCACCGAAGAAGACTGGCGCACAGAATATTTAGATGCCATTCTGTCTGTCAAAGTCGTGGCTAATGTTGATGAAGCAATAGATCACATCAATACCTATTCATCACAACACACCGATTCCATCATCACCGAAGACTATACGCATGCCATGCGTTTTTTGCGTGAAGTAGATTCCGCTTCCGTGATGGTGAATGCCTCGACCCGCTTTGCAGATGGCTTTGAATATGGGCTAGGGGCAGAGATAGGCATTTCCAATGACAAATTACATGCGCGCGGTCCAGTGGGATTAGATGGCCTGACTTCACTCAAATATGTCGTGCTAGGTCATGGCGAAGTGAGGGTGTAAGCATGTTGTGGATTAAAGCTCTGCACATAGTGTTTGTCGCTTCGTGGTTTGCGGGTTTGTTTTACCTTCCCAGAATTTTCGTTAATCTGGCTATGGAAACTAACCCAGTCGTTAACGAACGACTTTTACTCATGGCGCGCAAGCTGTACCGCTTCATGACATTGTTGATGATCCCTGCTTTAGTGCTGGGTCTGTGGCTGTGGTTGGAATATGGCATAGGCGAGCAAAGTATCTGGATGTATCTAAAATTATTTTTAGTCATACTACTAGTGGGATATCACCACCTATGTAAAAGCTTGTTAAAAAAATTTGAAAATGGCGCAAATACACGCTCGCATATATGGTATCGGTGGTTTAATGAAATCCCCGTACTAGGTATGATTGCTGTTGTGATACTCGTTGTAGTCAAACCATTCCAATAACTTAATCAATCCTTCAATTACGAGACGACAATGACAAAAAAAATTGATTACTACATGGCGCCGCATTCACCCTGGTCGTATCTGGGTCATCCACGACTCGTCACTATGGCGAAAAAATATAACGCCACCATACAACTTAAGCCTGCAGATTTAGTCAAAGTGTTTAGTGTTTCAGGTGGTGTGCCTGTTTCACAACGCCCGCCACAACGTCAGGCCTATCGCTTAGCTGAATTACAGCGCTGGAGTAAATTTCTCAATATACCCATGACGCTGCATCCTAAGTTTTTCCCGATTTCAGGTGAGCCCGGCGCTAAACTCATCATTGCTGCGCTACAAGCGCATGGTACCGATAAGGGCTTGGAGCTTGCTTACGCTTTGGGTCATGCAGTTTGGGAGGATGAGAAAAACATCACCGATGAGCCCACCTTGATTGCAATAGCCGATCATCTAGGCTTACAGGGAGCTGAATTACTCAAACAATCCACCGGTGCCGCTGTTGCTGCTGAGTTTGCAAAAAATACAGAAGAAGCTATCGCTACGAATGTATTTGGTGCTCCTTGGTACAGTGTTGATGGTGAAGGTTATTGGGGCCAAGACCGATTGGAATTTGTAGAACGCGCCTTGATGAGCCAATAGCATTAGTGTGCATCCCGTTCTTCAACGGGATGCTGATTTTATTAATAACTTACGGTCGACACGTATGGACTGTTGACCATGAACGGATAAAAGGCATCCATGGCTACTGTACTTTCTTATTTTTGCCCATGCCCTCGCGGTTTAGAAGCAGCTCTTGCCGAAGAAATCAGCGAAATCGCTAAACAAAGTGGCACGCTCAAAGTTCACAACCAAGTACCGGGTGGCGTGCACTGCTCAGGCCAGTGGTCCGATGCGTTGCGATTAAATCTGCATTCCCGCATAGCCTCACGCGTGTTAATGCGTATCGCACACCGCAGTTATGCCAACGAAAATCATATCTATGATCTCGCCCTGGAATCCAAATGGGAAGAATGGTTTCATGTCGGCCACACGATGCGTGTTGATGTTACTGCCATCAAATCGCCCGTTAAAAGTTTGGAATTTATCACGCTGAAAATTAAAGATGCTATTTGCGATCGGTTTCGTGATCGTGAAGGTGAGCGCCCATCCATAGATACTCGCACACCCGACATGCGCATTTCTGGATTTTTGGATGCCCGTAACGTCACGCTGTATCTTGATACTTCCGGAGAGCCTTTATTTAAACGCGGCTGGCGTGAAGAAACCGGCGATGCTCCATTGCGTGAAAACCTTGCTGCGGGCTTGTTACGTGTAGCAGGCTGGAAGCCTGGCATGCCGCTAATAGATCCTATGTGTGGATCTGGCACCTTGTTAATCGAAGCAGCGCAAATGGTCGCGGGTATACCTCCGGGTATCAATCGAACGTTTGCGTTTGAAAAATTCAATCACTTTGGTGAATCCGAATGGCATGCCATTAAAAATGAAGTCGCAGCGCCCAACGTTGTAAGCGAAGCACAGATTTTTGGTAGTGATATTTCTGGCGATTCGATAGTCATGACACGCAACAATCTTGCGAGAGCGGGGATAGAATTTGACGTGCCTCTCAAGCAAATCGAAGCACAGGAAATTAAAGCCCCCATCGAGCAAGCTGGTATTTTGATCGCTAATCCTCCTTATGGCGAACGTATCGGTGTTCGAGGCGATCGCGCCCAAGAGCCCGATGAACTAGCTGCTGCATTCTTTAGCGCCTTTGG
>JAJTGE010000099.1 GCA_021298555.1 Oxalobacteraceae bacterium
AAAAAGCTATCCGATTAGAAATAGAAAGATATCGAATAAATTTCGAGAGTAGTCAAGAAGGATTCATAAGAAAATGGCCGACAGAGTATAGCCTCCATGGCTGGCTTATTAGTATGAAGAGCGGCGGCGAACTTCATCCTCATATCCATAACAGAGGCTGGCTTAGCGGTAGCATATACATAAATGTTCCACCGAAATCTAACATTGATAGCGGTAACCTAGTGGTTGCCCTTGGCAAGGATAGCGATACAACTTATCCACGCCTTAATTCAAAAAAAGTATTAGATGTAGTTACAGGTAATATGGTTTTATTTCCCGCATCCCTGATGCACTACACAATTCCATTTGAATCAGAAGAAGAACGTATTGTGTTGGCATTTGATGTGGTTCCAAAATAAAAAAATATGACCACCATTTCCATCGACAACAAATCCTGCGACCTCGACACACTCTCTGACGAAGCCAAAGCCCAACTAGCCAGCATTCAATTTGTCGATGCTGAACCGTAGACTTCCCCGTCAAGTAGACAGGTCATAAATAGAGTTTCGGTGAGCCTGTAAATTATTCTGTGTACATACCGACGGAACACTACGAAGCAAGACATCTTTCATTAGATCGAAATTCATAACAATCCAAAATTTCGTAACAGCCTCAGTCAACGACTCCTGCCGCTAAGATAAGAGAAACAGCAATTCTGTAGGCTCGCGAGTGCCAAGTTTTTTAGGGCGGCTTAATAGTAGGTACCCCTGCCAAGAGAGCAGGGGCTATTCCAGCTTCCTCTCACGCTTCGGTTAAATTATTTTTTTTGCTTTACACTCAACCAAGTTGTTAAGTTACTTGCAATTTTGATAGTGCTGATATTCGTGTTCGATCATTACATGGTCGCCTTTTTTTAAGCTTAAAATACTGCGTTCGACCACCTATGACCCCATATAAAAACCTCCTACTTGGCGCGGCATTTTTACCTGCGCTGTTTACCTTCAAACATGCTTCTGCTCAATCCGCGGCTGAAAAGCAGGCGCAGCAGCCTGTGCCATCAGGCAGTAATTTTTTAGGTTTGGGTTTGGGTGCTATGCCTAAAACACCGGGCAGTAGTGACATGCGTGTTTTAGCGCTACCTGTTGTTCAGTACAGTTGGGGCAATGTGGCCTATGTTACTGGCCTTAAGGCAGGTGTTTGGGGATTTAATTCAGATGATCGATCTTTGCGCATAGGTTTGTATGCAGAGCCGCGTTTTGGTTATGACGCCAGTGATAGTCCTCGTACAGCGGGTATGGCGGATCGCGATTTTGCCATTGACGCTGGCCCCAGCGTGCGCTGGACCACCTCTGCGGGTGTGGTCAACTTGGACTATGGATTTGATATCACTGGCCGCAGCGGTGGACAGGTCGCACAACTGCAATTTATTCGTCCTTTGATAACCGATAGCGCTTTCCGTTTAAATGGCCTACTGAGCACTACCTGGCAGAACGCAGCCATGAATAACTACTATTGGGGTAAGAAGGCTTCGGAGACGGTTGATGGGCTTGCACGCAATGTGGGTTCAGGTGCGGGCCTTTCAGCAGGTCTTACCGGTCTTTATGCTATGGGTCCTACTGGCGCTTTATTTTTTGGTACCTCTATCAACCGCTTGTCGGATGCGCAATCGAATAGTCCAATAGCCGAGCGAGACTACACCTACGTGGTTTATCTGGGATACGGTTGGCGTCTTTGATCAAGGCGTTCAATAAGCGTTAACGACTAACTGTTTGCATAAAAGAGCCTGACGAGAACGCATTTACTATGAAACTACTGTGGCTAGCTCTTATCGTTATCCAACTAATATTTTCTGTCTCTGCGCAAGCTGATTCAGCTGTGCCCTCGTTGAATTGCGGCGCTGAACATAACTATGTGTGCACACCAGAGCAAGCGCTGGCCCAGCAACGTCGCCAGATGCAGCAGCGACAAGCCGGTACACGTTCAGACAATCAGCAATCTATGGCGAGATGGATGGAGCTGCAACAACGTCAGAGGATGCAAATGGAGCGCGAAGCCTTGCTAGTGCAACCTGCAAGGTAGCAGCGCAGTACCCATAATTTTTGAAGGGCTTACTAGCCGTCTGAGTTACCATTGCCTGCGATTGGGGCGGGGTAGTGAATGATTGCTGATTTATTACGACTCATTTATTACGAATGTCTGTTCTTTAACGTATAAAAAACGTACTAACTCATCTACCAGGGTTGCAAGTGTTAGTACCCAAGATGATTAACAACGACTAAGGGAGTTTGTAAATGGGATTATTTGATATGTTTAAAGGGGCGCCACCCAAATTGACGCCTAAGCTGGCGCTGGCAGTTGGTTTGCTGCATATGATTCATGCCGATGGTGAAGTCGAGGCAGAAGAGCTTGGACAAGTACTACAGGCTCTGGGCAATGACAAAGCCTTGTTTGAAGATGCAGGTAAATATGCAAAAGTAAATAATGTTGATGCGTTCTTAACTGAGTCAGCCAGCTTACTCAATTCGGATCAGAAGTTATGTGTTTTGCTTAACTTGTATGATTCCTTGCTTTCGGACGGTGTAGCTGCGCCGGAAGAGCAAGCGCTACTGACTCGCTTTATGACTACCTATGGAGTGACCGAAGAGACCTTAAAGCCGTATGCGTTGGGTATCTCCGTTAAAAATAATCGTCAAGTATTTGGGTAAGTTGTAAGGCTGCCTACTTGCTGTAGCAACTATCAATTGAGCCAAGGCGATCCAGAATAATTCTGGATCGCTTTTGTATTTGTAAATTGTAAAAAACTAAAGCAGTGTATCTGTTGACCCAGCCTTGGTTTTAAACGCAGCTCATCAAATCACTGCCTTAAATCAGTGTTCATTTTGTTTGTACGCGACTAAGCAGCAGTTGATACATCTACTGTGCTCGGTTAGCTAAGTGACCGAGCTATATCGATCACAAACCGGTATTTCACATCACTGGTTTGCATGCGTTCATAGGCCTGATTGATGTCGTCTATTTTAATAACTTCAATGTCGGAAACTATCTGGTGCTTCCCACAAAAATCGAGCATTTCCTGAGTCTCTTTGATACCACCGACCAATGAGCCCGCAATGCTACGTCGTCCAAAAATCAGCGGTCTGGAATTCAAATCTGATGTCGGACCTATAGAACCAACGATGCACATCGTGCCATCGACTTTTAACAGGTTCATGTAGCTAGTGACATCGTGCGGTGCGGGTATGGTGTTCAATAAAAAATCAAATGTTCCTGCATGTTTTGCTACTGCTTCTGCATCAGTAAACAAAAGCACATCATCCGCACCTAAACGTTTTGCATCGGCAGCTTTATGTGCTGAGTTAGTAATCATCACGGTATGCGCACCCATGGCACGGGCAAACTTGATACCCATGTGGCCTAATCCACCCAGGCCAATCACGCCGACGGTCATCCCTGCTTTAACACCCCAATGTTTGAGTGGTGAATAGGTCGTAATGCCAGCACAAAGCAGGGGTGCAGCACCCGCTGGGTCAAGATTGTCAGGGACAGTTAATACAAAATGACGATCAACGACGATACTTTTTGAATAGCCGCCGTACGTTACGCCACCTTCGTCAGGGCTAGGGCTGTTGTAGGTGGCTGTGAATCCTGCAAGGCAGTACTGCTCCATATCCGCTTCACAGGACGAGCAGTGATGGCATGAGCCAACAAAGCAACCGACAGCGACGCGTTGGCCTATGCGTAAATCATTTACCGCTGCACCCAATGCTTTTACGGTACCCACGATTTCATGGCCAGGAACGATAGGGTAGTTGCTGCGGCCCCAATCATTTTTTGCGTAATGTATGTCGGTGTGACATACACCGCAAAATTCAATATCGATATGCACATCCTGTGCACCCGGCTCCCTGCGCGTAATGTGGTGAGGAACCAGCGGTGCATCAGCTGCATGGGCAGCGTAACAAGAGACGGTAGACATGGATGAATTCCCAAAAAATTGAAACATGCAACGTGTACTATCCGATTTGATGGATGGGCACACTAAAAAAATTAACTATTTGCTACCTATCGATTGCAGGCTATCGCCTTTCAGTCAATCGTATTATCCACTCATTGATACAGGATTAAATCTACAATCAATCAGATAGCATTAATACGGATAGGATTTAACGGAGAAAATTATGCACGCAACGGACTATACATCCCCGGCAGTCAAACAGCTGCGCGAAGATTTAGCCCTGGCGCTGCGAGCTGCAGCGCATCATGGATTGGGTGAGGGCATATGTAATCATTTCAGTGTGGAGCTACCGGATAGTTCGGGTCGGTTTTTAATTAATCCGCGTGGTTTGTTATGGTCTGAAATACAAGCCGAAGACATCGTTATGATAGACGAGCAGGGCGCACGTTTAGCTGGCCATCATGATGTTGAACCGACGGCCATGTACATACATGCTGCCATACACAAGCTCGATGGTAAGACGTGCGTACTTCATACTCATATGCCGCATGCCACAGCGTTAACATTAACGACGCAACGCGCACTCGATACCACGCTATCGCAAAATGCGATGCGTTTTCACGGTCGCATAGCGATTGATGAAAATTACAATGGCGTAGCGCTTAGTCATGCCGAGGGTGAGCGTATGGCAAAGGTGATGCAAAGCGCTGATATTGTTTTTTTAGGTAATCACGGCGTTATCGTCTGTGGCCCTAGCATTGCGTATGCCTATGACGATTTGTATTACTTAGAGCGCGCATGCATGGTCGAGGTATTGGCCGCACGCAGCGGATCGACTCTGGCACCAGTCAATCGTTCGTTGGTTGATCAGGTGGCGGTACAACTCGAAGGAGAGCGCCTGCAGTCCAGCTTGTTTTTTGAAGCTCTGCGCAGGACGCTCTAATCCCAAATTACTCCGTGTGTTGGTCTTTAGGGCCGATATGGCCACGTATCATCGCTAAACTCACAATCAC
>JAJTGE010000100.1 GCA_021298555.1 Oxalobacteraceae bacterium
TCACCCGACGAGATTAAACGCGCTGTTAATAGCGGATTTATCCATGGTGTCAAACTATATCCTGCAGGCGCAACAATAAACTCTGATGCGGGCGTCACCAATCTTGCACATTGCATGTCAACACTAGAGGCAATGCAGGAATTAGGGTTGCCATTACTGTTGCATGGTGAAGTTACCCATAGCGATATTGATGTATTTGATCGCGAATCTGTTTTTATTGAAACGATCCTAATTCCATTAAGAAAAAAACTTCCTTCGCTTAAAATAGTATTCGAACACATTACAACTAGCCAGGCGGTAGAGTATGTGCGTGATGCTGAAGGTCCAATAGCAGCCACAATTACAGCACATCATTTGCTATATAACCGAAATGCTATTTTCAAAGGCGGTATTCGCCCACATTACTACTGCCTGCCAGTTTTAAAGCGCGAAAGTCATAGACAGGCACTGTTGCGTGCAGCCAGCTCAGGAAATCCCAAATTTTTTCTGGGAACGGATTCTGCGCCTCATGCCAAAGATCTCAAAGAGCATGCCTGTGGGTGTGCAGGATGTTACACAGCGTTACATGCAATGGAACTTTATGCGCAAGCATTTGAGGAAATCGGAGCCTTAGATAAATTAGAAGGCTTTGCAAGTTTTTATGGGCCAGATTTTTATCAACTGCCACGTAATCAAACGACCGTAAAAATGGAGCGTACTTCTTGGTATATTCCTGATGATTTGCAGATTGCAGGTTCCACTGTGGTCCCTCTCGATGCTGGTCAAGTATTGCAATGGAAATTTGTTGGTTAAGTAGTAGATTCTGACCGAAATAGACCTTTAATTTTTTCATTGAATTTCCAAACCAATCTCAAAACTAATCTCGACACATACATACCAACTGTACCCACCACTCAAATAAAAATAGTCCAACGCGTGAATTTTGAAGTCATTGACTGGCAGCGACCATGGCTTTCACATTTGAGAGAGTCAGGATTGTTAATTGCAAAATCAGCAGACTGGATAGAGGCAGCTAATGACTTGGCAAAGCTTCAAGCTTTATTTAACGCTAACGCCAAATCGCTTTCCTTCAATCCTCAGTACGGCATTTCTGATCAGTTGGGCTATGAGGCGTACATTTACAAAACAGGTGAAATACCTACCAGAGACAACTTTCATGATTTTTTTAATGCATTGATATGGCTGCGATTTCCTTTAATAAAGCAAACGCTGAATCATCTGCAATATAAAGAGATACAACGCACACAATCCTTATCTAACGCAGAAAAAAAACGTGGAAGGCAACGTGATGCAGCTACTTTATTTGACGAAAATTGTGCAATCGTTGTCAGTGCAGATGCTTCCATTCATGACAGACTGAAACAACGTCAATGGAAGCAGGTACTGTTTCATGATCGAGAGTATTTCAGTCAGACTTGCGAAGTTGTTCTGTTTGGTCATGCACTTATCGAAAAACTGATGTCGCCCTATAAAGCTATCACTTCACATGTCTGGAATATTTCTGTGGATAGTCAATGGTTTACTCAGTCAGTTGACGAACGAATGGCTTTTGTAGATCAGTACATCGCCAAGCAGTTAAGCCAAGGTTTTGTTAGTACTGATTTTAGTCATTTGCCGATATTGGGTGTTCCAAATTGGTGGCATGAGCAGACAGAATATTTTTATGAAGATGCCCAAGTATTTCGTCCAGCGCGTATCGTCCAAAGACGCAAGTAGCCTGCCTAGCGGCAGGCTTTACTTTTTATGGGCAAAGTAAGGCGACTAATTAAAATCTTTTCTGCATGCCAACCATGATTGCATTTGAGGTGCCTGGTTGAGTCAACGTTGCATCCGTTCCAGAATCGACGATAGCTGAATAGGATGAAGGAATTCCATCTGTGGCACGATTGAATGCTGCATACAAGTAGGTTGTTTTAGAAAGCGTATAAATAGTAGATAGATTAATGATTGATGGCTTTCCAGGGCCGCTGTTGCGTGCATAGTTAATGCCTATACGTGTTGAAGGAATTACCTGTGTTTCGGCACCTAGTACGTACGTGTGTGTTGAATCTCCAGTTTCAGGATGGAAGCGTACGTAATTTGCGGCCAACTTTACAGACCCCACTGGAACACTCGCGCCGAGCAGCCACTGCCGGTACTGAGCATCTCTGTCTGATATTGCACCTACAAGATTTAAATCACCATAGGCATAGCCTATATTCCCTGACACAAAACGGTTTTTAGAAAATGAACCTGCTGAACCGCCAAAGGAATAAAGGATATTACTTCGCAGACCGCCAAGGACATCGGACGGTAAGCTATAGGTTATTGAGTTCGGGATAAAAAATCCACCGGTTGTACCAAAACCGGGATCGGCGTCCGTGCCGCCGGGAAAAGCAGGCACGCTAACGCTCGCGCTGTTTAGAACAGTACCTGCTCTGTGCATTTGTAAAGCAGGTACATAAAAATTATTTCCAGCTAAACCCAAGACCGAGGTGTATGCATCGATGAAAGGAGATAAGTTCAACCCAGCCTTAACCGTACCAAACGATCCTGTGACACCTACATTGGCTAGTCGACTAAAAACACCGCTAGTACCTCCGTTTGCGATGGCTCCTGTGCCCGCATTGTAACCACCCTCAAGTTGGAACAAGGCGCGCATACCACCGCCCAAATCCTCAGTGCCTTGAACACCCCAAACAGAGGGGGCCCAGTTACCTTCTCCAAAACTAGTTCGTCTTTCTTTATCTGAGCCGATACCGCTTGCGCTCACCACTGATGCATCAATATTGCCATACAGGGTGAGACTGGATTGAGCCATAGCCACGCTACTTGCCAACAGCGACAGCGTAGTAAATGTAAGAATCTTTTTGTTCATTACGATACCTCCAGTGGTTGATAGATCGTTCGAGAGTCTGGAGGTAGAGAAGTTTTAAATTCCGGTTGTGATCAAATAATTTGCATACACTCTTTGTGAAGATTCAATCGTGTGCATTTGTTACACCATTTGTTACGAATAGAAATGCAAATAATTACGTTTGATTTCTACAGATGATTTCATGAAATTTATGTATCTAAATTAAACGAGTAAGATCATTAGTGATTTTGTGAATCATGTGGTGTGAATGTAATTCGGGTTTGATAAGCAATCCACAAATTCAATTTCTTAGATTACTCACCACCCTTTTTCAGCGTGTAGGAAAGGCAGTAGGCTTGCAGCTGCCTCAGGCAGGGTGGTCGGGGTAAGAGGATTCGAACCTCCGGCCTCTACGTCCCGAACGTAGCGCTCTACCGGACTAAGCTACACCCCGTTTTCTGAGGTAAAAATTTTACTAAGTCAGTACTTTTTAGACAAGATTCTGCTTTAGTTTTGGCGCTTGCTGTCGACTAGTTAGTATGTGAAGCAATGCGTCTCGTGCCGAAGTACCGACAAACAGTATGGGTTCTTAGTTGTAAAGTTTTACTACTTGAGTGGTTCTCGTCTTTTAGGAATAGCCCATGAAGCTCACTAGCCTCAATGAAGATGAATATCGAATTCTGCAAATGGTGGTTAATGAGTTCTACGTCGCCTTACCAGAGAGCTTAAAAACCTACAGCGTTTTTACCACGCACTTGTTGAGTAAGGCACTTCAACACTACAGGATTAAAACCCGCGTTATTCCATGCCGGCTCTGGTGTTCAACATCAAAGCCTAAGAAAGAGTTCGTAGGTGGATTTTTCAATTTTGACGATGCTGAAAAATGGAATGGGCATGTCATTTGTTTGGCGGGTGACTGGCTAGTCGACGCTGCCATTTATCATCTAAATCCAACGTTTGGTTATCAAGTTCCAAAAATTATTGCCAAGCGCATTGTTTTTCCTGAGCCGCAAATTTATACACGGCACAAGCTAAATAAAAAAACAGAATTTGTTTGGTATCGCTTACCTCCTGCGATCCCTGCGATTCCTTTGGTTGGCTACGACGATTTAGTGGTGCGTTACTTACCTACATTACTGGCCCATCTCGATAATCTTCTATCTGGTCGTGCCAAGGCGATTGATTTTGGTTCAGTTAATAAGGCACAGCCAGTCGATGATTCAGACGAGCAAGCGACAGATGCTGCTAATGCAGCTGAGTCTAACGGAGTGGCAGATAATGGCCAGACAGAGGATGCCGAAGGGCTGAATGCAGATTCGATGGAGCGTTATTCAACAGAAATACAGCAAAGTTCAGACTATGATGAGGTGTCGGCGAATGCTTAATGCCTAAAACTCGCTTAATTAGTGTTTGCGACTAACAGCGAAATCAGCCAGCTCTATCAATGCATCTTTGCTTGGGCCTGACGGGACAATACTAATAGCACTAGTTGCACGCTGACTTGCGATTTCGGCTTGTTTTTGGGTGTATTCCAACGCTCCTGACTGAGTGATAGCTAATAAAATTTCGTCAAAATGTAATTCGTCACCATTAGCTATGCAGTTACGTACCAGCTGACGTTGTTGTTCCGTGCCATGTTGCAGAAGATAAATCAGAGGAAGTGTAGGTTTGCCTTCGCGTAGATCATCACCGACATTTTTGCCTATATCCGCCTGGTTTCCTGAGTAATCGAGCACATCATCAATTAATTGAAACGCTGTTCCCAGCGAACGGCCATATTCGGCAGCGGCGGCAATGGCTGGTTCTGGCGCGCCAGCAATTAGGCTTCCTAGTTCAGTGCCGGCCTCAAAAAGTTTAGCGGTCTTGGATCGAATTACCTGCAAATAACGTTCTTCTGTGACGTCAGGGTCATGCATATTCATTAACTGCAGCACTTCTCCCTCAGCGATTACGTTAGTCGCATCGGCGAGTATTTGCATGACACGCATGCTGTTGACCGATACCATCATCTGAAAGGCTCGCGAGTAGACGAAATCGCCCACCAGCACAGAGGCCGCATTGCCAAAA
>JAJTGE010000028.1 GCA_021298555.1 Oxalobacteraceae bacterium
TAAAGACTTGGTAGCAGCCAATATCTTTCCGGGGGATATGTTGTACAAGAATTTTGGTGTGACACGTCAAGGTCGCGTCGTGTTTTATGACTACGATGAAATTGAATACATCACTGATTGTAATTTCCGTACGATTCCAGCGCCACGCAATGAAGAAGATGAAATGGCGAGTGAACCCTGGTATCACGTAGCAAAAAACGATGTATTCCCTGAGCAGTTTGCAGTTTTTTTACTGGGTAATCCACGAGTGCGTGAATGTTTTATGAAGCATCATGCCGATTTGCTCACGGCTGATTACTGGCAGCAGCGTAAAACGCGCATTCTGGAAGGACAAGTCGAGGATATTTTTCCGTATCCTCAGGAAATCCGTTTTGTTAACCAAGCCCCGGTTGGTCCGGGCAATTCAATTGCTTAAGTGATTGAATCTTTCAATGGAGAGCATTATGCAAGACCCTATCGTTATCGTTGGTGCTGCGCGTACCCCTATGGGTGCATTTCAAGGCGATTTTTCATCGCTGGCAGCGCATGATCTCGGCGCAGTGGCTATACGCGCAGCGATTGAGCGTGCAGGTATTTCGTCCGATGTAGTCAACGACGTTATTTTTGGCAATTGTTTGATGGCGGCTCAAGGTCAGGCACCTGCGCGTCAGGCCTCGATTAAAGCCGGTGTGCCGGTATCCGCTGGCGCAGTCACCTTGTCGAAAATGTGCGGTTCGGCCATGCAGGCCACCATTTATGGTTTTGATTCACTGGTTGCCGGTACCAATGACGTCGTCGTTACGGGCGGTATGGAATCCATGACCAATGCCCCCTACCTGATACCTAAGGCACGCGGTGGTTATCGTATAGGTCATGGTGTGTTGTACGACCACATGATGCTTGATGGGTTAGAAGATGCCTATGAAAAAGGCCGTGCCATGGGCACGTACGCGGAAGATTGTTCAGATAAATATCATTTCACGCGCGAGCAGCAAGATGCATTTGCCGTTGAATCAGTGAAGCGCGCTCAAGCGGCAACGGCGGATGGTTCATTTGCCTGGGAGATTGCACCTGTCACTGTGAAAGGCAGAGCAGGCGATGTCGTGATTGATAAAGATGAAGGCCCGTTGAAAGCCAAGATCGATAAGATTGCGCAACTCAAACCCGCATTTAAAAAAGATGGAACGATTACGGCCGCAACCTCTTCTTCCATTAATGACGGCGCTGCTGCATTAGTGTTGATGCGCGAATCAACAGCCAAAAAACTAGGCGTCAAGCCAATCGCAAAAATCGTGGCTCACCAACGCCATTCGCAAGAACCGAACTGGTTTACTACAGCGCCGGTAGGCGCAATAGAAAAGCTGTATAAAAAAACCGGCTTGAGCAGTGATCAGGTCGACCTGTTCGAGGTAAACGAAGCCTTTGCAGCGGTCGCTATGGCCGCCATGAAAGAGCACCATATTCCGCATGAAAAAATCAATATTCATGGTGGTGCGTGTGCCTTGGGTCATCCTATTGGCGCTTCCGGTGCACGCATCATCGTCACCCTATTAGGCGCGCTGAAAAAAACCGGCGGCAAGCGTGGCGTAGCCGCCTTGTGTATAGGCGGTGGCGAAGCAACCGCCATGGCCATAGAAATGATGTAAGGCTAAAACATGCGCACAGCACTCATTATTGGAGCATCCCGCGGTATCGGTCGCGAATTTGTTCGGCAGTTGTTATCCGCTGGCTGGAAAGTATTTGCGACCGCGCGTGACGAGATGTCTTTGCAGGCACTGAAAGACGAAGGCGCACATGCCTTGAAGATCGATGTCGCATTACCTGAGTCATTGGCATCGCTTTCTAAGCATCTCAGTGATGAGTCGTTGGACTTGGCCGTCTATGTGGCGGGCGTGTTTGGTTCATTTGACGGTGCCACTCAGGTACCGACAGCCGCCATGTTCGATGCCACCATGCATGCCAATGTGTTGGGTGCGATGCAAGCCATACCACAGGTCGCACCTCAAGTTGAAGCGGCCAAAGGAAAATTTGTATTCATCACCAGTGGCATGGGCAGTATTAGTGAAGCAGAATCAAGTATGGGTTGGGTGTATCGCGCATCCAAGGCAGCATTAAATATGGCGGTGCACTCAGCACGTAATGATTATCCGAACATGACCCTGGTAACCATGAATCCAGGCTGGGTCAGGACCGACATGGGTGGCGCACAAGCACCGACCTCGGTGGCGCAAAGTGTATCGGGCATGCTCAGCGTTATAGAAAAAACTAAAGCCTCGGAGAGTGGCAGCTTTCAAAGCTATGACGGTCGCAAGATGGGTTGGTAAGCTGGAGTAAAAAAAATTACGACCACCTCTCTAGGGAGGTGGCATCAGTAATTTTTTATAAGGAAAAATTTAGTATGCTTTTGTCTGAACAGCACCAGATGATTCGTGATGCCTTGCGTGATTTTTCGCAGCAGCAGTTAGCGCCTAATGCTGCGCGCTGGGATAAAGAGCGTGAATTTCCTAAGGATGCGCTTAAACAATTGGCCGCTTTGGGTGCCTTCGGCGTAGCAGTACCTCAGGAAGACGGCGGAGCCGGACTCGATTATCTGTCGCTGGCATTAGTAATAGAAGAGATAGCTGCAGGTGATGGTGGTGTATCGACAATCATTTCAGTCAATAATTGTCCGGTCTGTAGCATTGCTATGTCATATGCGAATGAGGCACAAAAACGCGACTGGCTGTTGCCACTAGCTAAAGGCGATATGCTGGGTGCGTTTTGTTTGACCGAGCCCCATGCAGGCAGCGATGCTTCGGCATTGCGTACCACGGCACGGCGCGATGGCCGGTATCAGTGCTTTTTGGGTACCCACGACGACACCGGGATATATCGTAGCAAGAGTAGAAGAAAAACTAGGTCAGCATTCATCCGATACTGCGCAGATTCTTTTCGAGGAATGCCGCATACCCGCAGCAAACCTGATAGCCGAAGAAGGCATGGGCTATAAAATTGCGCTGTCTGGATTAGAAGGCGGACGCATCGGTATTGCAGCGCAAGCTGTTGGTATGGCGCAGGCAGCCTTTGATGCAGCACTACGTTATGCTAAAGACAGACAAAGTTTTGATAAACCCTTGTTCGAGCATCAGGCGGTGCAGTTTCGCTTAGCTGACATGGCAACCCAGCTAGAAGCAGCGCGTCAGTTAGTTTGGCATGCAGCGGCAATGAAAGATGCAGGTTTGCCGTGTCTGAAAGAAGCAGCAATGGCAAAATTGTTTGCCAGTGAAATGGCAGAAAAAATCTGTACCGAGGCAATACAGATACATGGCGGTTATGGTTATCTGGCAGATTTTCCAGTCGAGCGCATTTATCGCGATGTGCGCGTTTGTCAGATCTACGAAGGTACCAGCGATATACAAAAAATATTGATAGGGCGCGCACTAGCCTAAGCAATTAATTTATGAGCATACAAATTATTAAACCTTGCCCTTGTGGCGGCGAATCCTATGATGTCTGCTGTGGTCGTTTTATTTCGGGTAATGACATACCCGAAACGCCAGAACAGCTCATGCGTTCGCGGTACTCAGCCTATGTGTTGGGTGAAGAAAATTATCTACGGGCGACCTGGGATCCTGCCACATGCCCTCCTGAGCCTTTAGTTGAGCCCGGTATTACATGGGTGGGCTTAGAAGTGCGCTCTGCGCAGCAGGAAGGCGATGAAGGCATAGTCGAATTCGTTGCGCGTGCCAAAGTGGGTGGTCGTGCACGACGCTTACATGAAACCAGCCGGTTTATTCGGCGTGATAGTCGATGGTTTTATGTCGATGGTGATTTCAAAGGTTAGCTTGCCTGCTTCATGACGTCTTGGCCTGTCGTAAAACTTTCATTACTATGAATCGAGTTGCCCTATGCCCGTCATTGACAGCAAACTAAATCCACGCTCAGCGGAGTTTGTCGCTAATGGTGCGGCCATGCGGGCACTGGTTGATGATCTGCGTGCTCACTGCGAAAAAATAACATTGGGTGGTGGTGAGGCAGCACGCAGCAAACACACTGGGCGCGGCAAGCTACTGCCGCGTGAACGTATTAATCAGTTACTTGATCCGGGTACGCCTTTTCTGGAATTTTCCCAGTTAGCGGCATTGAATATGTATGACGATGCTGCGCCATGCGCTGGCATTATTACTGGCATAGGTCGTGTTAAAGGTTTGGAGTGCGTGATCGTCTGTAATGATGCGACTGTTAAAGGCGGAACCTACTATCCACTGACAGTCAAAAAGCATTTGCGCGCACAAGAAATCGCAGAACAAAATCATCTGCCTTGCATTTATTTAGTCGATTCAGGCGGAGCGAACTTGCCCAATCAAGAAGATGTGTTCCCTGATCGCGAACACTTTGGTCGTATCTTTTTTAATCAAGCGACGATGTCGGCCAAAGGCATACCGCAAATTGCGGTGGTCATGGGTTCTTGCACAGCCGGCGGCGCCTATGTGCCAGCGATGAGTGATGAGTCCATCATCGTTAAAAATCAAGGTACGATTTTTCTAGGCGGCCCGCCGCTGGTAAAAGCCGCTACCGGTGAAATTGTGAGTGCCGAAGATCTGGGCGGCGGCGATGTGCATACACGCTTATCTGGCGTAGTCGATCATTTGGCAAATGATGATTTGCATGCCCTATCCATTGCACGCAGACTGGTCGCAAATTTAAACAAACAAAAAACACATACTCTCGTTTTACGTGAGCCAGTCGAGCCCAAGTACGACGCTAAAGAAATTTACGGTGTTATACCTACGGACACACGCAAACCCTTTGATATACGTGAAGTTATAGCGCGTATTGTCGATGGCAGTGAGTTCAATGAATTTAAACCGCGCTTTGGTGCAACGCTTGTGTGCGGCTTTGCGCATATACATGGCATGCCGGTGGGTTTAATTGCTAACAACGGTATTTTATTTTCTGAATCGGCTGTCAAAGGCGCACATTTTATTGAGCTCTGTTGTCAGCGCAAGATACCGCTGGTTTTTCTGCAAAATATTACGGGCTTTATGGTGGGTCGCAAATACGAGAATGAAGGTATCGCTCGTCATGGCGCGAAAATGGTAACAGCCGTCGCCACAGCAGCAGTACCAAAATTCACTGTCATTATCGGCGGCAGTTTTGGTGCGGGTAACTATGGCATGTGCGGGCGGGCTTACTCGCCACGTATGTTGTGGATGTGGCCCAATGCGCGCATTTCAGTCATGGGTGGTGAGCAGGCAGCGAGTGTGTTGGCAACCGTCAAGCGCGATGGCATAGAAGCCAAAGGTGGCAGCTGGACTGCGCAAGAAGAAGAATCATTCAAGCAGCCCATACGCGAACAGTATGAAGAACAAGGCCATCCCTACTATGCAAGCGCACGCTTGTGGGACGACGGTGTAATAGATCCGGCCGACACACGCACGGTACTTGCGCTCGGTCTATCAGCCGCTTTGAATGCCCCCATACCGGATACGCGCTTTGGCGTATTCAGGATGTAATTCATAGTCATGACGATACCGCTGTGAACACACCAACTCAACCCGTCTCTGATGACTGGGTGGCACGCAGTTTAGCCAGCGTCTGGCATCCCTGCACCCAAATGCAGCATCACGAACAACTCCCCTTGGTGGCATTGAGTCACGGTAAGGATGCGTGGTTATTTGATCATGAGGGTCGACGTTTTTTTGATGGGGTGAGTTCGTGGTGGGTGAATTTATTTGGCCATGCGAATCAGCGTATCAATGCAGCCTTAAAAGATCAGCTTGATAAACTAGAGCACGCTATGCTGGCTGGTTTTACGCATGAACCTGTGGTGCAGTTATCAGAGCAGCTTTCAGCAAAAACGCAGCATCAGTTAGGCCACTGTTTTTATGCCTCCGATGGCGCATCGGCAGTAGAGATTGCGCTAAAAATGAGTTTTCATTATTGGCGTAATACAGGAAATTCTCGTAAACAGGAATTTGTTTGTCTGACCGGCAGCTACCACGGTGAAACTGTAGGCGCGTTGGGTGTGACCGATGTATCGCTGTTTACCGAAGCCTATGGCGGTATGGTTAAGCGAGCACATGTGGTGATGTCGCCGGATGTCAAATCGCTGCTGTAATTGTTGAGCCACTAGTACAGTGCGCGGTAGGTATGGCGATGCATGACGCCGACTACATACGCCAGCTGCGCAGTTTGTGTGATGAGTTCCATGTGCATTTAATTGCGGATGAAATTGCCGTGGGGTGCGGTCGCACGGGCACTTTTTTCGCCTGTGAGCAGGCTGAAATCTGGCCTGATTTTATGTGTCTCTCTAAAGGTATTAGTGGCGGTTATCTGCCATTGTCATTAGTAATGACAACCGAAAAAATATATCAGGCTTTTTATCATGCAGAAATCGCACGTGGATTTTTGCATTCGCATTCATACACCGGCAATCCCTTAGCGTGTCGGGCTGCCCTAGCCACGCTGGCAATATTTGATGATGATGAAGTCATCATAAAAAATCAACTGCGCGCACAGCAACTAGCGACTGCTGTGGCACCACTCGCTGCGCATCCGCGAGTACGTGATGTGCGTCAGCAGGGCATGATCGTTGCGTTGGATGTTGAGCCGTTAGTGAGCGAAGGTTTTAGCCGACGGTTTTTTATGCAGGCGCTAGACCACGAATTACTATTACGGCCTATAGGTAAAACGGTGTACTGGATGCCGCCCTATATAGCTACCGCAGATGAGTTGGCGTGGCTGGGTAAAACGACATTGCAGGTGTTGGATAGTGTTGCGGGTTGAACTCGCACTTAGCTTTTAAAAAAATGAATAATCAACGCCGGAGTGCCACGGATGTTTAAAAAACTACTGATTGCTAATCGTGGAGAAATCGCGTGTCGGGTGGCGACGACTGCGCATCGTATGGGAATTAAAACAGTAGCCGTATATTCTGAGGCAGATGCCACGGCACGTCATGTGGCTATGTGTGATGAATCGGTAGCTCTTCATGGTGCTACTGCTGCTGATACGTATTTGAATATAAGTCGCATCATTGCAGCAGCTAAAGCAACGGGTGCAGAAGCGATACATCCGGGGTATGGATTTTTATCAGAGAACGAATTATTTGCTCAGGCTTGCGCGCAAGAGAACATTGTTTTTATAGGCCCGCCAGCGTCAGCCATACGCGCCATGGGATCAAAATCGGCTGCTAAGACTTTAATGGAAAAAGCCGGTGTGCCTTTAGTGCCGGGATATCACGGTGAAAATCAAGAGGCTACGTTTTTACATCAGCAGGCTGATCGTATCGGCTACCCGGTATTATTAAAAGCCAGTGCGGGTGGTGGTGGCAAAGGTATGCGCATCGTTGAACGTAGCGAAGACTTTACTGCGGCTTTAGCATCATGCCAGCGTGAAGCGAAAGCAAGTTTTGGTGATGAGCGCGTATTAATAGAAAAATATCTCACGCGTCCACGTCATATAGAAATTCAGGTTTTCGCTGACACGCTAGGCAATTACGTATCGTTGTTTGAGCGCGATTGCTCTGTACAAAGACGTCATCAAAAAGTACTCGAAGAAGCACCGGCGCCGGGCATGTCAGTCGAGCGACGAGAGGCCATGGGTAAAGCTGCGGTTGAAGCTGCACGTGCTGTGGGTTATGTGGGTGCTGGCACAGTGGAATTCATTGCCAATCAAGATGGCAGTTTCTATTTTATGGAAATGAATACCCGCCTGCAGGTAGAGCATCCCGTGACTGAGATGGTTACGGGTACAGATTTGGTGGAATGGCAATGTCGTGTGGCGTTTGGTGAACGGCTACCCAAATTACAGCATGAGTTAATGCTGCACGGTCATGCGATAGAAGCGCGTATCTATGCCGAGAATCCAGAAAAAGGTTTTTTACCCTCGATAGGTAAATTGATTCATCTGCGCACACCGGCAGCGGCGGAATTCATTCGTGATGCGGATGTGCGTATTGATGCGGGTGTGATAGAGGGTGATGAGATCACGGCGCATTACGACCCCATGATTGCTAAGTTGATTGTGTGGGGTGAGGACAGATCGCAGGCCTTGGCGCGTATGTCAGCAGCACTGGCAGAATTTGAAGTGGTGGGTCCGTCGACCAATATTGCATTTTTGGGCCGCTTAATCGCTAGTCAGCCATTTTCAACTGCTGATCTTGATACGGGATTAATAGAACGCCATTACGACGAATTATTTCCAGCGGCACCCACGCCATCATTGCCGGCCTTGTGCCTGGCAGCGGTGATGCTTACGTTAGATGAGCGTACTACCGCAGCAGATCCGTGGTCGCAGCCCACTGGCTGGCGTATGAATAGTCACTTATCACGCGAGCTAAGTTTTAGTGATGCATCAGGTGAACATGTGCTGATGATGAATTACGAACACGATAGTTTAGTCTTTCGTTCAGCGCATGCTGAGTGTGTGATAACAGACCGCCAGCGTCACGGAACTCAGCTAAGTGTCAATATAAATAGAAAAAAAATATCGGCTCATGTGGTTCGTGTCGGTGAATTATTTCATGTGTTTTATGAAGGGCATCACTGGCAGTTACTGTGGCGTGATCCGATTGCGCATGCGGGTGAACAGGAAAGTGAAGCGGGCCGGCTGACGGCGCCTATGCCTGGAAAAATTGTGAGCTTATTAGTCGCCGCCGGCATCGTGGTAGACAAAGGCACACCGCTATTAATTATGGAAGCCATGAAAATGGAGCATACGATTAGCGCACCCTCTAAAGGCAGCGTCGCAGAGCTGATGTATGCGGTGGGCGACCAGGTAGCTGAAGGCGCACAGCTACTGACATTCATTCATCAGGAGAGCGCATGAGCAAATCATTATTTCCAGCGGCAGTAAAAATAGTCGAAGTAGGGCCCAGAGATGGCTTACAAAACGAAAAGCAAACTATTTCGGCCGATATAAAAATCGAGTTGATTAATCGCCTGACAGCGGCTGGATTTCCTAATATTGAAGCAGCATCCTTTGTGTCACCCAAGTGGGTGCCGCAGATGGCAACCTCTACCGATGTAATGAATGCCATCACCCGTAAGCCAGGCACGATGTATTCAGCCTTGGTGCCCAACATGAAAGGCTTTGAAGCTGCCTTGGCAGCTCGTGTGGATGAAGTGGTCATTTTTGGTGCAGCGTCCGAAGCTTTTTCGCAAAAAAATATTAATTGTTCTATCGCTGAATCAATAGAGCGTTTTCGTGAAGTAGCGAATGCTGCTAAACAGCATGGTTTACGTTTGCGTGGCAGTGTTAGCTGCGCACTAGGCTGCCCGTATCAAGGTGAGGTGACTGCGGAAGCAGCCAGCGATGTTGTGCGGCGCATGCGTGATTTGGGTTGCGATGAAATCGATATTGCTGACACCATAGGCGTGGCTACTGCTGGAAAAGTGAGGCGCGTGTTTGAACATGCAGCGCGAGAATTTCCTTTAGCTCAGCTATCGGGACATTTTCATGACACCTATGGGCAGGCACTGGCGAATATTTATGCGGCGCTGGAAGTAGGCGTATCTATTTATCATTCGTCGGTTGCAGGCTTGGGCGGTTGTCCTTATGCCAAAGGCGCCACAGGTAATGTGGCGACTGAAGATGTTTTGTATTTGATGCAGGGCCTGGGTATAGAGACAGGCATTTCACTTGATGCCGTAGTGGATGCAGGTCAGTTTATTTCGGCACATTTAGGTAGACAGTCTTCCAGCCGAGCAGGTACAGCGATTGCCAGTAAACGCGCTGCTTAACTAACGAGAGCACAGACATGAACAGACGAGCGAGCGCATGAGTCCAGAACTACAACCGGGTGTGACCTTTGAATGGCAGACTGTGGTGCCCGAGCGCGGGCTAGTCCCGAATCTGTTTGGTGAACATACGGCCTTTGCTAATGATATGCCGCACGTATTAGCTACGGGTTACATGGTGGGCTTAATGGAGCTGGCCTGTACTCAAGGCATCATGCCCTATGTGGATTGGCCTAGAGAACAAAGCTTGGGTGTACATGTGAGTTTTTCACACTTAGCTGCTACGCTTCCGGGCATGCAGCTCACTATACGCGGAGCAGTGATTGCTGTTGAAGGCAAGCGTATACGATTTAAAGTAGAGGCGTGGGATGGCGTAGATAAAATTAGTGAAGGTGAGCATGAGCGTGCAGTCATCCTTGCTGAAAAATTTCATCTCAAACTAGCAGAAAAAAAACGTAAAGCCGGAGTCTGAATCAGTGAGCTCACAACAAAACTTGCAACATTTTGATCCGCTCAAACATACCGGACCACTCCCTTCACCTTGTATAAGTATTTGCCAAATGGATAGCGTAACAACATGGTGTAAAGGATGTTTTAGAACGATGGATGAAATTATTGATTGGAGCGTTGCATCCGAATCAGAAAAATTCACTATCTGGCAGGAGATTAAACGCAGACGTACATCAGCATAACCATTCATTTACCTCTTGCATAGCGATGAACGCACAATCAGATTTGCATGTCTGCTTCATCATGTTTTCCTTAATCACATGGCGTGCATCACTTCCTTTTATTGCAAGGTAAAGTTATGAAACTTCCTGAAGGTATGCATGTGCTAGAAAGAGGTTGGCTCTCATCGAACAATATTGTTTTTATCGACAAAGAAAAAACAGCCATAGTCGATACGGGCTACAAAAGCCATGAAGAGCAAACATTAGAGCTAGTACAAAATTTACTCACAGGCCGGCCACTGGATGCGATATACAACACGCATCTGCATTCCGATCACTGTGGTGGCAATCGGATTTTGCAAGACACATATCCTAAGATTCATACAGCAGTGCCCGAGGCAGAATTTAGACGCGTAGAAAATTGGGATGCACGCTTACTGACGTTTAAAGCAACCGGCCAGCGCTGCGATCAATTTCACGCAGAAGAGGGTATCAAGACCAATCAGAAAATTCGACTTGCTGGTATGGATTGGGTAGCGCACTGCGCTGGTGGACATCATCCGTATTCTTACATCTTATTTAATGAGCAAAATGGCATACTGATTTCTGCAGATGCACTTTGGCAAAAAGGCTTTGGCGTAATTTTTCCAGCGCTAGATAGTTGGGCGGGTTTTAAAGAAACTCGCGATACGCTAGACATGATAGAAGCAATGGATGTACGTTTAGTGATTCCAGGTCATGGCAAGCCATTTACTGAAGTAAAAGAAGCCATAGAGGCTGCCCATTCGCGTATCAATTACCTTGAAGCCGACCCACTGCGTAATGCACAGAATGGTATCAAGGTATTAGCGAAATTTCTATTGATGGACAAGCAGCGTATCAAGCTCACGCAGGTACCTAAGCTACTAGCAAGTATTCCTCTCATTAGTGTCGCTAATCGGCGTTACCTGAGTTACGGTGATATTCATTTGGCGTATTGGACAGTCACTCAACTCAAGCGCGCAGGTGCGGCCAAAGTTGAAGGTGATGAATTAGTTAATATCGAACCTGCGTACTAAATTTTTGAACTATGCTTATCTCCGTAGAGATTTTTAAGTTGAATTTTCCTTAAAACACAACTCACGTCAGCAACATGGCTTTTTACAGCGATTGTGGCTGACAGCGGTCAACTATCAATTCTAGCCATTGCATAAAGCCGTGCAATCTTTCCCATAGTTCTATGGTTGAATCTGGTAGCGGCAATCCCCGATTAAAACTAGCAAAAAGTAGTTTGGTATCGGCGTCCATAGCTTTTTCTACTGCGTACCACACGCTAATTCTGCAACCTGTTGCCGGCTTCTCTGGTGCCACCGAGACAAATCGATAAGGTAGATCGTCGTGCTTCCATTCATTAATGAGTTCTTGAGCGGCGAGTTCAAGCTGGGGCGCTGTAACGGGTACAGCGAGCAGCCATGCGTGCCGCGATGGATATAGCTCTTCGTTCTCACTTGATCTCAACCATCGGATAGGCCATTCCTTAATGGTAGTGATACCCGCCTTAAGTCGCGTTCCAGATTGTAGATAGTGAGTACCTGCTGCAATGCCATTTTTTTGTTGATCTGGTATGACTGAAAGATTAGGTGCTATCCACGCATGACCCAACGCCACACCTGAAGCGGGAATAATATGTACTTTGCCAAAGCATGATCTCGAACTCAACAGCGTTTTTACATGGTTATAAAAAGGAGTCATTTGCAATGGGTCGGGTGCTAGAGTAGAAATTTTTTCCAACGCATTCCAAACGCGTCGTCGCTGGACTGCTGATAAATCACAAACCGCAATCATTGGGCCAATAATTTTTTTAGCAAGAAAAATTTCTAGCATGTCACGTAATAAGACTGAAAACAAAAACTCGTTATGAGTATGGCGTAATTCGTACATGATCATAGAATCAATACGCAGCTTTTTATCTATCTGTATTACTTTACTTGGACCAGGCTCGTCGCTATAACTATCTATAGTTTCGACGGTGATTTCACCATTGACCAGATATTCCAGATGATGAGCAATTCGAAGAATGCAATCGAGAGATTTGTCAGAATTCATCCAATCAATGGCACAAATAGATAATTGGTTGCGCAGTGTTTGAGCTTGATCGAGTGTTATGTCTGACAAATTAGCAACAGTCAATTCTTCATTTTTTTTAGATTGATTCAGGCGCTCTATCAATTGAAAAAACTCAGGCGTACTTAACAAGGTATCTTTTTTTGTATGGGGTGGCCCATTACAAAATCCATATTCCAGATACATTTTGTCGTCAATCGTAGATTCAGTAATATTGCAGTTGTAATTAAGTTGTCGTAAGTAGCGCAGCATTTCCTCAAGTTCAGGTTGATCGAGAGTAGACAAATGCATTCCCAGCAAAGCCACATATTTTTCTTTACTTTCTTCAACCCCATTAACAAATGGCTGTAATGAGTCCAAAAAAAAGTCGGTTTGTTGAATTAAATAGTCAGAACGTAAGCAAGAACCAAATTCCGTAATCGGTGCATGTTGGATTTTATCCAGGGACGTTATTAATTGCCGAAAGGTTTTTCCGGTATGCCAGCTAGCATCATAGTAATAATTGGCACGCTGCTGCCAGCCTGCTACGCAGGTATCGCGAGTGCGTATTGAGGATTTCATGATCGGCATAGTTTGCCTACCAAGGTTGATAGCAACACTTTTGATATGTGTCGCGCGATGCTTGTTACCAGAAAGTATCGTACGGAGTGCGTGCATGATTAATCCTAGTGTCATCTATAGTTTGCCGAAGGGAATCGGCTCTAATAAGTACCGGCTGCTATCACAAAGTTCGAAGAATAGGGGCTGGTCAGCCTGAGATATATCAATCCGGATGGATATACCGTGCGAATACCGATAAATAGTATTTTTTTAAAATAATTCTAGTTAAAGCGAACTAAGGTCTGTTTTTTGTCACCGACAATCACTATCCCATCAATTTCTTGGTTGGTATATTTTCGCCTTCACTTTACGAGGTATGTAATGAGCTATAACGTCATCCCATCGACTCCAGCAGTAGCCCCTAATCTGCAAGGCCAGGCTGAGCTTGAGCCTTCAGCGCGCTCTAAGAATAAAGCGGCAGATCAGCCTAGACTCAAAGTACGCGACACCTCATCGCGAGCTGATACCTCGGCTATACAGGGCTCATTAAAAGAAACGTTGAAGCAGCACAGTGCTCCCCGGACCTTGGTTAGAGTTGATCAGAGGGCAGTAGAGGAATTTTTGCTGAAGGGAAAAATTTCATTAGAAGAAATTAATTTTGATAAACATGCTGCATATTACAAACACGCCAGCATGATCATCACAAGCGATGCGACCGATAAGTTTTTCCTGCTGCACTGCCTAGTAGCGTTGTACGTATCAGCGCCTGAAGCTAGCCACCCTAAAGCGATGGGTACTGATTGGCTAGATGATCAAAATGAGCGTTGGGGAGATGATTTGATGTTTTTGTTTGAGCATACTAAACAGGTAGATGAACTCAACAGCGCAGGCAAGCAGTATTTTTTAAATGCGTTGCTGGAAAAAGCAGGCCTGCAATATCGGGATAAAAATAGTGAGGATGATTTAAAGCAGGCACTATTTCAGGCAAAACACCGCATGCCAGCCATGGAAGATCATTCTGCCTAGCCTATCCCCGCGTACTATAGTTCGCGCCCGCACAATCAAAAGATATCGTGCATTACTGATAGCTGCGGGCATCTTCAATTACCTTGCCGTCATTTGGTAAGCTTCCAGCAGCTACAAGTTTTACTTCACCGCGTAATTTCGTCACATCCCGTATCGATGCAATGATGGCGTCTGTATCGTTACTTTCTGAAGTCAGATCAGCGACTTCGCACTGCAGAGTCATTTGATCATTTCCCATCTCGCCGGATACAACTAAACGACCTTTAAGGATTTGAGGATGTCGCTTAAGAATATCGGCCACCTGCGATGGGTGAACAAACATTGCGCGTATCTTGGTCGTTTGGTCGGCTCGTCCCATCCAGCCTTTTAGGCGAGTATTGGTACGTCCACAGGGTGAGGTCCCGCTTAATACAGCTGACAAATCACCGGTTGCAAAGCGTATCAGTGGATAGTCTGGATTAAATGAAGTAATGACCACTTCACCCACTTCGCCTTCCGGTACGGGTTCACCAGTGCCAGGCCGTACGATTTCCAGTATCAGCGTTTCATCGAGCACCATGCCTGGATTGACTTGGGCATTGCTGAGAGTTTCATAAGCGATGTTACCGATGTCCGCCGAACCATAGGTCTGCAACACATGTGGCACACCATGCTCAATTAGCCAACTACGTAACGAGGGCGGCAGGGCTTCAGCGCCGACCAAAGCGTATTTCACGCTACTGATGTCCTCACCAAGTTCTAGCGCTTTTTCGATAATGATTTTTAAAAATGAAGGCGTACCTGCATAAACGGTAGGCTTGAGCAAACTCATGGCTTGCACTTGCATTTCAGTTTGTCCTATACCAGCAGGTATGACAGGACAACCAAGCTTTATAGCGCCACCTTCGACCATCAAGCCAGCGGGTGTGAAGTGATACGCAAAACAATTTTGTATGAGATGGCCGCTGCGTACCCCTAATGCATGCAACGGACGAGCATAGCGCCACCAGTCATCGCCCTTGCCTTCAGGATCAAACAGAGGGCCGGGTGACATAAAAATACGTGAGAGCTTGCCTGTGGCAGTGGTTGTTAAGCCACCGAAAGGAAGCGCTGATTTTTGCAGATCTTTGAGTTCAGATTTGCGCGTCACAGGCAAATGGGCCAGCGCACTGCGTGACGTGATCGCTGCTGCATCAACACCTTTGAGTATGGCCGACCAGCCAGATGCCTGCTTCGCTCTGGAGATCAAGCTGGGCAGCGCAGAGAATAAATCATGCTCTCGCGCTGCAGGGTCACGTGACTCAAGCGCATCATAAAAGTCAGCCATATCCATACCTGTGTAAAAAAGTGAGAAGAAAAAGTGTGATGCTAATGAGGGTCAGGCCGCATCATGGCTCAACTTGCATGATGGTTTAATCGCAGCGGATGTTACGCAAGCCAGCGTTTACGACGACGATAAAATTTCATGTCTCGAAAACTGGTGCGGCCGGCACTAGACATACCCAGATAAAATTCTTTTACATCTTCATTAGCCGCTAGTTCGGATGCAGCACCTTCCATCACCACACGACCGTTTTCTAATATGTAGCCAAAGTCGGCGTACTTGAGCGCTATCGTCGTATTTTGTTCGGCTAGTAAAAATGACACTTGCTCATTTTTATTCAAGTCTTGAACGATACCAAAAATTTCTTCAACTATCTGAGGTGCCAATCCCATCGAAGGCTCATCGAGCAAAATCATGGAAGGTTTAGCCATCAATGCCCGACCAATAGCGCACATTTGTTGCTCGCCACCCGAGGTATATCCTGCCATGGAGCTACGACGCTGTTTTAAGCGTGGAAAATAATGATAAACACGCTCTAATTCATCTTTAAGTTCTGTACGATTAATTTTGCGTGTATATGCGCCGGTGAGTAAATTTTCTTCTATGGTCAGGTGACCAAAACAATGTCGCCCTTCCATCACCTGAGATAAACCACGTTTAACTAATTCATTCGGAGTGAGTTGATCTATGCGTTCATTATTAAATTCTATGCTGCCTTTAGTGACGTCCCCTCGCTCCCCGCGTAGCAATGTTGAAATCGACTTCAGGGTAGTCGATTTGCCAGCGCCATTTGCACCCATTAGGGCCACAATTTTTCCTCTGGGTACAGACAAGGACACGCCTTTGAGTACAAGGATAACGTGGTCATAAATGACTTCAATATTATTGATGCTTAAAATGGCAGAGGCAGTCATAGGAACATAAAATTTGGTCAAGCATTAAAGTGCAGACTAGTCGAACATGATGATCATGGAATGAGTTAGTCCATGATCATCATGTCTATTTCGTCGTCATCGCAGATTCAAACACTAGCCCTATTTCAGGCAGGCTGGTGTAATACCTTTTTCTTTTGCATAGATGGCAGAGGATTCCTCAAGCAGCTTACGCACTAGCGCTTTATCGCCCGTGATCCAGGTTTTGGACAGCGCTACCCACTGCTTGCCATCCCATTGCACAACTTTGACAGCGCCTGAACCTTCATGATCGTCGCATGATGTTTTAATTGTTGGGAACATATCAGTCACGCCTAAGGCCTTTTGGCGCGCTGCATCGATATTCAGATTTTCTAATCCCCAGCGCACCTGCTCGCCGTTCATTACTTTGCCTTTGCCGTATTTACCTTGTGCAGTACGCAGCGCTTCAACTGTCATAACCGCTGCAGTAATGCCGCGTATGTACATAACATTACCCACGCGATCGAGTTCTTTCAGATTGCCTTTGCCTGCAGCGTAAACCTTGTTGCGGATTTCATCGATGAGCGGAAAATTACCCGGCGTGTTGTAGCTCATTGCTGAATAACCTTTAGCCGCTTCGCCAGCGGGTTCGGTATCTTCTTCAGAACCTGCCCACCACACACCTAAAATTTTCTCGCGCGGAAAACCATTCCGCTGCGCTGTCTTAAGACCAACAGCGCTCATAACACCAAAGGTCCACATGATCACGTAGTCAGGGTTAGCCTGGCGAATTTGCAGCCACTGAGATTGTTGTTCATTGCCAGGTGGCGCGATAGGGATTTTAATCAGTTCAAATCCATACTTTGCGGCTTCAGCTTCTAGCACGGGTAGCGGTTCTTTACCGTAGGCGGAATCGTGATAAAGATGAACAATTTTTTTGCCTTTGAGCTTGTCCATACCACCAGACTTTTCACCCAAATAAACCACCATGGCAGCGGCTTGATTCCAATACGTAGTCACCAATGGAAAAACATAAGGAAATACTTTTCCATTTGCTGCATCCGAGCGTCCATAACCTAGTGTGGTCATGGGTATTTTGTCGGTAGCAACACGATCTAAGATGCCATAAGCAATACTGGTTGAAAGTGGCTCAACGATAGATGCACCACCGTTTTTACTTTTCAGCCGTTCGTAGCATTCAACACCGCGCGATGGGTTGTATTCCGTTTCGCATTCTTCCCAAACGAGTTTGACGCCATTAATGCCGCCATTCATGTTGACTAGATTCATGTAGTCAATCATGCCGCCAAAAAAAGACGTACCGTTGGATCCGTATGGGCCAACGCGATACGACAGCAAAGGCACAAACTGATCAGCAGCCCATGCAAAGCTAGCTGATGCGGCCAGTACGGCGCCGAGCACTATTGATTTAAATAATTTCATAACTTCCTCCTTACTTGAAAACGGGATCAGTGCGGAAACGGCCAGAGCCGTAGCTTTTCTTTGGCGATTTGCCACAGCCTGGCTAAGCCATGGGGTTCAACAATCAGAAAGAAAATAATCAGCGCACCAAACACCATGAGCTCCAAGTTAGATGCAACAGCTGTGGAGATGTTGGTGACGTGCGCCAAAGTATTCAGTACAACAGGTAATAGCACGATGAATGCGGCACCTAAAAACGAGCCCATGATAGAGCCCAGTCCGCCAATAATCACCATGAATAAAATGCGAAATGAAAGATCCAGGCTGTAGGCTTCGGGTTCGACTGTGCCGAGATAAGCAAAGGCGTACAAAGCTCCGGCCACTCCGCAGTAAAACGAACTCACAGCGAACGCCAGTAGCTTTGTTTTCATTAGCGGTATGCCGATCACTTCAGCGGCGACATCCATGTCGCGAACCGCCATCCAGCAACGGCCTATATTAGAACGAACCATATTTTTAGCTAGCAGCGCTAGCGTACTAACAATACATAGGACGAGTAAATATTTAGCCACAGGCGAGTCGAAATCAAATCCTAAAATACTCATTTTTTGAGCAGTGATGACTCCAGATGAGCTGTAATTGGTGAACCAGCGAACTTTTGTTAAAGCCCACACCACGAAAAACTGTGTGGCCAGCGTGGATGCAGCAAGATAAAAGCCACGTACACGCAATGAAGGTAAGCCAAATAACAGTCCGACAGCAGCTGCGCACAAGCCACCCAGAATAAATGCGGCTAGCAGCGGTATACCCGGTATACGCAGAATAAAGTTATAAGCACTGAATGCGCCCACAGCCATAAATGCCGCTGATCCCAGCGATACCTGACCGGCATAGCCGGTCAGAATATTCAGACCAATTGCTGCCAGTGAAAAAATCAGGAATGGGATCAGAATCGCAGAGAAAAAATAAGGCGAGGCAAACAGCGGTACACCTATAAAGGCGATAACGACCAGCAGCAGTATGCCTATTCTGTCTTGTCGTATCGGGAAAATCTGGCTATCGGTTTCGTAGCTTGATTTGAATTGTCCGGCTTCACGGTAAAGCATGAGATTAAATCCTTCGTATGATTTTTTCGCCAAACAATCCTTCGGGGCGCACTAATAAAAACAGCAGTGCCAGCACATATGGGAACCAACCCTCGATGCCGCCGCCAACAAATGGACCTACATACACTTCAGCCAGTTTCTCTGAGGTGCCTATGATTAAGCCGCCTATGATGGCGCCAGGCACTGATGTGAAGCCACCCAATATGAGTACGGGTAGTGCCTTGAGCGCGACAAAGGTTAAGGCGAACTGTACGCCATTGCGTGAGCCCCAAAGTAATCCGGCAACCAGTGCCACGAAACCAGCAACGCTCCAGACTATGGCCCAGATTTGTTGCAGTGGTATGCCTACTGCCAGAGCTGCTTGGTGATCATCTGCCACTGCGCGCAGAGCACGGCCTACTTTCGTGCGGGAGAAAAATAAGGCTAAAGCTGTCACCAGCAAAGCGCATATACCTGCAGCAATGACATCAAATTTTGAAATGATGATGTTAAAGCTCTCTATCAGGCTTTCCATAGGCACATCTTCTATACCTAAATCAAGACGTTTTACCTCTGACCCCCACATCAATTGCGCCATACCTTCGATGAAGAAGGATAAACCTATGGTTGCCATAAACAATGAAATTTCTGGCTGATTGACCAAGGGTCTGAGAACGACGCGCTCTACCGCTATGCCAAGTAGGCTCATGATGACGATGGTGACCGCAATCGCTACCCATAATGGCCAGCCAAATTCTGTTAGCGACACGCAGGTGAGCGCAGCAAAAAATACCATGGCACCTTGAGCAAAATTGAATACACCAGAGGCTTTGTAAATAAGTACAAATCCCAGCGCCACTAGCGCGTACATGACGCCAGAGAGCAAGCCACCTATCAGCACTTCAAAGAAGAAATTCAGACTCATGTTGATACTTTCAATCCCGTGATGGAGATATATTTATTCATGTTTAGTGCGCTACACCTAAGTACGCATTAATGACATCCTGATTGCTACGTATAGCATCCGGCGTACCGTCGCCGATTTTTTTTCCGTAATCCAGCACAACCACGCGATCAGATATATCCATCACCACGCCCATATCGTGCTCGATCAGCACGATGGTAGTACCGAATTGTTCATTCACATCGAGTATGAAGCGACACATGTCCTGTTTTTCTTCTACGTTCATGCCAGCCATGGGTTCATCAAGCAAAAGAATTTGCGGCTCAGCGGCTAGTGCGCGACCAAGTTCAACGCGCTTTTGCAAGCCATACGGCAGGCGCCCTACAGGTGTTTTGCGTATATGTTGAATTTCAAGAAAATCGATGACTTCTTCTACTTTGATACGGTGAGCATTTTCTTCGCGCCGAGCAGGGCCTATATACAGAGCTTGCAACAAGAAATTGGATCGCATTTTCAAATTGCGGCCCGTCATGATGTTGTCGAGAACAGTCATGCCTTTAAACAGAGCGATATTTTGAAATGTGCGCGCAATGCCACTTTCTGCCGCAGCATGTGTATTCATATCGCGCAGATGCTGGCCACGATAAATGATTTCACCTTGTTGCGGACGGTAGACACCATTAATCACATTCAGCATGGAGCTTTTGCCAGCGCCATTGGGTCCGATGATGGCGCGGATTTCATGTTCGCGGATGTCGAATGAAATATCCGTTAACGCTTTAACCCCACCGAACGACAATGAAATATCTCGCAGATCAAGAATGACATCGCCTGAACGACGAGCTGTAGTGGTGGTATTCATCAGGCAGCCTTGCGCGTGGCGCTAAAGGTTTTGGCGTTACGGATTTCCAGATCAGCGCTGATGATGCCTTGCCGACCATCTTCGAATTTAACTTGTGTTTCTATGAACTGACGTTCACGGCCGTCGTACAACGCTTCAATTAAAACAGCATATTTTTCGCTAATGAAGCGACGCCGCACTTTGCGTGTACGGGTAAGCTCATCATCATCCGGATCAAGTTCTTTATGCAGTATAAGAAAGCGATGCACTTGTGAGCCCGACAGCAGCGCATCATGCGCTAGATCGGCATTCACTTTCTCTACGCATTCGCTAATGAGCTCGTACACCGCAGCTTGACTGGCAAGATCGCTATAGCCGCTATACGCCAGATTGCGCCGTTCAGCCCAGTTGCCCACAGCCTCCATGTCAATATTAATGAAGGCAGTACAGCTAGAGCGACTATCACCAAAGGCTACCGCTTCTTTGATGAAAGGGAAAAATTTGAGTTTGTTTTCGATGTACTTAGGAGCGAACAGCGTGCCGTCTGCCATTTTGCCGACGTCTTTGGCGCGATCAATAATTTTAAGATGACCGTCATGATCAAAAAAGCCCGCATCACCTGTATGAAAAAAACCTTGGCTATCGATAGCTTCGGCAGTGTCATGTGGTTTTTTGTAGTAGCCCACCATGAGCCCGGGTGAACGTACTAATACTTCACCGCTATCGGTAATTTTTACCTCAACGCCAGCCATAGGCCTACCTACCGTGTCTAGCTTTACATCACCTGATCGCTGCATACAGACAGTAACGCAGGTCTCCGTCATGCCATAGAGCTGTTTAAGATTAATTCCTATAGAGCGGTAGAAGTCGAATAAATCAGGACCTATGGCTTCGCCACCGGTATACGCAACTTTGATGCGTGACATACCCAGTACATTTTTTAATGGACCGTAAATTAATAAGTCGCCGATAGCATACAAAGCTCGGTCTATCAGGCTTACCGACTCTTTGCCATCGAGAAGCTTTAAACCTACGCGTCGTGCCAACTGCATGAAGTAATGAAATAGCGAGCGCTTGATGGCACTGGCATCTTCTATACGGATCATGACTTGGGTCAGGATATTTTCATAGATGCGTGGCGGGCCAAAATAATAAGAGGGTCCAATTTCACGCAAATCACTGGCTACTGTGGCAGGGGACTCTGGACAGTTAAGACAAAAGCCAGCGATATGTGACATCGCATACGAATAAAGAAAATCGCCTACCCACGCCAGCGGCAAGTAGCACAGTACTTCATCGTCTGCTGTTATGTGATCGAATTCAATGAGCGTATGACCCGTAGCAATCATTGCAGCATGCGAATGGCACACGCCTTTAGGTTTGCCCGTAGTGCCCGAGGTGTACAAGATGACTGCGATATCGTGAGTATCACCTGCATCAATTTGCTGTTGAAAAAAATCTGGATGATCCTGATGGTGTGCTTTGCCTAGTGCCTGCAAGCTATCGCATGAATGTACGCCTGCTTGTGTGTAATTACGCAGACCACGACCATCGTCATAGGCTATGTGCGATAGGCCAGAAATAGATTCGCGTATCTCTAACAGCTTATCGACTTGTTCTTGATCTTCTACGATAGCAAAATCGATTTCAGCATTTTCCAATACATAGGCCATGTCAGCTGCAGGAGCATCCTGGTACAGGGGAACGGCAACGCCACCCAGGCATTGCGCAGCGGCCATCGCCCAGTACAAGCGAGGGCGATTGTCGCCAACCACGGCGAGATTCATGCCGCGTTTAAAACCCAGTGCCGCTAGCCCGCAGGCCAACAAACGAACGTGGGTTTCTACTTCTGCCCACGTACTTGTTTGCCAGATACCCAAATGTTTTTCGCGAAATGCAGGATGCATGGGTCGCTGTAACCCGTGCTGCTGCAATAAGCGCGGAAACGTATCCGCTGCTTTTTTACTGGTCTCCACCATGATCTGCCTTCTTATAGGTAGTAATTGCTGAGCGGGCTCGTCATTGAGGACGGCTTAACTCTTAATTTTGCCTAATGATAACCAGCTTGAGCTTTTTATAAGTGTGTTCTGATGCGTAAGGATCAAGTTTCTATGACGCAATGCACAAATTGCATATCAAGTGGGCCACACTGGCCCGGTTAGCCCCCAGATAACGGTCAGTAAAACAGTGCTTCTGGTTGAGCAAAGCAGGTTAGAGATCAGTAGCCGGAAACTGACTGAAGAACTTTTAGGTCAACTGAAATGCGCCGCTGATTATTCAAGCTATGCGGGCGGTATTTCTCAACCTGACAACTTGCTGGCGATATGCGAGCTACATTTCATCACGACGTGGACGTCGCGACCTGATGCCCTTGCGTTTTTTAGGCGTTTCACTGCGTTTTATTTTGCCACTGGCGCTGATTTTGGGTTTGTTTGCTCTGGCTTTATTGCCATTAGTAGATGAATTGACGCAGCGCTGGTTTTTGCGTGACTTAAAAACACGATCCCAGATGGTAGCTGCAGCCTTGAGTGAGCCGGCAAGGATAGCGTTGTTATCTCAGGACGGAGGATTGTTTAGGCTCCCATTTGAAAGTGAACTACGTAACGGACATGTGCTTGCATTTGGATTGTGCAACACCAATGGACAACTGTTATATCGCAGCGACCCGACACTAAAGACTTTGGATTGTCAGGCTAAAACAGACTACGGCGTATTGATAACCGAAACGGTTATAGAGCAGCATGGGGTCATGCTGGGCAAACTCATACTTGCGCAAGACACCAGCTTCATGGAGAAGCGCAGTACCGAATTCAGGCACTACTTAATCATTGCATTCCTATTGATGTTCGTTGTGATATCCGCACTCAGTGCCTGGATAACTCATTGGAATTGGCTAAGCTGGGTCAGCTCACTAAAAAGTTTATTGCGCCGCGAGACAGGCAAGGCAATCAAGCAGACTCCTCCGGAATTTAGACCGCTTGTGGGTGATTTGCGAGCCATGCTGATAGAAATGAATCACGAACGTCAATTGCAGCGGCAGTCGCCTCAGTTATGGACACCAGAAAAATTACGCTCACTCTTGCATGATGAATTAGCGGGTGATGAAGTCATCGTGGTGTCCAATCGTGAACCGTATATCCATGAGCAAACTGATCAAGCAATCGTCTTGCGCCGACCAGCTAGCGGATTGGTAACAGCTGTAGAGCCTGTCATGCGCGCATGCTCAGGAACATGGATAGCGCATGGTAGTGGTTCTGCAGATCGTGCAACAGTCGATGCAAACGATCACCTTCGCGTGCCTCCTAAGCATCCAGAATATACCTTGCGCAGAGTATGGTTATCCGATGCTGAGGAGATGGGTTATTACTATGGATTTTCAAATGAAGGTCTGTGGCCCTTGTGTCATATGGCACATGTGCGTCCGGTATTTCGTACCTCTGATTGGGAGCATTACGTTGCGATTAACCAGCGTTTTGCAGAAGCCGTCATTGCAGAAGCGCGTACCGATGACCCGATAGTTCTGGTGCAGGATTATCACTTTGCGCTTTTGCCACGCATGATAAGAGAACAATTACCCAAGGCCACACTGATTATGTTCTGGCACATACCATGGCCCAACCCGGAATCATTTGGAATTTGCCCATGGCGAGAAGAAATTTTGCAGGGATTGTTAGGTAACACCTTGTTGGGTTTTCATACGCCATTTCATTGTAAAAATTTTTTAGAAACTGTAGATCGTTATCTCGAAACACGTATTGAATACGAGGCATCAACTATTTCTCATGGTGGTGATTTGACCCAGGTAGAGCCTTATCCTATTTCAATTGCCTGGCCAGAAAATGATATGAGTATAGATTTAGTTCAGTACAGAAAAGCATTCAGACAAGAATTGGATGTGCCAGATACGCATACGCTCGCACTGGGTGTGGACAGACTTGATTACACTAAAGGCATACTAGAACGGTTTCATGCGCTAGATAGACTATTTGAACTACATCCTGAACTAATAGGTAAATTTTCTTTACTGCAGATAGCGGCGCCTAGTCGATCCTCTTTAGAGGAGTATCAAAATTTAGAGGCGCGTGTGCGAGCACTGGCGATAGCTATCAACCAGCGCTACACAAATACAGAGGCACCAGCAATTTTTTTACGCGTTGAACACTACGATGCAGAACAACTTACCCAGTGCTATCGTAGCAGTGATATTTGTGTTGTTACAAGTTTGCATGACGGAATGAATTTAGTAGCC
>JAJTGE010000101.1 GCA_021298555.1 Oxalobacteraceae bacterium
GCGCTCGTATTTCGCATGTCCGGATTGATGGCACAGTCAAGCATGGCATACGCGCTAATGATGATGCAGTTGATGTTCATATTACCGACAGTGTGTTTCACAATGTAGGTATGTTGGGAATGGCAAAACGATCTAAGGGTGTGATCGTTTTTGAGCATGCGCAAGGTCAGGTAATAGCTCGTAATAGTATAGCTCGCGCTGGCTACCTTGGTATTCGTGTATTTAGAGATGCACTCGTTGATGGTAATCGCATTGATAGAGTCTGCTTACGACTAACAGACTGTGGCGGCATTTATACGGCAGCCCGTGATCGTCAGCCTTTACGAACCCGAATAGAAAATAACCATATTAGTAGGGCAGAGGGACGTTGGTCGTATGCGATTTATCTGGATGATTTTGCAAATGATGTTGTTGTAAAAAATAATCAATCTATTTCTAATCCTAGTGGGATGCAGCTGCACAATGGTTTTAGTAATGTGGTCAGTGATAATTTATTTATGGACAGCACATATCAACACATACTTTTTAACGAGACTGCTAGTTTTGGATCGATATTTGGCAATCAGGTGAATAAAAATAAATTTGTATCGTCTTCAGGTGTACCGGTGTTTAGACTCTGGAGCGGTAGGGGTGGTAATAATCTTTCACGATTTGCCATTTTTTCTCAGAATAATTATTCAATCGCTACGGATCAGTTTGCACAGCTAGAAGGCTTTGGTGTGGTGGGTAAAGCAGAATGGATACGGCGCATGGGTGAAATAAATTCTCAATTTTCACAAACCGGTACGCTTCCACAATTGCCCGGGAAGAGATAACAAGAAAAGGGTATTTGTCACCAGATAGCGACCACATAGCCTGACAGGCTCCATGGCAAGGCGATACAACCACTCCAGGCCCACGTGTTGCCAACTAGCGGGAGCGCGCGCCAATGTACCCGCATGATAGTCAAAGGCAGCACCTACGCCTATCATCACTACGGGCAAGTTTACGCGATGTGCAGCCATCCATTTCTCCTGCTTGGGGCATCCGAGTCCTACAAATACCACTTTCGCCCCGGAATCAAGTATCGCCTGACGAAGTTCATCATCTTCCTGTTGATCCATAGGCCGAAATGGTGGGGAGAATATCCCCGACAATATGAGCTGGGGAAATGATGAACGTAGCTGAATAGATAACTGATCGAGTGTGGAATGCGTACTGCCTAGCAAAAATACTGGGATATCCAATCGTTGGGCTTCCCCTAAGAGATACCACATAAGATCTGGCCCACTAATCCGCTGCTGTTCTGGCCATCCAAGTTTGCGCATAAGCCAGGCCACGGGCGCGCCATCGGGTGTACGCATATCTGCAGATGCTATGGCTTTGGCTAGGTCAGGGTCTGTTCTTGCATTGATCAGGGTATGGACATTACAGGCACAAACGACTCGCGACCTGCCTTCGATTGCCCACTGCATGATCTTCGTACCTGCTTGCTCCCAAGAGATGGCATCGATATGACTGCCTAATAGCTCTGCAGACTGTATTGTCATAGGCTTACTCTCCAAGCGTTGCATCAATGCCTGTGATTACAACCTATTGATAACGTGTTGTCGCTGATACCTCGCAAAACTTACTACGACAACTAGCCTGAACATAGCAGTTTAAAAATCTTCAAGAGAATTTTTATGTTTTCTGCTCTGCTTGATCAAGCGATACAGCATTCCCGCCAGCGCGTAAAAGAAGCATTCGTGGAATTTAGTCATGCGGATGCAAAGCAAAAAATTCTGGAGCTTGATCTCTTAAAACAATTACCCTCGCCAGAAAAAATTCATTTGCCTTACCGTGATTTATCGTTTGATTGGGTTGCATGCCATGAGTTGATAGAGCGTTACTCTACCCATGAGCGCCAAGTACGACTCTTACGAGAATTATTACGTATTGCCCGTAAGGGAGTCTTTATTTCTACGGTTAACCGCTTTCATCCTGCATTGCGGTGGCTTAAAAAAGAACGTGGCCTGAGCTTGCTTACTTCATTCGATATCAAAGCACTGGTTGATGTGTTACCCGGAAAACCTAGCTGGAAATTAGGTCATGTACGAGTTATGGGATTCAAAGCCTATTATTTTTTAATGATCTGGAAAGAAGGATGTGAACCCGAGATCGTAACTACAGAACGTATAAAAAATAAAGAAACAATAGAAAATAAAATTGAGACTATCTCTTCTAACGTAAATAAAACACTGTAATTTTTCTCTGTTGTCAGCGCAAAGATACCGGGGGTGGTAGTCCTTCACAGTAGCGTGCTACTAGTTGTAGATTATTTACCCGGCGTTCGGGTGGTATCCAATCGCTTACTTCCATCAAGAAATCATCGAGTATCTGCCACAAGTTAAGACGTTCGATGTCCAAGGTATGACACCACAGGTGAAATATACCTCCCTCACGCAGAGCATACGCCAACAGATGTCGAAGACGATCTAGCCAATCACCGTCTTGTAAAACTAATTCGCACAGTGGCCAGCGTTCCTTCCATGCTGATTGCGATAAAAAATTTCGTAATAAAACACGTCGAGTATGTGGGTAAAACTGAAGACTAGTCGGCAGTTCCAGTGGTTGTCTGCCAGCATCTAGACGAAGATTTTGTGTGGTTCGTGCATAACGAAAACCAGCTGCCCGCACCATTCCACAATGAATAGGACGATATTTTCCGCCTGGGTAGCAAAACCCCTGTACAGATTTACCAAGGATATCTTGCAGGGCAAGCTTGCCCTCGGTAATTTGCCTAAGTGCTTCATGCATATCCAATTTTGCTAGAAAGCGATGGTCTAATGTATGGGAACCTATTTCAAAATTGGTAGCTAGCTCACGAATTTCTGCAGGAAGTAAAACGGGTGCACCTTCGATATTATGTATAGGCACATGGAAGCTGGCTGGTATTCCGCGTTTATGCAGCAGCTCAGCTAATCGCATATCGAGTGGATGTCCATCATCAACTGATAAGCTAAAAACAGTGTGTTTCATAACTATTAGAAAGGTAGTATCACTGCGTACGCCCATGTCGCCGTTGGTGGTTCCACCAATGTATCCATCCCGCTAATCTTCCTCGGGCAATGGCTATACCCTTCATAAATTCAGCATCTAACTGACCTTTGGCTAAAGGTTTAATCAATGGGGAAAGCAGGCCCCTAAATATGACCCACAGTGGCAGCCTGTGTTTGGCATACATTGCACCGGTACCGCGCGCACGTAGTAAGGCAGAGTGGCGTGCAACGCGACTACGTGGATCAGACGTTGCCTCGATACGGTGATGAATTTTTGCGCTAGGCTCATGAGCAACAGTAGCGCCGGTACGCAAGACCCGCAAAACAAGATCAGTTTCTTCACCCGCACCAAACCATTGCCCAACACCTAACCGACCATCGAAGCCCCCAAGGTTCAGTGTGATCTCTCTACGTAAAAATAAAGTAATGGACGACACAGGGAAATCTCTAAATCGCGATGAGCGTTCCCAGCTGAGTAGGCCTGGAGGGTGTGTTTCATTTTGTTCTGCCCATTGGCAGATAACACCCTGTGGCTTGTCTATCAACTCGGTACGATTGATGATGCGTTCAAGAGTGTCTGGTTCGTACCAACAGTCGTCATCAGGAAATCCCAGCCACTGACCATTAGCAATTTGAATGCCGGCGTTTCTGGCAAGTGCAAGATTAGGTGGATGGTGGTGAAGATGTCGTATGACTAAACCTAAGCATCGTGCTCTGTTTACAATTGGTTTCAAGCGCTGATCAGAATTTTGATCAACAACGATGATATCGAAGTCATGGAAAGTCTGTGCAGCCAGTGAATCAAATAAACGATTCAACTCATTGGTTCTGCCTACGGTAGCTAAAATGAGAGAAAGCTTACGCATACTTCCACTGTTTTTGAGCAAATTGAAAATAATGACGCAGGCGCCGTACTTGAAAACGTAAGTAATGAAGAAGATGAACCACAGGATCATGACCAACATACTTCAGGCGCACGTACAAATCTTCGCGCATAGCATTACTTCGTTCTTTGGTGGACAAACTACCGACATGCTCCCGAAACGCTGTTAAAGGAATAGTCAATTGCAAGGGTTCAGCCAGTATTGATAGACGTAGCCATAAGTCATAATCCATGGCGTAGCGTAATTCGGTATTGAAGCCTCCTGATTTTTGTAGCAAATCGCGGCGTATAAATGTAGCGGGGTGAGGAATAAAATTACCTTTGAGTAGTTGCTGTCGGCTGTATGTAGGTGCAGTAAAATTTTCAGGTACCAGTTTTCCATTGATAAGATTCATAGCTCGCCCGAAAAGCCACTCACAACCAGACGTTCGAAATTGTTCTGCAACGTAGGCCAATACATTTCCATGTAAATAAAAATCATCAGAATGTAAACAGGCGATGATGTTGCCGCTTGCCGCAGCTATGCCCGCATTCATTGCATCGCTAATACCATTAGCTTTACGATGTAGTAATTTATAGGGGCGATTTATTGACTGTATTAGGTTTAGGGTGTTGTCTGTTGAGCCACCATCAACAAATATGTACTCAATAGTGGCGGATTTTTGACGTAACACTGAACGTATAGATTGGGGTAACCATAGCGAGCTGTTAAGTGTGCAGGTGATGATAGAGAAATCAGGATTCATAGCGATTTAATGTGCAGGTGTTATCGGTCCAGGCGGTAAGGTATAGAGTTTCAGTAATATGTCAGCAGCTTGTTTAGCCGTTGATATTGTTGTTGATGGTGTCGTAACGGATGGTTGAGATGCAAATGCCAGCAAGCCATTGACTAGTGACGGCATATCATCGAATAGCTGCA
>JAJTGE010000029.1 GCA_021298555.1 Oxalobacteraceae bacterium
ATGATAATGAGTGTGTCCAACCAGCTCTGTAAATTTACAACAATTAGTAAGTACACCAGAATGATGGCGCCTGCTAAACCTATCAACAATCCTGTGTAGGATGTTTTCATGGTGTTGACCTGACCACGCAAGGAAAGTTTGTGTCCCTTTTTAAGTTGTGGTTGCATTTCTTCTACTTCTTTGTTGATCAGTTTAACCACGCTGCCAAAATCACTGCCGTGCACACTGACATAAATATCGACCACAGGCGTGATGTCATATTCAGATACGACAGCGGGTTGCACAGTGGGGGTTACTTTGACTAAGTTGCCTAACAACTGAGTACTGCTTCCGTTGGGAGATGAGACAGGCGTGCGCAGCAATGAATCGAGCGTATCGACTTTGTATTGCGGTGACTGCACCAACACGTTGTACACCACACTGTTACTTGGGTTTACCCAGAATGCAGGTTGTGTCTGAAAGCTGCCGGCCAGAGAAACTAAAACATTTTGTGCAACGTTAGCTGCTGACATATTCAACTGCTGTAGCGCTGTTCTGTCAGCCTCTAGCGCGATGGTGGGCTGATCCAATCGCTGATGAATATGGACGTCAACTGTACCAGGAATTTTTTCTATTTTTTTGAGTAATTCTTTCGCCAATGCATAATTAGCGTTGACATCTTTACCTGAAAATTGAATATCAATTGGTGCTTGTGATCCGAAATTCAAAATCTGCGAAATAATATCGGGCGGCTGAAAATAAAACTCTGTACCAGGGAAACGTTTAGGTAGCTCAGCACGTAAACGCGTGATGTGCCCGGAAGTGGCTGTGTGTTCGGGCTTGAGCGAAATGAGTAATTCGCAATCGATTACGCCAAACGTACCTGCGTTGTTATACGACATGTTCATACTACTGATGGTGACGCCTATGTTTTCCAGAACGGTATCTAATTGTTCTGGTGGTATCAGGTCGCGTATTTCTTTTTCTACCTGATCAGCTAATCGCGCTCCAGCAACGCGCTTAGTGCTGAAAGATACGACGCACGCATACGCTCAAATGCTTTATCAAAACTCACATGGATGCGCTTGAAAAATCCTGGCTCGCCGCTGGCTTGATGGGCCTGATGCTTCATCATCATCAGCGCCATGGTTGGCACCAAAGTACGTGATAAGAAATACGAGGCCAACATAGCAAATACTACCGCTTCAGCAAGTGGTACAAATAGGTAGCGCGCTACACCTGTTAAGAAAAACATAGGTAAAAACACGATACAAATACACAACGTAGACACCAGTGCGGGAACCGCTATCTCACTGGCGCCATCAAAAATCGCGTTATACAGGTCTTTGCCCAGATGCAGGTGTCGCTCAATATTCTCAATCGTTACGGTTGCATCATCGACCAAAATACCAATCGCCAAAGTCAATCCACCCAAGGTCATCAAATTGATAGTTTCACCTAGAGCATGCAGCACAATGATGGAGCTAAGAATAGATAAGGGAATGGACACCGCAATAATGCATGTGCTGCGCCAGCTGCCCAAAAATAACAAAATCAACGCGGCAGTCAGACACGATGCAATGATGGCCTCATGCACCACACTATCGATAGCCGCTCTGACGAAAATTGACTGATCAAACATCGTCGTAATTTTTAATCCCTCGGGTGCGCCCTTCATAATTTCGGCTACACGCGCTTTAACGTTATCAACAATAGTCAGTGTCGATTCTGGGCCGCTCTTCATCACGGTTAATAACACGCCCCGCTCACCGTTTTTCTTGACGATGTTTTGCTGGGGCTGATAACCATCACGAACATGCGCAACCTCACGCAAATAGGTAGTAGATCCATTAATAGTTTTAACGGGGATCTGATTGAGCCCTTCTATGCTGTCGGGCGAACCATTCAACCGAACTGTATGTTCAAGCTCATTCAGCTTGATGGTACCCGTTGGAAGAATCAGATTTTGGCTATTGACTGCATTGACCACATCAGCCGCAGACAAGCCTTTGGCTAGTAATGCTTCGGTATCCAGGTCTACGGATACCACTCGGAATTTACCGCCGTAGGGATACGGCACAGCCACACCCGGGATGGTAATTAGCTGAGTACGTACCTGATTAATGGCGACGTCATTCAACTGCTGCTCAGACATTAACGGACTCGACAAACCCACCTGCACTACTGGCACGCTCGACGCGGAATACGTAATGATGAGCGGCGGTACTGTGCCAGGTGGCAAAGTTCGAAGCATGAACTGGCTAATCGAGGTGATTTGCGATATGGCCGTTGATATGTTTACATTCGGGTGAAAAAAAACTTTGACGACCGCAATGCCATTCATGGACTGCGATTCGATATGTTCGATATCGTTAACGGTGGTGGTCAGCGCTTTTTCATACGGACTGACGATACGTTCACGCATATCCTTAGGCGGCATCCCGGTGTAGTTCCACACTACGCTGACTACAGGTATCTTTATATCGGGGAGTATGTCGGTAGGTGTAGAGCGCAGCACAAAGGGGGTCGACAACAGGATCAGCAATGCCATCACCAGATAGGTGTAGGGACGCCTAAGCGCAATATCGACAAGCCACATAGAAAATGCCCGGAGAGGAGCAGCGGATAGCCGGAGGGAGACCCCGGAATCATGCTTTTTTAGTTAGTTTTGTCGATTATTGCACGACTGTACTATTTCGACTTAAAAATACATTTAGGCGGACTTTACTAGTTATAGCTACTACCGCTTAAATACTAATAGGGAAAAATTAGGGGTTCTTACAAACCCCTGACAAACAAAAAAATAGTTATGATTTTTAGCCGTTTTCCAGCCCAAATGCCTTATGCAAGGCACGAACAGCGAGTTCGGTATATTTTTCATCCATCAGCACAGAGATTTTGATCTCTGAGGTAGAAATCATCTGAATATTGATACCTTCTTCGGAGAGCGTGCGAAACATCTGCGACGCAATGCCCACATGGCTGCGCATACCCACACCCACCACCGAGACTTTCGATACTTTGTTGTCACCAACAACTAGAGTGGCGCCCAGCGCAGACTTGATGCCGTTATCAACTAATTTGAGTGATTTTTCGTAATCAGCGCGTGGTACGGTGAAGGTGAAATCTGTTTTACCGTCGACTGAAATATTCTGTACGATCATATCAACTTCAACATTCGCATCCGCTACCGGACCCAGAATCTGGTAGGCAATACCGGGCTTGTCGGGTACGCCGCGCACGGTAATTTTTGCTTCATCGCGGCTAAAGGCAATACCAGTTATGGTTGCTTGTTCCATGTGGGTGTCTTCCTCAAACGATATAAGAGTGCCAGACTGTGCTTCTTCTTCCAGCGGCATCATGGGATCAGTTAGTGATGAGAGTACGCGCGTAGGCATGCGGTAGTTGCCAGCAAACTCCACCGAACGTATCTGCAGAACTTTGGAGCCTAGCGACGCCATCTCCAGCATTTCTTCAAAGGTCACAGTCTTTAAACGCCGAGCTTCAGAAACGACTCGCGGGTCGGTCGTGTATACGCCATCGACATCGGTATAGATGAGGCACTCAGCAGCTTTAAGTGCTGCGGCTACCGCCACGGCGGAGGTATCGGATCCGCCACGACCCAGCGTTGTGATGTTGCCGTTGTCATCGACACCCTGAAAGCCGGTGATGATGACTACTTTGCCAGCATCTAAATCTTTTTTGACTTTGACATCGTCAATCGACTGTATGCGCGATTTGGTGTGAGCGCTGTCGGTCAAGATAGGAACTTGCCAACCCGTATAGGAAACCGCCTGTTTACCTATGGCTTGCAAGGCCATCGCCAACAAAGCGACTGAAACTTGTTCGCCCGTTGAAGCCAACATGTCTAGCTCGCGCGGATCTGGATCGGTACTGATTTCTTTGGCCAGACCCAACAGACGGTTGGTTTCGCCAGACATGGCCGATGGCACAACCACTATCTGATGACCGGCGTCATGCCATTTGGCGACGCGACGGGCGACGTTTTTGATGCGCTCAGTTGAGCCCATCGAGGTACCACCATACTTATGAACGATGAGTGCCATTGATGAAGAAATGTGATCGCCTGAAAAGCCCAAGATTGTACATGTTGCATTGCGGAATGACAATTATTGAGCTGTCAAATTGATAGGGTTTTTAAAGTGAATCAGAATATGCGCTGTTTTATTGCGAACCTCATAGCGGGCAGCCAGATTTGGTTACACGAGAATTGCTTAACCCTCGGTAGTATCTATGCCCCACGATTGCCACTCAAGCCTTATACCCGGACTCGATCTGGGCAATGTGCAACTTGTACCCAGACCCGAGGCAAATAGCAGTTGATTACCTGCGTAGAGCAGCGGCAGCCATGGTCGCAAACTCACTGCCACGCCCAACTCTTGGTAGAGATTCTTCAAGCTACGTGAGGGTCTACGCACATCCAGCTTAAGACGTTCGCCACCCCCCCTGGGACGTAATGTTAATGGCCCGCGCGTTAACAGATCACGATCACATCCCTCATTATCAGTCATCTCAAACATCAACCGTCCGCGCCATGCTGGAATGTCGATGTGCTTTTCACCCTTCCAAACAAGTGCCAACGACTCTGTAGGCGGTTGATTGGATACCACGTTAGGACGGATGACCAAGCACCCTCGTTCGCGCTGAAAGGTCCACTGCCCTATGTACAAAAGTGGATGCGTATCGTTTGCTGCATGCAGCATCTGATGGTGCAGTTGATACAGCTGTGCCTGGCTAGGGTAGCTGCCTGTTATTGAATAAACCCAGTAGCGCAAAAGATTATCTATACGATCAGATGAAAGATTCGTCATCGGCTCCAGATGAAGTTCACCTTCCTTCTGGCAGCTTTGTAGATCACGTTGGGCGAGTTCATCCAACAATCGCTGTGCTGTTTGAAAATGGCTGCTGCTGCGCGCCAGCGCTTGCGTAAATCCTTGGAAGTGTTTTTCTATAACAGGAAAAATTTCATGCCGAATAGCGTTGCGTTTGTAACGCGCATCTTCATTGGACTCATCAACGATGTGATCGATCGTGCGCTTTTGCGCAATCTGCTCTAGCTGCTGACGCGAGCATGCCAGCAAAGGCCTGGCAAGCGTCACTGTAGCGGGCAGCAGGGCATGCTCACGATGTATCTCAGCCATGCCAGACCATCCGGGTAAGCCAGAGCCCCGTAAGGATTGCAGTAGTATGGTTTCGGCTTGATCGTCTTGATGGTGAGCTGTGAGTAACAACTCTACGCGATGAGTTGTGCACATATCGGCCAAAGCCTCATAGCGTGCGCGACGCGCAGCATTTTCTGGGCCGTGTTGATCAATCGTCGTGACGTGGACTTTGCGTGCATCAAACGATAGATTCAATCTTTGACACTCGTTTTGAACATGCACGAGCCATTGATCGGCATTGGGACTTAATCCGTGATGGACATGAAACACATGCAACGTATGGCCGCTGCGAGCACAAAAATCTGCGCTTAGATTGAGCAACACCGCCGAATCAAGACCACCACTACACGCCACTGCAATCGCTGCGCCATCGGAAAGAACAACGCGCGCCAGAATTGCTTCCAGCGCGCGTTCGTATGCAGTAATCGCAACCGTGGTATGCGATTTATTCAGAGGGAGTGATTTCCTTGAATTTGCCATAGCTCATTAGCTTTTCATGGCGGGATGCCAGCAGATCTTTGGTTTTTACACCCTGAAACTGGCGCAAGGTATCGGCCAGTGCACGTTTTAACAGTATGGCCATCTGCTTGGGATCGCGGTGCGCCCCGCCCAATGGCTCATTGACGATTTTGTCGATCAGGTTGAGTGCTTTTAATCGATGCGCAGTCAGGCCTAGAGCCTCGGCTGCATCGGAAGCACGCTCTGAGGTTTTCCATAAAATTGAAGCGCAACCTTCGGGTGAAATCACCGAGTAAGTAGCGTATTGCAGCATGAGCACCGCATCACCCACAGCAATAGCCAAGGCACCGCCTGAACCACCCTCACCGATGATGGTGGCAATCAAGGGCACCTTGAGTTCGGCCATGGTGTACAGGTTATGACCTATAGCTTCGGACTGACCACGCTCTTCGGCATCAATGCCAGGAAAAGCACCGGGGGTGTCGACGAAAGTAAATACAGGTAAGCCAAATTTTTCAGCCACCTTCATTAGACGCATCGCTTTACGATAGCCCTCAGGCTTGGGCATGCCAAAATTTCGCATGGCACGCTCTTTCGTATCGCGACCTTTTTGATGGCCTATGACCATACAGGCCTGACCATTGAAACGCGCCAGACCACCCACTATTGATAGATCATCAGAATACGAACGATCACCATGGAGCTCATGAAAATCTGTGAAGATTTCATTGACGTAGTCCATGGTGTAAGGACGTTGGGGATGCCGCGCAATTTGCGAGACCTGCCATGGCGTTAACTTGGCATACAGATCTCTAGTTAGCTGCTGGCTTTTTTGGGACAGTTTGTCGATTTCTTCTGAAATATCGACTGCTGAATCTTCTTGTACGAAACGCAGTTCCTCTATCTTGGATTCAAGCTCCGAGATGGGCTGTTCAAAGCTGAGGAAAGTGATTTTGCTCACATAAGCTCCTTATGTCGTTGGCGCGGGTAGCTCAACGTCGCAAACAACCCGCCCGGCGGCAAGAATAATGCCATTCTTGCATTAAGACAATCAGTATTCTACCGGTATAGGGTCCAGACTCCGCCACATATACCAGGTAGCGACTGTACGCCAGGGTTCCCAGTTGGCAGCTACCTCGCGAGCATCGCTACGCGAGACGGGCTCACCGGAGAAATAATTCATGCTAATCCCTTTAACCAGCCCAAGGTCATCCAGGGGCAAAATATCCGGTCTTAACATATTGAAAATTAAAAACATCTCAGCAGTCCAGCGGCCTATGCCGCGAATCTGAATCAGCTCGGCAATTACTGCCTCGTCCTCCATGGAGGACCAATCCTTCTCGTTAATAATCCCGTCAAGAAAATGCGCCGACAAATCCATCAGGTATTCTGCCTTGCGCTTGGACAAACCGCAGCCAGCAAGCTTGATATGGCCTTGGCGCTTAACTTGCGCAGGCGTCATCTTGGGGCAAGCAAGCATCAGTCTTTCCCACACTGATTGAGCCGCCTTAACGGAAATCTGCTGCCCAACGATAGACCGCGCCAGGGTCATGAAAGGATCCCCACGACGGACCAACTGCAAATCACCAAAGCGAGGAATGAGTTTTCTCATGATGCGATCGCGCTTCATTAACTCAAGCTTAGCCTGCTCCCAATAATGCGGAACGAGCAAAATTTCAGGAGGCTTACTCATGCCCGCCTCCACTCCGTTAGTCCACCCGGTTTATCTTCGAGCACTATGCCTAGTGCTAATAGTTCAGCGCGTATGCTATCGGCCAGAGCAAAATTTTTGTTTTTCTTAGCCTCAGTGCGCGCAGCGATCTGAGCTGCGACATCATCATCTGAAAGCCCATCTACCGAACCGCCACCGTGCAAAAAAACTTGTGGGTCTCGCTCAAGCAAACCTATAACAGCTGCCAGTTTTTTTAATTGACGCGCAAGCACTGGCGAGTGCTCACGATTAATCTCTGTCGCTAGCTCAAACAAGCACGCAATCGCGCCCGGAGTATTGAAATCGTCGTTCATCGCCTCAGCAAAACGCAGAGCATGATTCTCATTCCAGTCCAACGGATCTGCATCGGGCGGGGTATCTTTGAGTGCAGTGTATAGGCGCGTCAAGCCAGTGCGCGCATCTTCAAGGTGTACATCCGAATAATTTAGTTGACTACGGTAGTGAGCACGCAAGATAAAAAATCGTACTACTTCAGGATCAAATTTTTCTGTTACTTCACGAATGGTGAAAAAATTACCCAAGGACTTGGACATTTTTTCGTTATCCACCCGCACAAAACCATTGTGCATCCAGTAATTAACAAAGGTATGTCCATGTGCGCCTTCAGATTGGGCGATTTCATTTTCATGATGTGGAAATTGCAAATCCTGACCACCACCATGAATATCAAATTGCTCACCCAATAAATCGCACGCCATGGCTGAGCATTCGATATGCCAACCGGGTCGACCGCTTCCCCACTTGGATGCCCACTTCACTTCATCCGATTCAGACTCGCGCGACGATTTCCATAAAACGAAATCAAGTGGGTCACGCTTGGCACTATCAATTTCTACTCGTTCGCCTGCGCGCAAATCATCCAAGGATTTTCCGGATAATTTTCCGTACCCTTGAAAATCACGTACAGAAAAATTCACGTCGCCATCGTCGGCCTGATAGGCCAAACCATTTTTTTCTAACTTACCGATCAACGATAGCATCTGTGGAACATACGCCGTTGCCCTGGGTTCATGGTCTGGTGGTTGAACACCTAGTGCCTGTGCGTCTTCGTTCATTGCGAGTATGTAGCGATTGGTTAGGGCTGCAATGGATTCTTTATTTTCAGCGGCTCTGCGTATGATTTTATCGTCGATATCCGTAATGTTACGAACATACGTTACCTGTAAATCATGCGCTTTTAACCATCGCTGCACCATGTCAAACACCACCATCACACGCGCATGGCCGAGATGACAATAATCATAGACCGTCATACCGCACACATACATCCGCACCTTGCCCGGCTCTATGGGGACAAAATCAACTTTCTCACGCGCCAAGCTGTTGTATATCTTTAGATTGCTCATGAATTAATTGGAGGGAATACAGTGGCAGAGTAGCCGGGTGAACCACAAATCCATTTTTTTTGTTAATTCAACACCTGCACAACTATCCAACGGTAAGAAAGGAAAAAACTGCCGTTAACGATAGCAACAGGTATTTTGATAGAATGTAGGACTTATCAAAGTATATCATTGAAGCACCTGAACTCCTGCCTGAGCAGTACTTCATAAGCTGTCACCCAAAAGGAAATTTCATGTACTACATACGACGCCAGTTTCTACAATTTTGCGCTGCTGCCGTTTTGGCATCGATGTCCACCATGGCATCTGCAGCAGGTACCGCGCCTAAAGTATCCATCAAAACCAGCATGGGCGAAATCATAGTGGAAGTTTATCCGGATAAGGCACCAAAGACAGTAGAAAATTTTTTAGCCTATGTGAAATCCGGCTTTTACAACGGTACAATTTTCCACCGTGTCATTAATGGCTTCATGGTGCAAGGTGGCGGATACGATCAGTCCATGAAAGAAAAACCCACGAATCCACCGATACAAAATGAAGCAAAAAACGGACTGAAAAATCGTGCCTACACGATAGCGATGGCGCGCACACCGGATCCCCATTCTGCCAGTGCTCAATTTTTTATTAATGCCAATGACAACGCTTTCCTTGATTATCCAGGGCAGGATGGATGGGGTTACGCTGTCTTTGGTAAGGTACTCAGCGGCAAAGAAATCATACAAAAAATTCAAACCGTTGAAACAGATAAGCGCGATAAGCCTAAGGCAAATGTCATCATTGAGTCTGCAACACTGATTGATTAATTTTTATGGTTATAAAGCAGAGCGATCTGTATTTATCATGTAGCTCTAAGGCGTCTGCTTTGCAGCGCTGATCATTGCGAAACAATGTCTTGTCTTTTTTTATCAGACTATGCTTCGTTTTTACTTAATTAGTGCTTCCCTAGGAGCGGTCAGTTTATGAATGTTGTGCTAACCACCAATCACGGTGCAATTACAGTCGAGCTTGATGCTGAAAAAGCACCCAAGTCTGTTGAGAATTTTGTTAACTATGTCAAATCTGGTCATTATGACGGCACTATTTTTCACCGCATCATCGACGGCTTCATGATACAGGGCGGCGGTTTTGACTCGGATATGAAACAAAAATCTACTAATGATCCGGTTGACAATGAAGCTAACAATGGCCTGAAAAATGATCGTTACACTTTGGCCATGGCACGTACGTCCGATCCTCATTCTGCTACTGCGCAGTTTTTCATTAACGTAGGTGACAACGATTTTCTAAATTACCCAGGTTCCGATGGTTGGGGCTACGCCGTGTTTGGCAGGGTCACTGAAGGCAAAGACGTGGTCGATGCCATACGCGCTGTAAAAACTGGGCGTAAGAGCATGTTTTCTGATGTACCACTGGAAGAAGTAGTGATCGAAAAAGCAGAGCTCATATAACCAGACATGAGTTTGCTCGCAACTTCGTCGACAAACAAAAAAGCGCAACCTGAGACGGTTGCGCTTTTTGTTTCAGACTTGCACTTGAGTCCTGACACGCCTCACACGACGGCTGCATTTTTTAAATTTTTGCAGGATGAAGCAACGCACGCTACTCACGTGTACATACTCGGCGATCTGTTTGAATATTGGCCGGGAGATGATGATATTGATTCGGCGTTTCCTCAGCAAATCTGCCATGAATTAAAGCGTGTCGCTAAGCTAGGTACCCAACTATTTTGGATGGGTGGTAACCGTGATTTTTTAATTGGGCCTGCGTTTGCCGCTGCTGCGGGAATCACGTTGCTATCCGAACCCCACATCGCAGAAATAGGCGAGCAAAAAATCCTGCTCGTGCATGGTGATGCTCAGTGCACCGACGATACTGCTTACATGGCATTTCGTTTACAAGTACGCAATCCCGAATGGCAAGCTGCCTTTCTTGCGCGGCCACTCGCCGAACGTAAAAGCATCATTGCCAGTATGCGACAAGGCAGTCGCGAAGCACAAAAAGAAAAATCCATGGAAATCATGGATGTAAATACTGATGAAATAGCTACACTATTTAAATCTCATCAGGTTCAGTTGTTAATCCACGGTCACACACACCGCCCTGGCATACACGCCACCGCAGAGGGAATGCGCTATGTGTTACCTGATTGGGATTGTGAGTCTGATGCTAAGCGCGGTGGTTGGATTTCGCTAAATAGCGAAGGTGATTTCTATCAGGTGAATCTGTAAGAAAACCATCGGTCTCCATTACATACTGATTCATTAAAAATCTATCACTCCACCAATTTATTGAGCTTTTCTGGATTAAATTTGTCTAGCTCAGCAACGGTCTCGCAAGCTATGCCAGCTGCTTTAAGAGCCTCTATGATTTTCACCAACTGTAGTTCCTGACTGGATGCATTGTCGATCAATCCGTGCAGCGCTTTAGACAATGGATCGTCACCGTTCGGTGTCAAACCATATGCGGCAAACATTTTAGCCGTGGCATCCTGCCCCGCTGCGGTATCTTTTTCTATGATGCGCGCAGGATTACCAACTGCTGTTGCGCCGGCTGGTACTTCCTTGACCACTACCGCATTCGAACCCACCTTGGCACCCTCGCCTACGGTAAACGAACCAAGTACTTTGGCACCAGCGCCTATGATGACTCCGCGTCCTAAAGTTGGATGCCGCTTGGCTCCTTTGGATAGCGAGGTACCACCCAAGGTCACGCCCTGATAGATGGTGCAATCGTCACCTACATCGGCGGTTTCACCTATGACGACCCCAAAACCATGATCGATAAATACACGCCGACCTATAGTGGCGCCAGGATGGATTTCGATACCAGTTAAGCCACGCGCCACATGGGAAATGAACCGCCCCAACCACTTAAAGCCGTGCTGCCAGCATCCACTTGCCCAACGATGCATAACGATGGCATGCAAGCCGGGATAGCACGTCAGTACCTCCCAGGAACTGCGGGCAGCAGGATCGCGCGCCATAATGCTGGCTATGTCTTCCTTGAGGCGACTGAACATGAAATGAGCCAAATCGGTAAAAAGAGAATTTTAGGTGATTTGCGTGAACCAGACTTAATCACGCTCTAGCAGCTAGGCAGTCGGTGTTTTCAAACGTTGACGTCTGGCCTCATACAAACAAATACCCGAGGCGACAGAGACATTCAAACTTTCAACCGATCCCATCATGGGTAGGCTAACCAAGCGGTCGCAGTTCTCACGCGTTAGGCGGCGCAAGCCCTCGCCCTCAGAACCCATTACAAACGCCGTAGCACCTGTGTAATCGACCTCGTAGAGGGTGCTTTCCGCATCCTCCGTTGTACCGGTGATCCAGATGTCGTGCTCTTGCAGCTCGCGCATTGCCCGAGCCAAATTGGTAACCGTAATGTAAGGCACGGTATCTGCTGCACCACTGGCCACTTTTGAGGCAGTGGCATTCAGACCCACGGCTCTATCCTTGGGAGCAATCACAGCATGAACACCGGCGCCATCAGCTACGCGCAAACACGCACCTAAATTATGCGGATCAGTAACACCGTCTAACAGCAAAATTAAGGGGGGCCCCTGTATGCCGTCGATTAATTCCGTTAGGTTACGTGCAAGTGACAATTCACCTGCGCTCGCCACAACGCCTTGATGACGACGCGTACCCACCATGGCATCAAGACGCTGATCATCTGCCTGAATAATGCGTACATTGGCTGATTTGGCTGCGCGCAGCAAATCACCCATGCGTCTATCGTGGCGAGAAGCATCGACATAAATTTCTTCGATGGTAGATGCATCATGGCGTATGCGTGCTGCAACAGCATGAAATCCGAATAGAAGTCTGTTTTTCATTAGGTGCTATGGCTTGTTGATGATGGGCTGCATATTTACGTTTGCTTATTTACGTTTTTTTTGCCCAGTGCGCGCGGCTGTTTTAGCTGGTTTTACCGACCGCGCTTTTGCACTATCTGTTTTTTTTGGAGCCGCTTTTTTGGCGACTTTTTTTGATGCTTGTTTTGCTGCTTTCTTTGCACCCATTAAGCGCGATCGCCCATGGACTTCATCAGCGCGACGCGATTCATTTTTCAACTGGGTATGTATGCCGGCTTCGCGGACCAATCTCAAGTCAATTCGGCGCGCATCAAGATCAACCCGACTCACCTGTACAGTAACTCTGTCGGTTAACTGATAACGCATGCCTGTACGTTCGCCACGCAACTCATGGCGGGCTTCATCAAACTGAAAGTAATCTGAACCAAGGTCTGTGACGTGAACCATGCCTTCAATGAACAAGGCATCGAGCTGCACAAAAATACCAAATGACGCCACACCTGAAATCGTACCGGTGAACTCTTCACCAAGTTTGTCACGCACAAAATAGCATTTTAGCCAAGCTTCAACGTCGCGCGATGCTTCATCTGCACGTCGCTCATTAGCCGAACAGTGGATGCCCAGCGCTTCCCAGATAGCTAAATCACCCTCAGATTTTTTCTTGCCAGCAGCGCGGTCTTTTGCTTGCATCTTGCGTGCAGCGGGAGATAACTGCGTATTGAGACTCTCAGTCTCGATACCTTTGGGGTGATAGTGCTTGCCTTGCAAAATAGCTTTAATAACGCGATGTGTCAGTAAATCAGGGTAACGACGAATAGGGCTGGTGAAATGCGCATAGGCATCGTAAGACAATCCAAAGTGCCCGATATTTTCGGGGCTATACACCGCTTGCTGCATAGATCGCAGCAACATGGTCTGCAGCATGATGGCGTCAGGTCTGAGCTTAATTTTTTCCATCAGTTCAGCATAGTCAGATGCTGCTGGACTATCCATTCCACCAAGCGACAATCCCAATTGCTTCAAGAAAGTACGTAGCTGAGTAAGCTTTTGTTCAGTGGGGCCCGCATGAATACGAAACATGCCGTGGTGCTTGTTACGTTCCATGAAATCGGCAGCACACACATTTGCTGCCAACATGCATTCTTCAATTAATCGGTGCGCATCATTACGGGTACGCGGAAGTATGTGTTCTATCTTTCCGGCAGCATTACAAACGATGTAGGTTTCGGTCGTTTCAAAATCAATCGCTCCTCGTACACGACGCGACTGAAATAACACCTGAAATAAATCGTACAAATTTTGCAGATGGGGCAATATCCCCGCTCGACGCGTAGCTTCTGGTCCGCGTGTGTTACCGAGCACTGCTGCAACTTCGGTATAGGTCAGGCGCGCAGCTGAATGTATAACCGCAGGATAAAACTGATACGCATGAATATCCCCTTTGGCAGTAATTACTGCATCACACACCATCGTCAATCTATCAACATTGGGATTTAATGAACATAAACCATTCGATAATTTTTCCGGCAGCATAGGTATGACTCTGCGGGGAAAATACACCGACGTACTCCGCTCTAGCGCATCGACATCGATGTCATCATTCGGTTTCACGTAATGGCTTACGTCGGCAATAGCAACGATGAGTCGAAATCCAGTGTTACGACCTATTTTTACTGGCTCACAATAAACTGCATCATCAAAGTCGCGCGCATCCTCACCATCGATAGTCACCATGGGGATGTCGCGTAAATCGACTCGATCTTCCAGATCAGCTGGCTTAACCTCTGATGGCAGTTTAGTAGCTGCGGCTTTAGCGGCCTGAGAAAACTCGTGCGGGACACCGTACTTGCGAACTGCAATTTCTATTTCCATGCCGGGATCATCAATATCTCCCAGCACTTCTATAATTTTTCCTATGGGCTGACTATAGCGGGATGGTTGCTCAGTCAGTTCAACACTAACCACCTGACCGATTTTTGCTTTACCCGGTGGAGCAGCCAGCAAAATATCGTGAGCTATGCGCTTATCTTCCGGAACAACCAACCAGACGTTGTTTTCATTCACCAAGCGTCCAATGACGTGTGTGTTGGCACGCGCTAAAACTTCAACGATGGTGCCCTCGGGGCGTCCGCGCCTATCAAGACCAATAACACGAACCTGTACGCGATCTCCGTGCAGAACTTTCTGCATTTCTTTTTCTGGGAGAAAAACATCATCACCGTCATCCGGTAATAAAAAACCGTAACCATCGCGATGACATGAAACACGCCCTTCAATAAAACTAGCGGTGTTAGCGAGTTGGATGCGGCCTTTACGATCAGGCTTAATTTGACCATCACGCTCCATAGCAGAAAGTCGACGGGTTAAACCATCCAACTCAGATTCTTTGACGGACAACGCCAAAGCAATGGAAGAAAGTGTCTGCGGGTCTGTCGCTTTACGCAGTACGCCGAGAATTTCTTCTCGACTCGGGATGCTGTACGGATAGTGGCTCAAAAGATAGGATAGAAAGTTAGGTAAAAAAACTGAATCAGTGTATGGGAGCAGTATGCATAAGTCTGGACATATAGTTTCACTGTCTGGAGTTAAAGAGCTTATTCAAAATTATGTGCATCACAATGACCTTGTACATTAACAGAGCGAGTAAATCCTGTTTTATTGACTTGCAAGATTAATCCGCTATAATCTCGCCTTCTTTTGGCCCACGTGGCGGAATTGGTAGACGCGCATGGTTCAGGTCCATGTGCCGCAAGGTGTGGGGGTTCGAGTCCCTCCGTGGGCATGTGCTTTACGCCCTTTTTCTAATCGCGTCATCAGCTCTTGATGTTCACGATCCAAATCATTGAGCTTGTCCTGAGCATTTTTTAAATCACTCAAGGTTTTGTTCAAGCGTTCGTTATCTTCCATTCGCAATACCTGTGTAATTGGACTGCTTTAAATCATCCAAGGTCATTTGATCGTATGATTCAAATGGCTGGTGTATCCAAGGGTTGTCGGCTACATAGTGCTCATAATAATCTGGCCGCTGCACCGAATCTGCTTTGTACCAAATCACTGCCGATCGTAACTCTTGGACTTCAGGATGCTGCACAAATAACCATTCTTTGACTCTTTGCAAAGTAATACCAGAATCAACTAAATCATCGATTAAAAGTAGACGTCTGGCTAAGTTAGTTGTCGTAGAACTTATGCTGTTAGCGATCAGTAAATCGCCGCGCTGAGTACCTCCAGCATCACGATAGGAACTCACTGAAAGTATGGCCAAAGGAACCTTAAACAAACGTGAAAAAATATCTCCCGGACGTAATCCACCTCGCGCAAGACATAGGACCTGATCAAATTTCCACTGCGAATCAGCTACCTTTCTGGCCAAACTTTCAATGGAGCGATGGTAGTCGTCCCATGAAATCTGCAAATCACCCGTATGCTCTTTGGACATCGTACGGTTGTGTCACTCAAATGGATGACGCAATACGATAGTCTCTTCACGATCAGGGCCTGTTGAAACCATATCCACCGGAACACCGACTAATTCTTCGACTCGCTTTACATACGCACGCGCATTAGCAGGCAAATCTTTCATTAACTTAGCGCCCACTGTGGGCTCGCTCCAACCAGGCATCTCTTCATAGACTGGCTCGCAGGCCGCTGCTTCTTCTGCGCCCACCGGAAAGATATCGACATGCTTTCCATGCAGCCGATAGCCTGTGCACAGCTTTAATGATTCCAAGCCATCAAGCACATCCAGTTTAGTCAGGCACATGCCTGAGACACCATTAATTTGTACTGAGCGCTTCAACAGTGCTGCGTCAAACCAACCACAGCGACGCGGCCGCCCAGTGACGGTTCCAAACTCATGTCCAACGGAAGCGAGATGTTTTCCGATGCCCTGATCAGTCGGTAATTCAGACGGAAACGGACCAGAACCCACCCGGGTTGTATAGGCCTTAGTAATGCCCAGAACATAGTGCAGCATGTTAGGTCCTACACCCGAACCTGCGGCTGCATTACCAGCCACGCAATTGCTGGAAGTAACGAACGGATAGGTGCCATGATCCACATCGAGCAAACTGCCTTGCGCACCTTCGAATAATAAATTGGCACCTGCTTTATGCGCAGCATACAAAGCACTCGAGACATCCGTCACCATAGGACGAATACGCGGTACAGATGCTAACGCAGCATCGAAGGTACTTTGAAAATCAACAGCATGTGCCTTGAGATAATTGACCAGTACGAAATTATGATAATCAAGATTTTCGCGTAGCTTTTCTTCTAATCGTTTTTCATTGAGTAAATCAGCAACACGTATCGCACGTCGCGCGACTTTGTCCTCATAAGCAGGGCCTATGCCTTTACCCGTTGTGCCTAACTTGGCGTCGCCACGCTTAGCTTCGCGTGCAGCATCCAAAGCTGTGTGATAGGGCAAAATCACTGGGCATGCCTCGGATACTTTTAAACGATTCGCTACCTGTATGCCTGAGGCCTCTAACTTATCGATTTCACGCAATAGATCTGGCACCGACAACACCACGCCATTGCCTATGTAACAGGCAACACCGGCTCGCATGATGCCCGAGGGGATCAATTGCAGTGCGGTTTTTTGTCCGCCTATAACCAGCGTGTGTCCCGCGTTGTGGCCGCCCTGAAAGCGAACCACGCCTTGTGCATGATCGGTGAGCCAGTCGACGACTTTGCCTTTACCCTCATCGCCCCACTGGGTACCGATGACAACAACGTTTCTAGCCATGATTTCTATAGCTTTCTGATGATGTATTTATTTTTATCGGAAATGATCTCGCGATCACAATCGAATTCTTGTTGACTACTTTCCTCACCGGGCAATAACTGAATCACAATTTCACCTTGCTCACGGGAAAATCCAGTGGCAGGTCTAGCACGTCCAAAGGCTTCGCCTACATGATCATATCGACCACCACGCGCTACAGCATTTGGAAGTCCGGCAACGTATAGAGCGAATATCGCTCCACTTTCATACTGATAACCAGAGAGATCAGCTAAATCAATATTGATGTTTACTTTACCAGCTGCTTTGGCTAGAACCGATAACTCATCTAAAGCATGCTGGATTTTAGTTGTCGCAGGAAGCAGCGCACGAGCGCGCTCGAGCACACGTATATCACCATGCAAACTCATGAGTATGGAAAGTGCATCTCGTACAGTTGCGCTCAATGTAGAAACAAACGATGTCAACTGCGGCATATCTTTGGCGCGCAACATGGCCACTAACTCAGCCTGATGACGCAAGGCTTGAGGATCGTTTTCCAGAATCGAATGAAGAATGGCGTTGTGCGATAAATCCAGAGTGACATTTGTTAAACCCGCCATGCTGAGAGAGGCTAAAGCTAAGGACTGTATTTCTTCATCCGCTTCCAATCCCGCATGACCGTAAATTTCGGCACCAATCTGCAGCGGCTCGCGCGTGGCATGAAAACCGGATGGGCGCGCATGCAGCACACTACCCGCGTAACACAAGCGGGTAACGGATTTACGGTTAAGTAAATGCGCATCGATACGTGCGACTTGGGTTGTCATGTCGGCGCGCAGAGCCATGGTGCGGCCAGATAGCTGATCGACCAGCTTGAACATGCGCAGATCCATGTCGGGATCGGTAAAGGGCATCAGTGATTCAACATACTCGAGCATGGGTGGCATCACCAGCTCGTAACCAAAGCGGCGGAAGTTATCCAGCATCGCACGACGCAAGACTTCTATCTTGCGCGCTTCAGATGGCAGTACATCAGCAATATTTTCAGGAAGTAGCCAATTAGGCATGACAATCAAGCTTCAGAAAGGAAGAATCGTAGAACGAGCAGAAGGATACCAAAGACGATAGCAAGCAAGCCAAAAAACCGGATCTGACCATCCGTCATACTTGCCAGCTGCAAGAAGGTCTGCCGCCAGCGCCCAGGAGAAATAAAAGGAAACAACCCCTCAAGCAGGAACAGCAGACCGAGTGTGATCAACAAGCTGTACGACACCCAGCAACCTTATTTACGGGCGCCGCCGGGTGCCTTGAAATACTTTAGGAACTCCGAGTTAGGATCAATTACCAAAACATCGCTGCGTGTTTTAAAGCTCTCACGATAGGCTTCAAGACTACGTATGAATTTATAGAATTCTGGATTCTGACCAAAGGCCTGCGCATAAATACGAGCAGCTTTGGCATCGCCCTCACCTCGTACAGATTCAGCCTGGCGATATGCTTCAGCAAGTATCACAATACGCTGACGATCGGCATCGGCACGAATTTTTTCGGACTCCGCAGAACCTGTGGAACGCAATTCATTCGCTACCCGTGCACGCTCAGATTTCATACGCTCATATACAGAGTTGTTAATCTGCTCGACGTAGTCAACACGCTTTAGACGGACATCGATAATTTGGCCACCTATCTGTTTGGCTTCTTCAGATACTTTGTTACGAATGGCATCCATTACTTTTCCGCGCTCACCGGAGATTACTTCACGCACTGTGCGTTTAGTAATTTCATCGTTCAGTGCTGCTTTAACGATTTGTGCCATCCGGTCCTGAGCGCGACGTTCGTCACCACCAAAACTAATGAAATACAGTCGCGGATCAACGATGCGCCATTTTACGAACGCATCGACCAGTATGTTTTTCTTTTCTGCAGTAATGAAGCGATCAGGCTCAGGTGTATCCAAAGTCAAAATGCGCTTATCTAAAAAAATCACATTTTGAAATGGTGGTGGTAATTTGAAATGCAGACCAGGCTCTTTGATGACTTCTTTTACCTCACCCAGAGCAAACACAATAGCGAACTGACGCTGATCAACAACGAACAAGGTGGACATTAATATCGCCAGCGCAATCACGCCGGCAATAGCGGAAGATATAACGCGGTTCATTATCTGCCCTCCCTGTCACGCGAGCTTCGACTGTCTCGGACTCGTGGCTCAGGAGCTCGTGCACCCTCTGCAGCCGGTTGGGATTCACCCGCAGCCGGGGTCGGTGCACGCATTCCGGCAACGGACTCAGCAGCTGTCTGGGCGATAAGTTTATCCAGAGGTAAGTAGATCATGCTGTTGCTGGATTTGGTATCCACCATAACCTTGGTTGTACTTGTAAAAATCTGCTGCATTGCTTCGATGTACATACGATCACGGGTAATACCCGGTGCTTTTTGGTATTCAACAAGAATTTTGGAAAAGCGTGATGCTTCACCCTCAGCATTAGCCACAACTTGTGAGCGATAGCCTTCCGATTCTTGTAGTAAGCGTGACGCTGCACCGCGCGCCTTAGGCACTACATCATTGGCGTAGGCCTGACCCTCGTTTTTCTGTCGCTCACGGTCCTGACCAGCCTTAACAGCATCATCAAAGGAGGCTTGTACTTGCTCAGGAGGCTGAACTGCTTGCATAGTAACGTTGGTGACCAACACCCCAATTTTGTAGCGATCTAAAATCTGCTGCATTAATGCGCTGGTGTCGAAAGCTACTTTCTCGCGGCCCTCGTAAAGTACGAAATCCATTTTGCTTTTACCGACAATTTCTCGTATGGCAGTCTCAGCAACCTCTTTTACTGTTTCTTCCTGATCGCGGTTATTGAACACCCATTCCGAGGCATCTTTGAGTCGGTATTGAACAGCAAACTGAATGTCGATGATATTTTCATCGTCAGTGAGCATCAAGGATTCGCGTGCAAGTTTGTTACGTACATTGCTGCGATAACCAATCTCAACGGTTCTAACCTGAGACAGGTTAACCACTTCGTGAGATTGAATCGGATAAGGCCAGCGCCAGTTAAAACCAGGTTGAGTTGAATGGCTAAATTTACCAAAGGTCATGATGACGCCAGTTTGGCCTTCTTGAATGATAAAAAAGCCGCTGACCAACCAAAGAAAACCAATGACAACGGCAACAACACCCGCGCTGATACCTGCGCCATGCCCGTCAGTCGGAGAACCGCCATCGTCGCCGCCACGACCGCCGCCTTTTCCACCAAACAGTCGATTCAGGCGTTGATTGAAATCACGCCATAGTTGATCGAGATCAGGGGGGCCGTCTGTCGGCTTGCGACCGTTTTGCCGTGAGTCCTGTTCGTTATTGTCTTGTGATCCGCGACCCCAGCGTGGGTCGTTCAGTGAAAAACTGATGCCGAATTTCTTAGCTAGAGATCCGAGCTTGCTGTGGCGTTCCGAGTTAAGGTCTTTTTTCATCTTGAATGAAACGCTGATTCAATGCCAACGGAGGTTGGCACCATCGTCAATTGTGCAGTTAAGGAGTTAGAACGTCACCGCACTCGCTCAGTAGGGAATCGGTGGGAGAGAAATACCCCAGACTAGCGCTTCCTGCCTGCGCGTAGCTGGCAATTGCTTGTCTGAGTAAATCGATCCCTTCGCCAGTCTGAGCACTGACAAAAACACGTCGAATTTTATCATATTCATCACGTTCGATTCCTGCGCCCACGCCAGCCAGGTCGATCTTGTTCCAAACCAGCACCTGTGGAACATGATCAGCGCCAATCTCCTTCAAAACGGCGTTAACTTGCTCTATCTGTTCGTCGCGCACAGAGCTTGCCGCGTCGACGACATGCAGCAGCAAATCCGCCTGTATTGTTTCATCCAGAGTTGCCCGAAAAGCGGCAACAAGTTGAGTGGGCAAATCACGAATAAATCCAACCGTATCCGAAATAACAACGTTGCCAGATTCGCCCAGATGTATGCGTCGTGATGTGGTGTCCAGCGTGGCAAATAACTGGTTAGCAGCGTACACACCCGCTTTGGTCATGTTGTTAAAAAGTGTGGATTTCCCTGCATTGGTATAACCCACCAAGGACACAGAAAATGTACGGTTGCGTTCGCGCGAACGGCGTTGTGTATTACGCTGACGCTGCAGTTTATCCAGCTTAGCCCGCAACATTTTGACGCGAGCACCAATTAAACGTCGATCGGTTTCCAGCTGAGTCTCGCCGGGTCCTCGCAAACCGATACCACCTTTTTGGCGCTCTAAGTGGGTCCAACCACGTATCAGACGGGTGGCAAGGTGCTGTAGCTGTGCCAGTTCGACTTGCACTTTGCCTTCATGACTCTGGGCTCGTTGAGCGAAGATATCGAGAATGAGGCTGGTGCGATCAACCACTCGAACTTTCAAATGCCGCTCAAGGTTACGCTGCTGCGCTGGCGGTAAGGTGTGGTTAAAAATAACCAACTCAGCATTGAGATCATTAACGGCACCCAGAACTTCATCAGCCTTACCAGACCCAACGAATAACGCAGCATCCGGAGAAGCCCGTTTACCCGTGACGCTCGCGACTGGCTCAGCACCTGCTGTTTTTGACAACAATGCCAGCTCTTCTAGGCTAGCAAGGAAATCAAGCTTGCCAAAATCAACACCTACCAATACAGCGCGCATGTCATGAGTCCTGACCAACTCGAGCAGATTGAAGTCTTACTCGGCGGCCTGTTCGGTATTGAGATTGACCGCACGTGCAGGAACCACGGTGGAAATGGCGTGTTTATAAACCATTTGAGTAACAGTGTTGCGCAACAAAACAACGTACTGATCAAACGATTCTACGTGCCCCTGAAGTTTGATGCCATTCACTAAATAAATGGAAACAGGAACGTGCTCTTTTCGTAAGGCATTCAGGAAAGGATCCTGAAGCAATTGCCCTTTGTTGCTCATGGAAGCTCCGTTTTATTGTCAAGTTCTGTAGATGGGGACGGCGCAAAAAAGTACAAGAACCCAAAATGACCGTGCCTCGGGAATGTAATCGATTTTTGCCCTAACTGGCAAACAGAGTCGTTGAAAAATGGTTTTATTCCTGCCTGGAAAAAGGGTTTTTGCCAGAGCGAAACTCTATTCTCAATGGCGTACCAGTTAGTGAAAAACTATCTCTAAAGTGTTTTTCTAAATAACGCTTATAACTAGAGTCAATTGCATCTAAAGCACTGCCGTGAATAACTATTATGGGCGGGTTCTGTCCACCTTGGTGTGCGTACCTCAGTTTGGGTCGTATTGAGCCTTTTCGACGAGGTTGCTGGTGATCCAATGCTTCTTGCAGAGCGCGCGTTAACTGAGGCGTTGGCAGCTTGGCCATAGCCGCAGCATAGGCAGCGTCTATGGATTTCAACATCTGCATGATGCCCGTAGACTTTAATGCTGAAATATAATGAAATTTGGCAAACGTCAAAAATGTAAGCTTACGATCGATTTCTCGTTTGATATGGTCACGATGTTCAGTAGTCAGCCCATCCCATTTATTGATGCCCACTACTAGTGCTCTTCCCGATTCAAGTATGAATCCTGCAATATGCGCATCTTGCTCTGAAATATCTTGTTGAGCATCAAGAAGCAATAAAACAACATTCGCTTCTGAAATCGATTGCAATGTTTTGACTACAGAAAATTTTTCTATCGCCTCAAATACTTTTCCTTTGCGTCGGATACCTGCTGTATCAATCAGCGTGTAATGTTTACCATTACGTTCAAAAGGGATTTCTATAGAATCGCGAGTCGTACCTGGCATGTCAAATGCAATAACTCGCTCTTCTCCCAACAAGGTATTTACCATCGTTGATTTACCAACATTCGGTCTACCCACAATAGCGATTTTTATGCCTCGCACAGTCAATGCATCATCTTCATCTTGCGGTTTATCTTTGTGCGCAATATCTAAAGATTCTTCGACCAGATCTGCAACCCCATCACCGTGGGCTGCCGAGATAACGTAAGGATCACCCAATCCCAGCTCATAAAAATCTGCTGTCACTGCGGTGTATTTCATGCCCTCAGACTTGTTCACCACCAGCATGACCTGCCGACCTGATTTACGAAGAAAATCCGTAATTGTTTTATCGTGAGGAGTTAAACCTTGACGACCATCGACGATAAAAACAACCACGTCAGCTTCAACGATAGCTTGACGCGTTTGCTTGGCCATCTCATGCATGATGCCTTCTTTGGCTACCGGCTCAAATCCTCCAGTATCAATGACCAAAAATGGACGGTCGCCTACCCTGCCTTCACCGTAATGGCGATCTCTGGTCAAACCAGGCATATCAGCAACCAACGCATCGCGTGAGCGAGTGAGTCGATTAAATAAAGTGGATTTGCCGACGTTAGGTCGGCCAATAAGTGCTATGACGGGCTTCATGAACTATCTCTGGAAAGTAAATGACTTTCCTGCGGGCGCGAGAAACTGTGGGGATAGCAGGATTCTACTCCGATGCAATCGCCATCAATTTTCCATCTTGGGTTTGAACGATCAACTGCGAACCCGCTACCACTGGGGTCGCACGTATCGCACTGCCATCAGTTGCTAAACGAGCCAGTAGGGCTCCTTCTTCGCGAGAGAAAAAATGCAGGTAGCCCTGACTATCGCCCACGGCAACGGCACGGCCAAACGAAACTGGGGCCGACAAGCTACGCCAACTTAAACTCGTATTACGCCAAACATTACTGCCATTTTCGCGCGCGAAAGCCTGAAGGTTACCTTTTTCATCTGCTGTAAACACATAGCGCTGATCAATACCTGGGCCTACTGCTGCGGATAATTCACGCGCCCAACGCAGTGTGCCGTTACCAACGTCGACGCAGGCTACACGCCCCTGATACGTACTTGCGCAAATATCGCGGCCTAGTAAGACAGGCTCACCAGATACATCTGAAACTCGCTCAAGCTCAGTTGCGCCTTTGGGTTCAGCAATCGCCGCCTCCCAGCGCGGAGAGCCAGTTAAAACGGATAAGGCAAGCAAGCGGCCGGCCGGCAATCCAACGTATACCAAACCGTCATCAACAACAATTCCTGGTGATGATCGCAAAGCTAATGAAGGGGCATTACGCTGCAAATACCAACGACGTGCTCCTGATTCGGCATCTAGAGCAACGATACGATTGTCAACGCTACGAACTACCACTGTCCCATTACCTACGGCTGGCAGAGATAAAATTTCAGTTGAGGCTTGGTGCTTCCAGCGCGTCTGACCGGTAGCTGCATCTAGCGCTAGTACTAAGCCGTCCGAGCTGGCGACAACGACAACATTGTCATCCGCACCAACTCCTGTACTTAGAGACATACCTGTTTTAGTTTTCCAGACCATGCTGCCGTTTGTTGCATCTATGCAGACGATCTCTCCAGACTGATTCGCTGCAAAAATACGTTCTTTGTTAACTGCAGGTTTAAAAATTTGATCGCCTGCTTTACCTATGCTTTGCGACCATAAAATGCGAACAGCCATCGTGGGCGTAAAACTTACCAGCGCAGCCGGGGAGTTTTTAGGCTTGGCAGCGAAAGGATTGAGCGAAGAGCAGCCAGCAATCAACAGCAGCGCAGGTATAACAACAACCAATGGATTACGCATCATGTCCTCGTTTAACCAGCCGCTGCGGCGCTGCCGCCTAAAGCATCTAATTTCAGCTGTATTAACTGACGCGCGGGATTCTTGATTTCAGTTTTTTCTAGCGCCGTTTTAAATGCTTTTCGAGCTTCATCCAGCTTGTTTTGTGCAAACAGTAAATCGCCGCGCCTATCGGCAACCAAAGCCGCAAATTGTTCAGGAAATTCACCTGAAAGTAATTTCAAACCTTCATCGTAGGCTTTCTCATCAAGCAATAGACCAGCCAAACGTATGCGTGAAATCGCCTTGAATTCGTCCGTGCGACCGTGGTCAACTATCCACTGAAGATGATCCTTGGCTGACTTAACATCATTGGCATCAAAAGCCGCTTTTGCCGCTGTAAGCAAACCCATCTGTGCATACGGTGTTGAACCGAATTTCTCTTTTATGTCTTGCGCCGCCCTGGCAAGCTTGGTCTGGTCTTTGGCTTCTGCAGCTTTGACAATTTCTTCGTAAAGCATCGCGCCTTTGGACGTTTGATCGCGTTGGTAGTATTTCCAGCCAGACCATGCAGCGAATGCTACGAGTACTGCGGTTACCAGCCAGGTAACCAGATTGCCATAGTTATTCCACCACGCTTTTAGCGTCGCTAATTGTTCTTGTTCTTCGTGATCGTATGCCATGATAATTTTAATGATGGGTGTGAATTTGTCCCGCATGCAAGTGCATGTGGTTATGATCGTCTTGACTCGTCATGTGATCAATCAGATGATCAACTACTGCAGCAAGCTCTACACTGTGCTGATTTTTTTGCAGATCGGCTTCCCGCAAGTATTTAATCGACGCTGTACCGCGATTAATCTCATCCTCACCTAAAATAACAGCGTAGGCGGCACCACTGGCATCAGCACGCTTCATTTGCGACTTAAAACTACCAAGGCTGCCAGTCGAGGCGCAATGTAGCACAACATCGAAGCCCGCATCGCGCAGCCTCTCACCTAGCGTGAAGGCCTGGCTTTGCGCGGCTTGTCCCTGATGCACCAAATAAATGTCGCACTGACTAACAGTGACAGTCTCGGTGCTGGTCTTCATAAGTTCAAGCAGACGCTCAACACCCATGGCAAAACCTGCAGCAGGCGTTGGTTTACCACCAAAAATTTCTACCAGAGGATCGTATCGACCACCACCACAGACCGTCCCCTGTGATCCCAGGTGGTCTGTGATCCATTCAAACACAGTACGGTTGTAATAATCCATACCGCGAACCAAACGATGATTGATGATAAAAGGAATGCTGTTATCTCGAAGTAGTTGTTGAACTCCTTCAAAATGAGCCCGTGATTCGTCGCCAAGATAATCAAGTAGTTTCGGCGCCTGATTTACAAGATGCTGCATAGCTGGATTTTTTGTGTCAAGAATACGTAAAGGATTGGTAGTGAGTCGTCGTAGCGCATCGGCATCGAGCTGATCTTTGTGCTGCTCGAAATACGCAATCAAATCGTCTCTGTGGCGCTGACGCTCAGGTGCATCACCAATTGAATTTATCTCTAACCGTATATCTGTCAGACCCAAATCATCCCAAAGTCGCTGACACATCATGATCAGCTCTGCATCAATGTCAGGACCGTTAAAGCCAACAGCCTCAGCGCCTACTTGATGAAATTGGCGATAACGTCCTCGTTGTGGACGTTCATGCCTGAACATGGGGCCGCTGTACCAAAGACGTTTAGGTCCATCATAGGTGAGGTTATGTTCCAACACCGATCGAACCACACTCGCGGTGCATTCGGGACGCAGTGTGAGCTCATCACCGTTCATGCTATCCGTGAAAGAGTACATCTCTTTTTCAACTATATCTGTCACTGTTCCCAAGCCTCGGGAAAATAAGGCTGTCGGCTCGACTATCGGTGTGCGAATCTGCTGATAGCCATAGCTCTTCAACACAGATTGAACTGTGTTTTCGAATAATTCCCACAATGCTGCATCGGCGGGAAGAATGTCATTCATCCCCTTCACACCGAGGATTTTTTCGCTTTTTTTAGTTTCTGCCATATCGATTTTTCACATAGTCCAGCACAATAGACTGGAATTCTTCAGCAATACGCTCACCGCGCAAAGTCACGGTTTTTTCGCCATCCACAAACACCGGAGCAGCTGGTGACTCACCCGTGCCGGGCAAGCTGATACCGATGTTGGCATGCTTGGACTCACCCGGCCCGTTAACAATACATCCCATCACGGCCACATTCATCGCCTCTACTCCGGGATACGTGCCTTTCCATATAGGCATTTGATCACGGAGGTACGTCTGTATACGGTCCGCTAATTCTTGAAAAACGGTAGAGGTCGTTCGACCACACCCAGGACACGCAATTACCATAGGGGTAAATTTACGTAAGCCCATGGTCTGCAGTATTTCTTGTGCAACGATGACTTCTCGGGTTCGATCACCTCCAGGTTCGGGTGTAAGCGAAATACGTATGGTGTCGCCTATACCTTCTTGCAGCAGGACTGATAATGCAGCCGTTGATGCAACGATACCTTTACTTCCCATACCTGCTTCAGTCAATCCCAAATGCAAAGGATAATCACAGCGTCGAGCAAGCTCGCGATAAACAGCAATCAAATCCTGAACACCTGAAACTTTACAGGAAAGGATGATCATGTCACCGGGTAAGCCGAGTTCTTCTGCTCTACGAGCGTTTTCTAAAGCGGACGTAACCAAAGCCTCATACATAACCGCTTGTGCCGTCCACGGATGAGCGCGTTTTGCATTTTCATCCATCACACGCGCAAGCAATGCTTGATCAAGACTGCCCCAGTTCACACCAATACGAACAGGCTTTTGATGTTTACATGCGACTTCTATCATTTGCGCAAATTGCGTATCGCGTTTAGCTCCCTGACCTACATTACCTGGGTTAATACGGTATTTGGATAATGCATCCGCACAGGCAGGGTATTGAGTGAGTAACTGATGACCGTTGTAATGAAAATCACCAACCAACGGGACATCAACATCCATACGATCGAGTTGCTCGCGGACCGCAGGAACGGCGGCTGCAGCCTCGGGGGAATTAACTGTAATGCGAACCACCTCGGATCCGGCTCGCGCAAGCTCTTTGACTTGAATAGCCGTCGCAATAGCATCAGCCGTATCGGTGTTGGTCATGGATTGAACCAAGATAGGTGCATCACCGCCCACCATCACTACACGTGATCCATGAACAATGCGAACCGATCGCGTACGATGCCTGACTAGCGACCCAGAAGAGATTGGCGTATCTGATAAAGGTGAATTCATGGCGGCCTCACTTAAGACTGAGCTTGGATACATTGTCGCGCGCTACCGCTTTAAGATTGAGTAGCTGGCCACGTAATTTGGCCTTTACTCCTGTTGCGTTTCCAACCACCAGTACCACCGGCTCAGTGATTTCAAACAATTCAGTGGTACCTGCTTTCATCAAGCGAGATACTATTTTCGTGCCATTAAAAGTAGTTATCTCAACCCATGCGTCTTGAGTCACAATAATTTCTAGTGCTTGAGACGGACTGACCACGGGTACAGGCGTTGCAGTAAATTTCTCGGTAACTGCTGAAGATATTTTTTCTAGTTGGTTTTCTTCAATCAGCGTTACAGAGAAGATTGATGGCCACGTCAATTCAGGTACCCAATCCTCTAACATCGCAACAGGTATCCATTCCGAGCGATATGCTTCATAACCCACCGCACCCATGGCTGTAACAATAATCACGGATGCTAGAAACTTCGTAAGGCCAGCCCGATTTCTGGGTGGCGGAGAGGAGCGTTGCCCAGGAAAGCCATTCATAGGCAAAGGACGCCGTAATAGCATTTGACCCTGCGCTGGGTTGGGCTCTCCAGACAACATCTCGAGCATAAGCTCGGGATCAAGCCCCAACAGTTTGGCGTATGAACGAACAAAACCTCGAACGCTAGACATACCCGGCAAGGCATCAAAATCATTTGCTTCAAGTGCTACAACCTGCCTTGGAGTCAGCTTTAAACGTTCTGCGGCTTCTTCTAAAGACCATCGTAATTCTTCTCTTTTTGCCGCCAATACATGGCCGGGCAAAGTCGCTACTAAGAGCGTGTTATCAATGACGGCTACGACAGGTTCAGCCGGCGCGTGGTTTATCTCCACGGCGCTAATTTCATCCGAAATGGATAAGTTTTCCAATGCTTTATCGCTCATCGACTAAACCAGGTGATGATGTGCCCGATAAGACTGCATCTGGAAAGCGTTTACGCCATTGCAGCGCAATGCTTTCTTCAGCGAGTTTGTCGCCCAGTTGACGCTCAACCGCCATTGCCATTAGAAAATCTTCCGGCTTGGCCCTTGCACTAGTAATCACTTGAAGTAGGTGACGTCTAGCTCGCTTGAAATCACTGGAGTCATAAGATAATTTTGCAAGGCTGGCATGAGCACCGATCTGCTCAGGATCGATCTGCAAAACACGTCGAAAATAATTTTCAGACGCCCCTCGTTGTCCTAGTTTCATACTGCAACGTCCAGCATTCATCAATGCTTTTGCAGGAGACTGGTACGTTTTAGTGGAAACTGCGCGATCAAAAAAAGGCAGTGATCGTTCAGCTTGGCCCGTCTCACACAAAAACCATCCAAAGTTATTCAGAAGGTCGGGATTTTCAGGTTCTATTTGCAACGCCTGTTGAAGGTTTTTTGAAGCACCCTCTGAATTACCAAGTTGCATAAGGACCAATCCACGCAGCCCAAGTACATCAGCTCGGCGCTCTCCTGTTTGTAACGCCTGATCCAATTCAGACAAAGCTGTTGCATATTGACCTTCGCTGTAATAGGCAGAAGCAAGTTGCATGCGCAGCTCTGCACGCCGCTCTAGCTCGGCCTTATTTCCATAAGAAAGTGAGGTGTTGGAAAATGTGGGAGCGCACGCAGCCACCATCAAAAAACAACTAATGAAAAAAACTACCCGTTTCACCCGCCTATCTCCACAATTCGACCGAAATCTTTGCCATATTTTTTTTGATACTCCGCCATCTTTTGGGACCGCTCCTGTACGCGAGTGCGATCCTGAACCTCACCTGCCAGCTGACCGCATGCTGCATCAATATCATCACCGCGGGTTTTCCTAACGGTTGTCACAATGCCTGCATCCATTAGAACTTGTGCGAATGCCTTGATGCGCTGATTCGAAGAACGCTTGAGGCCCGATGCCGGGAAGGGGTTAAACGGAATTAAATTGAATTTGCATGGGACATCTCTCACCAAAGCGAGTAGTTCACGCGCGTGAGCTTCGCTATCATTTACCCCGTCGAGCATGCAATATTCGAAGGTAATGAAATCTCTGGGGGCATAGTCAAGATACCGCTGACATGCACGCATCAATTCAGCAAGTGGGTATTTTTTATTCAACGGCACCAACTCGTCGCGCAAAGCGTCGTTAGGGGCGTGAAGAGAGACTGCCAAAGCAACCGGGCAATCCTGAGAGAGCTTATCCATCATGGGCACAACACCACTAGTAGACAAGGTGACCCGGCGACGTGACAACCCGTAAGAATGGTCGTCCAGCATTAACCTAAGCGCAGAAACCGTGGGCCCGTAGTTCAACAAGGGCTCACCCATACCCATCATTACGACATTAGTGATTTGACGCTCACCCTTGGGGCCCGCAACAACACCCTGACTACGTCTCAACATGAATTCCGCTGTCCATAACTGGCCGATGATTTCACCCACCTCGAGATTACGCGAAAAACCTTGTTTTCCTGTCGAACAAAAACGACAATTAACTGCACAACCTGCTTGCGTCGATACACACAAGGTACCCCGCCCCTCTTCGGGAATGAATACTGTTTCAATCGCATCACCCACACCGACATCAAACAACCATTTACGGGTGCCGTCTGATGATATGTGATCTGCCACGATAGCCGGAGCTGACACGCATGCACGGCCGCGCAATTTTTCACGCAAGGATTTAGCGAGGTCAGTCATTGCGTCAAACTCACTCTCGCCAAACTGGTGTATCCACCGCTGAAGCTGACGCGCCCGAAATGGTTTTTCCCCCTGCTCATGGCACCACTGAGTGAGGGCTGAGGGTTCCAGATCAAGCAGGTTGGTGATTGCCGTCATAAATTTTCCGACATTCCACGCTTGATGGCAGCTCTACTAGCCGCCCTTCTTAGCGAGAGTAAATGTTCAGGGTTGGGAAGAAATAACTAATTTCTGCGCTGGCCGTATCAGGACCATCGGAGCCATGAACCGCATTGGCATCGATAGAATCAGCAAAATCTGCGCGTATCGTGCCCTTGTCAGCTTTTTTAGGGTCGGTTGCACCCATCAAATCACGGTTTTTCAAAATGGCGTTTTCGCCTTCCAGCACTTGGACCATCACAGGGCCAGAAATCATGAAATCAACCAAGTCTTTGAAAAAAGGGCGCTCGCGGTGCACCGAATAGAAACCTTCGGCTTCTGCACGGGAAAGTTGTGTCATACGCGATGCGATGATTTTCAATCCGGATCCTTCAAATCGCGAATAAATCTGTCCGATCACGTTTTTTGCTACGGCGTCTGGTTTAATGATAGACAGGGTACGCTCGGTTGCCATCTGTAAAAACTCCAATAAAAATAACGGGTTAAGAAAAAAGACTGGAATCCTGATTAACCTTGGATTTTACCATGGAAGAACGTCGGAATCCCCGCGCCAAGCACATCGTTTCCCAATCAACATTGACTATTTGGGCTAGAATTAGCAGATAAAAATCAGGTAAATTACGTTTTTGGCAGCATATGGAACCCCTCTGCTGCAAGTAACCCCACTCATTAAGGAGTCTACATGGACCAGCAACTTCAAAGTATGTACGGCGCATCCAGCGATATGCTCGCCGTTCGCCATCGCGTGCTGCGAAACACCTACTGGCTACTAGCACTGTCGATGATTCCCACTGTATTTGGTGCCTGGCTAGGCCTGCAGATGCATTTTTCGCTTTTCGCAGGCAGCCCGATGATTAGTTTCATCGCATTTCTGGCGATCGCATTTGGATTCTTCTACGCTATCGAAAAAACCAAGGATTCCGCTATCGGTGTAGCCGTATTGCTCGGCTTTACCTTTTTCATGGGTTTGATGCTCTCGCGTATGCTGGAGCAGATTCTGCATTTCTCAAATGGTAGTTCGTTGATCATGACCGCCTTTGGTGGCACAGCGATAATTTTTACAGCGATGGCCACCATTGCCACAACCAGCAAGCGTGATTTTTCTGGCTTGGGAAGCTGGCTCTTTGCTGGAGTAATCGTCATTCTGTTGGCGGGTGTGGCCAACATATTTCTGCAAATGCCCTTGATGCAGGTGGTGATATCAACTATCGCTGTTGCGATTTTTTCTGCTTACATTCTGGTTGATGTACAGCGCATAATTAACGGTGGCGAGACCAACTACATTACGGCAACCCTGGCCATTTATCTCGATATTTACAACATCTTTGTGCACCTGCTAGCACTGTTGGGCATTTTGGGCGGAGAACGCGATTAAGATTTTATGAAGCGTATCTAAGCGCACATAAAAACGCCGACTTTATGGTCGGCGTTTTTTTTCGTCTAACGATTTAACTAGTGCGGTCAAATACAGCTAGGGACTCAACATGGGCGGTATGCGGAAACATATTAATCACGCCTGCTTTAGAAAGTCTGTAGCCACCGCAGTGGACCAACAGTGCGGCATCTCGCGCCAATGTCGCTGGATTGCAGGACACATAAACAATGCGCTTAGGAAGTTGATCAGCATTGGTTTCCATCAAACCTACCAACGCTTTGCAAACTTCCATCGCGCCCTCGCGAGGGGGATCAATCAACATACGATCAAAATGACCCAAGTCACGCATATCGTCGACCGAAATCTGAAATAAATTCCGGCTGTAAAAATGCGTCTTACTATCCAAGCCATTTAATTTTGCGTTATGCAGCGCGCGCTCAGTGAGCGTCTCACTCCCTTCGATACCGATAACTTCTCTCGCCATGGTGGCTAGAGGCAAAGTGAAATTACCTAAACCACAAAACAAGTCAGCAATACGATCATTGGGTTGCACATCCAATAATCGTAAAGCACGTTCAACTAAAACACGATTAATTTGATGATTTACTTGTGTGAAATCGGTGGGCTTAAACGGCATACGTATGCCGAATTCTGGAAGGCTATACTGAAGTGCAGTCTCTGTAGGATAGAACGGCGTTGCAGTATCTGGCCCTTTCGACTGCAACCACCATTGAACTTTCCATTGATCGGCAAAAAGTTTTAGTTTTTCGCAATCATCTGCACTCGGTGAATCGAGCACACGCAAAACCATAGCGATCATCAGCCCGTCCGAATTTTCACCTACGGCGACTTCTATTTGAGGCAGCCGATCTCGTATAGATAAATCTTCTATAAGCAACCGCAACGGCACCAGCATTTTTGAAACTGCCGAGGGTAATACCTGGCAGGTTTTCATGTCGGCGACAAAACTGGATCTGCGCTCATGAAAACCTACCAACACGCCACCTTTTTTAGCGACGTAGCGCACTGAAAGACGGGCGCGGAAGCGGTAACCCCAACTAGGGCCGTATACCGGCCTAAGCACTGTGTCAGGATTAACTTTTCCTATGTGTTGAAAATTATCTTCCAGCACTCTTTGCTTGATAGCCACCTGCGCAGACGGCTCTAGGTGCTGCATAGCACAGCCACCGCAAATACCAAAATACGCACACTTAGGACGCACTCTCAATGATGATTCATGCAAGAGCTCCGTCATATCAGCGGCTTCCCATTTCGGCTTGCGTCGGTATGACTTGAATCTAACGCGTTCCCCAGGTAGTGCACCGTCAACAAAAATAACTTTGCCAGCACTACCATCTTCATTGGTGAGATGGCCTACCCCACGCGCTTCCATATCAAGCGATTCAATTTTTAGAATGTCATCCATAAAATGCTATTTTCGATTGTTCTCTCTGCACGACTTTTAGGAGCACCCAATGCTCCTAAATAGTTGAAACATGGAATTGTAACGTCTATGTGGTAGCGTTATTGCTACTCAACGGCAGGCCAGGCAGCGAGGTACTCTCGCCAGTGAGTAGCATCTAGCACGGAAAGTGAATTTCTTACCAGGGCAATCTCTGCATCAAAAGCATCACGCGTGAGTTGGCCACGCATAAGCTGATAGCGGCAGTAAACCAGGTAGGTGTTGACCACATCGGTTTCGCAATAATCGCGGATTTCTGTCAACCGACCTTCCTGAAATAATGCCCATACCTGAGAGCCATCAACACCCATTTTTCCAGGAAACCCGCAAAGCTTTGCCAGATCATCTAATGGTGCATTCGCGCGCCCAGTGTACATCGCTAAATGATCCATCAAATCGAGATGCCGTGAGTGATATCGAGAAAGATAATTATTCCATTTGAAATCACGATCTTCCTCACCCTGTTCCCAGTAACGCGCGGACGTAACACCATGAATCAATGATCGATAATTTAGAACAGGCAGATCAAACCCACCACCATTCCATGAAACCAGTTGTGGAGTGTAGCGGTCGACAACTTTAAAGAAGTCGTGTAATAGTTTTTCTTCACTGTCGTCAACCGACCCAAGCGAGCGAACGCGAAAACCCTCGTTATCGCGAAATACGCAGGAAATAGCCGCCACACGATGTAAGTGATGCTGGAGAAAATCGGATCCAGTTTTTTCGCGACGTGCAGCAAATGCTTGTGCAGCGACTTCAGTGTCAGTGAGGTCCTGCTCGCAACCGGTCAGTGCACGCAAGCCCTGCACATCAGGAATGGTCTCTATATCGAAGACGAGTACAGGAGTCACAGGAACTATCTCACTACAAATAGATACTCAGATAAGCGATAAAAAACTCATTTAGCGCCCGGGTAACATGCCCATGGGATCCACCGGTTTACCGAGTTGGCGTATTTCGAAGTGCAATTTTACGGAGTCGGAATCAGAGTTCCCCATCTCCGCAATTTTCTGGCCTCTTGTTACTGTTTGACCTTCTTTTACCAAGATATTTTTATTGTGTGCGTAGGCTGAAACCAATCCGTCATTGTGGTCTAGGATCACCAGGTTGCCGTAGCCACGCATATTTTTTGCGTAAAGAACGGTTCCATCTCCCGCTGAAATGATAGGTTGACCGAGTTGACCGGCGATATCTATCCCTTTTCGGGTGGAGTCAAAAGTACTGACGACTTTACCTTCTGTGGGCCAACTAAATTTTGCAGAGCCTACTGAACTATCACTGAGCTTGCGAGGTGAGTCCAGCGAACGCGCCGGGCTTGCTTCGCCACGCTGCATGTCGGCCCACGCCTGATCGGTGTACATAACTTTACTGCCTGATGGAAGTGTTTTGACTGATGAGATTGCTGATACTGCATTCGCGGCAGGGCGGGCATCGAGTGGCCGCAATTCTAAACGATTGTCCATGGGTACAGCCGCTAGCTGTGCACCCTCAGGCGGCACGATACGTAACACCTGCCCGACTTTAATATCATTCGGATTGGATAAGGTATTCCAGTCGACGATATCGCGCCAGTTTTGGTTAAACTGGAGCGAAATTTTCATCAAATTATCGCCTTTTTTAACTGTGTAAAACCCGGGAGCATCTGCAATTTGTGGCTCTGGTGGTTTAGGCTTTGGTAACTTCCTGTCCCGAAGTTCGGTTCTGTCATCGATGGGCGCGTTAGAGCCCATCTCGACACACCCAGTAATGAGCATAATGAGTATGCCTATGAGAATTTTTCCCTGGTGGTGGGTCATCGTTGTCTCGTCATCGGAATGAAGTTTTTACTTAACCAAAGGTACCCGGCCTAAGCGGAACAAAATGGCATCGCTCAAGCGTCTCAGTAGTCCATTCATTTCTTCGTATTCTGCGTATCAGTCGTAGCTCTTGATTACGCGTGCCTACGGGTGCTGCCAGCCTGCCGCCCACGGCCATTTGATCCAACAATGCCTGCGGC
>JAJTGE010000030.1 GCA_021298555.1 Oxalobacteraceae bacterium
TGAAAATTTTAGGAGATCCATTTTGAAAATCAACACCGGCCGCCCCGCGACTCTGGCACCGCATGGCATGGTTACTTGTCCTCATTCGCTGGCTTCGCAAGCCGGCATCGATGTATTGCGAGCAGGTGGCTCTGCTGTGGATGCCGCTATTGCGACGAGTGCTGCGCTAGCCGTGATGTATCCACATATGGTGGGTGTAGGTGGCGATGCTTTCTGGTTAATTCATGATGCAAAAACCGGTGATGTGCATTTCTTAAATGGCGGTGGCCGCGCTGCCGCTGCTGCCACCACAGAATATTTCAGTAGCCGTGGCATGACGGAAATTCCGTTTCGCGGCATCTTGCCTGCCAGCTTAACGACCCCGGGTTCAGTAGACAGCTGGTGTCAGGCGCATGCCAAGTACGGCAAGCTTCCTATGGCGCGTAACCTGCAATCAGCTATAGGCTATGCGCGTGATGGTTTTCCAGTGACAGCGCGACTCGCCGGATGGATAGCAAAAACAGAACAAGAACTTCGTGCCGAACCGGATGCAGCGGCCATCTTTTTAAACAATGGTGTGCCGCAAGCGGGATCACTACTGCGCAATCCCGGGCTTGCCAATACCCTCGAATCCATAGGCAGAGATGGTCGCCATGGTTTTTATGACGGTCCAATAGCTGAAGCACTCGCCAACTATGTGCAGCAACGCGGTGGATTTTTTACTAAAGACGATTTACATGCCCAGCATGCCGAATGGGGTCAGCCGCTGGTGGGTCAGTACCACGATCTAACACTGTATCAAACGCCGGCGCCGACTCAGGGGTTTGCTGTGATCGAAATGCTCAACTTGGTTGAGCCACTGGATCTGAAAAAAACTGGTTTCCTTGGTCCCGATCATGTGCATCTTCTAGTGCAAGCAAAACAAATCACGTATCACGACAGAGATCGTTATATAGCTGACCCCAAGTTCATTGACATACCTATGGACAGGCTCATCTCGAAAGAATATGCCAATGAGCGACGCGCACTGATAGACGCTGAACATGCCTTGGCGTGGGACAAAATTCCGTCCTATGGCAGTCTGACTGGCGACACCGTGTATATCGCAGTGGTTGATGCAGAAGGAAATGCTGTGTCGTTGATTCACAGTTTGTATGGCGTGTTTGGCTCTACTGTGGTGGCTGGCGATACCGGCATTGTTTTACAAAATCGTGGCGCCTATTTTTCACTTGATGCGCAGCATCCCAACAAACTGGAACCTGGAAAAATTCCACTGCATACCTTGATCGCGTCTATAGGTAAGCGCAATGGCAAACTGTGGAGCGTAGTGGGCTGCATGGGTGCGGATGGTCAACCGCAAATACAATTACAAACCTACATTGCGATGATGGACTTTGGCTGCGATATACAACAAGCACTAGAAGCACCGCGCTGGCTTTCTGGTCGCTTTGCTTTAGGTGAGCCACGCGATACCCTGCACATAGAAGGACGCTTTCCTGATGCAACCTTCAAGACACTAGAACAACGCGGGCACTTACTCAATCGCTGGCCAGACTGGAATGAACTAGCAGGTCATGCGCATGGCATTACGATAGACCCCGTAAGTGGTATTCGTGTCGGCGGTTCCGATCCCCGTAGTGATGGCGCTGCTATTGGATACTAAACATAACGTTCACTAACGGAGGTCGTCATGCAATCACCTACTCGCTGGAAAAAACGACCTCCTGGTTCGAATTGGGGAGACTTTGGCGCCGATGATCAAGCAGGTCGGCTCAATCTGATTACCCCAGCCAAGGTGCTGCAAGGTATAGCTGAAGTACACCACGGCTTAAGTTTTAATTTGTCGCTACCTCTCGATGTGCCCGGTGGGAATGTATTAAATCCGCGTCGCCATCCACCGGTACTACGACCAACTTTGCGTAATCAACAGCCCAACATGAATTACGCTTTGGGTAAAGATAATCCTCAACATACCGATGTGGTGAGCGATGATTTAGCGATCATGTATCTACAGTACAGCACGCAGTGGGATAGTCTTGCGCATATAGGCTCGCTGTTTGATGCGAATGACGATGGTGACGCGATAGCGGTTTATTACAATGGCTACCGAGCAGGCACCGATATCATCGGGCCCAGCGATGCATCTGATGCGGGTATAGCGCCGACGATGGGCACTCGCTCAACATCCAACGCACAAGCGTTGGGCATAGAAAAAATGGCGGAACGTTGCGTGCAAGGTCGCGCTGTCATGATAGACCTGCATGCGCACTTGGGTAATCAACGGGTGCATGTTGATTACTCTGTACTGTCTGACATTCTAAGTAACGATGGCATCACGATAGAGTCGGGAGACATGGTGTGCCTGCACACGGGGTTTGCTGATCTTTTATTGAGTATGAATCGTCAGCCTGACGAACAACTGCTTGCCAACAGTTGCGCTGTGCTGGAAGGTCGTGATCCCAAGCTATTGGAATGGATTAGTGATTCCGGATTATCCGTGCTGATAGCCGATAACTACGCCGTTGAAGCCCACCCTGCGTCACATCACAACGGATCATGCGCCACCTTGCCTTTGCATGAGCATTGTCTATTCAAGTTAGGTATACATTTGGGTGAGCTGTGGCATTTAACACCCTTGGCGCAGTGGCTGCGCGCACATCAGCGTTCGCGCTTTTTATTGACGGCGCCACCACTACGATTACCGGGCGCGGTGGGCTCACCGGTTGCGCCCATCGCGACAGTTTAAATAATTAAACCCGGTTCTTGTTCACGAAGTCTGCCATACGCTGAATACCTTGCTTGATAGCGTCATCGGATGCCGCATAGCTTAAACGTATGTGCTGGCCTTCACCCTCTACGCGTGGACCAAAATGTATATCGGCCAGTACGGCCAAACCTGCTTCGTTGAGCAGGCGTTTGCGCAATTCTTCTGAATCTTTGCAGCCTGTCAGCTTGCATGCCTCTGTAACATTCGGCCACGCATAGAATGCACCGCCAGGATTTTTGCAGGTCACACCGGGCACTTTGTTTAGTAAACCAACGATTAATTCACGACGCTGATGAAAAATATCGCGCATGCGATTAGCATCATCTTGCGGACCATTCAAGGCCTCTACACCTGCCCATTGTGTTATTTGCGATGCACAGGATTCGGTATTGGTAATCCAGGTAGTAAAGAACGGTGCCAATTTTTTGTTGGCTGCAAAGCCTAAACGCCAGCCTGTCATAGCCCAGGTTTTGGAGCAACCATCAGAAATAATCGTGCGCTCTTGCATACCCGGCAAAGAAGCAATCGATACAAATTCGCCTTCGTAAATCAAGCGACCATAAATTTCATCAGCAAAAATCCAGATCTGGGGATGCTTGCGTAAAATCTCAGCTATCGCTTCCATATCTTTTTTAGGAATGATGCCGCCAGTAGGATTTTGTGGTGAATTCAGAATCAATAACTTGGTTTTAGGTGTGATTTTGTCGGCTAATTCTTGTGGATCAAAACTAAAGTTACGCGATTCACGCAAATAAATTGGCACACCCACTGCACCACTAGCTTTAATTTGCGATTCATAAATGGGAAAACCTGGCACTGGATAAATGACTTCATCACCAGCGCCATAATCTGTGGTGGTAAGTATGGTGTACGCAATAAATGGTTTAGCGCCTGCAGCTACTACTACGTCGTCAGCATCGACTTTGATACCGCGAGTGCGAGTGAAATCATCAGCAACTGCCTGACGCAATTCGGCAATGCCCGCTGATGGCGTATAACCATGACGACCTTCACGTATTGCCTTCACGCCAGCATCCTGAATATTCATAGGCGTATGAAAATCTGGCTGACCTATGCAAAATGAAATAACGTCGTGGCCTTCTCGTATAAGCTTGTTGACTTCTGCAAGAACAATAAATGCGTTTTCTGTACCCAGGCCTTGAGCGCGCTGACTAACGTTTGCCATGAAGTCTCCGATGGAAATAAGGTGTCGTTGTATGTTTTTAGGCGTTGACAACCAGAGATAGTACTAACGACCCTGAAGTCTCTCTGTAAAGTTCGCTATGCTACCAAGAGCTGTTTGAATGTACTACTGCCAATCAAGGTAATCTGCCGTACCTGATCATGGAAATGCGTAAAGCAGTCACAAAGATTAACTTTTTAAAAACGACTTGCCACTCTAAGCCGCAAAGTCACCCCACTAACTAGGAAAGGACAATCCCATGCGTTTTTATTTTTGCGCCCAAATAGCAGTGACAACCCTGAGTGTTTTATTCTCCACTGCCCATGCGCAAGAGCTGATAGTGCGTATAGGTCATGCAGGCCCCCTTACGGGCAACATAGCTCACTTAGGCAAAGATACAGAAAACGGCGTGCGTATGGCGATCGATGAGGCGAATGCCAAAGGCATCAGCATAGGCGGCAAGAAAACTAAATTTGTGATGGTGTCTGAAGACGATGCGGCCGAACCGCGTCAAGCGACCTTGGTCGCACAAAAACTGGTCGATGGAAAAATCCAGGGCGTGATCGGCCACGTAAACTCTGGTACTACCATACCGGCCTCAAAAATTTATCATGACGCGGGTGTACCCCAGATCTCGCCATCTGCAACCAATCCCAAATATACGCTGCAGGGTTACCAGAACGCATTTCGTGTGGTTGCTAATGATGCGCAACTCGGCAGCGTGATGGGGCGCTATGCCGCACAAACACTGAAGCTAAAAAATGTTGCAGTGGTAGATGATCGCTCCGCTTATGGCCAGGGTTTGGCAGATGAGTTTTTAAAATCTGCCAAAGCGAATGGGATTACTATCGTCAGCCGTCAGTTCACCACAGACAAGTCCACTGATTTTAGTGCCATTCTCACCGCCATCAAAGCTAAGCAGCCCGATGCGATTTTCTTTGGTGGTATTGATGCTGTGGGCGGCCCTATGCTGCGTCAAATGAAACAGCTGGGTATCTCAGCAAAATTTATGGGTGGTGATGGTGTCTGCTCTGAGCAAATGCCCGTGCTGGCTGGTGAAGGACTGATCGATGATGTGGTTTTGTGTTCAGAGCCCGGCGGTATAGAAGATGCGCAGAAAAAAGTGATGGACGATTTTCGTAGCGCCTATCGTAAAAAATACAATGGCAATGTGCAAATCTATGCGCCGTATGCATATGACGCTACGATGCTCATGATCGCCGCTATGCAAAAAGCAGGGTCAGCTGAGCCCGCAAAATATCTGCCCGTGATGGCCTCATCAACACATCAGGGGGTCACTGGTTCGATAACTTTTGATGCCAAAGGCGATGTAAAAAATAGCGCCTTAACGCTTTACACGTTCAGAAACAAACAACGCGTACAACTAGCCGTGGTGAGATAGTTTTAAATGCCCGAGACGGGCGTAAAACCTCGCAGAGCTTGCCGGTTAAATACGTAGGTCATCAAGCGCACCAACATACTCAGTGTCACTGCCATAAGCACCAATATCAACGCCACGGCGGCCATTTGCGCCGTGTCGTTGATATCGATCGCGTTCATCAGTAAAAATCCCAATCCTTGCTGAGCACCAAACATCTCACCGATGATTACTCCCAACAGCGTGAGTGAAGAACCCAAGCTTAAACCTGAAACTATGCCAGCCGACATAGCCGGCAACATCACGCGGCGTATCGTTGTGACGTAGTCCAAACCCAAAGTACGCGCAGTCTTTACATAATGAACCGGTATCTCGCGCGCCGCACCTAAAGTAAACAGCATGATGGGCAGTACGCCATGAATAAAACCAAATGCAATTTTGGATGATTGTCCCAGCCCGCAAATCAACAACACCATGGGATACAGCGTTACTTTGGGTAGGGTCGATACGGCGACAAATAGAGGTTCAAAAATTAATCCACTGGCGCGATGTAAGCCCAGTACCAAACCCAAAGACAGACCAATAAAGCTAGCCAGAAGCAGTCCCACTATCCAGGAAGATAAACTAAATGCCAGATGGGGCAAGATGCTACCTGTGCTGATTAGCATAGCTAATCGCTGCCCGGTCATTACAGGTGAGGCAACAGCATCTGTACCGTACCATAGGCATAAGAAATGCCATAAACCCAGTACCAAAAAAATAGCTATTGCTCTGTCAGCATAGGTACGCATCAGAGACCGCCCAAGGTAGCGCGGTGAGCTAAAACGCGACGTTCAATTTGTATCAACACCCACTGCACTGAGACAGATGCCAGCATCACCAATACCATTAGCGCATACATAGTTCGTGTATCAAAATCATTGTAGGCATAAGAGATAGCATGACCTAGGCCGTTCGGCGAGAGAATAAACTCTGCCATGATGACCCCGATAAATGCATACGTTGCAGCCAGTTTAAAACCCGTCATGAGCGAAGGTAGAGCTGCGGGTAGCTGTACATGCCAAAAAAATGAAAACTTTTCTACACCCATGGCGAGTGCTGATTTAGTCAACACTACGGGTATGCTTTGCAAACCATTTAGCGTTTTCAACGCCATGGCAGCAAACGACATCAGCACTCCGATAGCAATCACTGGCCGCTGATTCAACCCCATGAAAGCAATCAGCATAGGATACAAAGCAAACACGGGTACGGAATACCAGGAAGCGAGCAACGGATAAAGAACAGCTCGCAAGCGCTGAGATCTGTGCATCAGCCAGCCCAGTATCATGCCTACAAATACAGCCAGCACTAGCGCCTTAAATGCTGCACCAAATGTAATAACCATATCTGCCCGCATAGAATCTGAGTGCAGTAATTTCCAAAGGGTAGTTAACATGACCGTGGGTGGGACAATCACTTGTGGCTGCACCCATCCCATGCGACATATCCACTCCAAAAACAGCACTAAAGCGACTACAAGTAGCAGACGAATGACATCATACGAAAGATTAGTCAGCCTGTTCATGCTTGCGAGCGCATGGCAGTAATCGCTTCATCGCGCAGTACAGACCACAATGTATTGATATAGCCGGAAAAATCTGGATGGGTAGTGATATCGGCACCGCGATCCGGTGACCATCCCGTAATTAGTTCACGCCGGAATAAACCCGGGCGCGCACTCATGACCAGTACACGATCCGACAACATGACCGCTTCTTCCAGACTGTGAGTAATTAATAAAACCGACGCCCCGCTCTGCCGCCACAGCTGAAGTAATTCTTCACCCATCAAAAGTCGCGTTTGCGGATCCAGTGCTGCGAACGGCTCATCCAGTAGTAATAATTGTGGCCGCATTACCAAGGTACGCGCCATGGATACACGCTGCCGCATACCGCCTGAAAGTTGTGAGGGATAGTGCTGTGCAAACTCTGTCAGGCCTACCAGCGACAGCGCCTCTTCAACGCGTAGTCGAATTTTTTCAGCAGAAAAAGATTCGCGTCCATAACGCAATCCAAAAGCGATATTGTCCGATACTGTCAACCACGGGAAGCTCGCATCCTGCTGAAACACCATGCCAACGTCTGCTGGCACCTGATCGCGAACGACCTGACCATCAAGGCTTACATCGCCACTAGTGGGCCGCAGCAGACCGGACACGCATTCGAGCAAACTGGATTTGCCGCATCCTGATGGGCCGACGATAGATACAAATTCACCCGGCGCTACCGAGAAATCGACCGGGCCAAATGCATGCGTGTCGGCTTGATCAGCCCCGCTGTACACCAGCTGCAGTTGATTAACAACTAGTTTCCCAGCCATTATTGTTTTAAGAAACTACGGTCTATGAGTTTCGACCAATTAGGTGGACTGTCGATTGCACCAGTGAGTTTAAGTCCCTCGGCCATGGCATTCATACCAGCAAGATCGAGTTCACCTGCGCTCCAGTACTTCGCTTTGGCTAATGACAGCATCGCTTCCTCCATAATAACGGGATCAAACGAATACGCTTTAGCCACGATGAGTGCCGCTTCTTTGGGATTTTGATAAATGAACTCCACACCGCGACGGCGTCCCTCGATGATGGCTTTCACTTTTTGAGGATTAGCTTTTGCAAATTCTGAGGTAGTTACACCTACCGTTTGCGTTAAATTATTTTGAGGCAGTAAATCACGTGCAAAAAATAAAACACGAAACTTTGCTTTGTTTTGGGTGTATACCGGTTCACCCAGATAAGCCGCATCTATCGCCTTTTGCTGTAGCGCTGTCATCTGCGCACCCACACTACCGACAGCAACTCGTTCTACACCCGTAATTTTTTGATGGTTTAGAACCAGCGTAGTGACCATATCCGTCACACTCTTAGGTGAGGTGTAACCCAACTTTTTACCTTTAAGATCGGCAATGGTTTTTAACGGTGAGTCAGGTAATGTCACCCACACCAAATCGGATAGATTTTGTACGCCGCCACACACGATGCGAACATCTAATCCTTCGCGCTCCGCTGCAATCGCCGCGCTGAGTGCGACCTCGCCAAAAGGTAAGCCGCCCAAAATCATATTGCGAACTGTGGTGCCACCACCTTTGGAACTATAAATACCGCTGATATCTATACCGGCCTGTCGGAAATAGCCTCGCTCCATGGCAACTGCGTAAGGTGCTCCATACAAAAGCACCCCCCAGTGAGTAACGGAGATTTGATCTGCAATCGCTGAGCCGGAAACCAAAGACAGACACAAGGCTAGGCCGTGAAGTCGTTTGATTAAATAAGTAAACATCACGGCCTCCTTGCTTAGAACCTATAAAGAAGATTTATAAATTAAATATGAAATTGATTATTATTTAGTTTAGCGTGAATTTAACTTGTTGTTAATTTAAATTAAACCATGTATTAATTAATGTTTAACCAGGAAGGTACGCAGCTAATTCACGCTCTAACCCTTTGGGATCACTGGCCAAAGCACCATTAATCCAACCAGTCATATCACCTACGTACACATCTTCTTCGCCACTGGCCAGACCCGCCAATATCGCTTGCGCCACCTCGGCCGGTGAATTCTTTGGGCCATCGTAGCCTTTGGCCATATCGGTATCTACGGCACCTGTCATCACAGACTGAACGAAGGTATGTTGCGCTGCCAGCTCAGCACGCACGCTTTCGGTCATGCGCAAATTAGCGGCTTTGGATGCGCTGTATGAACCATACGCAGGTATGGTGGCTTTAGCGACGATGGAAATCACATTCACTAATGCGCCACCACCATGGGCTTTGAGTATCGGTGAAAATGCACGGCACATAGCAAGCGTGCCAAAATAATTCGTTTCCATTTCGGCACGTGCTGCTTTGAGCGAGTCGGCCGCTATGCAACCTGACGCATGATTTGAGCCTGCGTTGTTAATGACTAAAGTCACATCACCGCAATGGGCAACAGCAGCAGCAACCTGAGCATCATTGGTGATGTCTAAGGTAATCGCTACTACTTTGCCACCACTGCTGGCCACCAAATCGTTTACGCCAGCTGTATCTCGCGCTGCAGCATAAACTTTGCTAGCCCCTGCTGCGATCAGTGCTTCAACAATGGCGCGCCCTACTCCACGATTAGTTCCGGTAACCAGCGCAACTGTGTTTTTGATCTCCATTGCTTTTCCTTTTATTGTCTTATTGTTTAGATAGGATAGTCTTGCACGCCTATGCTACCGTAATGGGCTTTAGTAAACATAAAATCCCGTGCACAACCGACTTTGAAATATCTGAACCATCTATTCCAAACAAGGACGAACCAGTGAAAAATTCAGTCTCCACCTCAGTAAAAACGCGCAACATAAAAATTGAAGCCAGTGACGGCAGCGGAAAATTTAGCGCCTACTTAGCCAAACCCGCTTCGGGCAAAGGCCCTGGCTTGGTGATTGCGCAAGAAATTTTCGGCGTCAATGCCAATATGCGCGAGATTGCCAACTACTACGCTGAAGAAGGCTATGTTGTTTTAGTTCCGGATTTATTCTGGCGTCAGAAACCCGGCGTAGAACTCGGCTACACCCCTGAAGACTGGCAACAAGCGTTTACATATTTTCAGGGGTTTGATCAAGATCTGGGCGTGGACGATATACAAGATGCCATCACAACATTGCGCGACATGCCCGGCGTGAGTGGTGATGTCGGAGTACTTGGGTTTTGCCTGGGCGGCAAACTGGCGTATCTGGCAGCCTGCCGCACCGATGTGGATGTCGCTATCGGTTATTACGGGGTAGGCATAGAAGATGCGCTAGACGAAGCCGATGAAATTGAATGTCGTGTCGTTTTGCACATTGCTGGCTTAGATAAATACTGCCCTGAAAAAGCCCAAGAAAAAATCAAAAAGCGTTTAGGTAAACGCGAAGGTTTTGACATTTATATTTACCCTGATGCTGACCATGCATTTGCACGTCCGAATGGTGAGCACTTTCATAAAGCATCGGCCTTAATGGCGCATCAGCGCAGCGTAGCTGCATTGCGTGAAGAAATCGGCCCGAATTTTGATCTGTCGGCATTGTGGGATAAACACTGCGAATATGAATTCGGCACACGCGATGTCGATGCCACCATGAGCACAATGGTGGCTGAGCCGTATGTAAACCATATTCCCACCATGACAGGTGGTGTTGGCTATAAACAGCTGCATCGTTTTTATAAACATCACTTTGTTAATAGCAATCCACCTGATACATCCTTGATCCCTATTTCGCGCACAGTAGGTGCAACCCAAGTTGTTGATGAAATGCTGTTTTGTTTTACGCATACCTGTGAAATACCGTGGATGCTGCCGGGAGTTCCGCCTACCGGTAAGCGTGTAGAAATCCCCCTACTGGCTGTTATTAAATTCCGCGGTGACAAGCTGTATCACGAACATATTTATTGGGATCAGGCCAGCGTGCTGGTGCAAATCGGTAAGCTCGACCCCAAAGGACTACCTGTCGCAGGTATAGAAACCGGCAAAAAACTGCTCGACGAATCATTGCCATCGAATACGCTGATGGCTGCATGGAAGGATTCAGAAGACAAGTAAACTGACTCACTAAAATTGCGCTTATCGTCAGTCAGACGATGATTAGAATTACCTACCCAAACTGAGACGTTTTTAAAAATGATAATAGAAACACTGCAAAACCCTCGCCCTGCGATCTATCCCGACAACCCGGGTTTTGGCCGTTTATATACCAACCGTATGTTTACGCAACACTACACTCAAGAGCAAGGTTGGCACGACGCCCGCATAGGCGCGTTTGGCCCTCTGCCTATGCATCCGGTGGCTCAAGTTTTACACATAGGTTTGGCTATATTTGAAGGCACTAAGGCGTACAGACGTCCGGATGGAGACATCAACTTGTTTCGTGTAGACAGAAACATGGCGCGCTTGAATCGATCCGCAGTGCGATTAGGCATGCCAGAGATCGATCCTGCTACGCACATTAATTACATAGAATCCCTAGTCAAACTTGAGCACGAATGGGTACCGCATCTGCCCAACTGCACTCTCTACATACGGCCTGTGGTTATTAGCACCGAAGAGACGCTGGAAGTACGTATAGGGAAAAAATTCTTACACTATATTTTTCTTAGTCCGGTGGGCCCGTATTTTGCGAATGGTTTTAATCCAGTAGCTGTGCACATATCGCATGACTATGTACGTGCAGTCAAAGGCGGCACCGGCGAAGCAAAGACTACCGGAAATTATGCAGGTACCGTCTCTGTAGCGGAGCAAGTCAGGCCGCAAGGTTATCAGCAAGTATTGTGGTTAGATGCAATAGAGCGTCGTTACATCGAAGAGGTTGGCGCTATGAATATTATGTTTGTGCGTGATGGCAAACACATAGTTACACCGTCTCTCTCAGGCAGCATCTTGCATGGCGTAACACGCGAATCAGTAATGCAACTCGCACCTGATCTGGGATATACCGTGAGCGAGGAGCGCATCGATGTCGATGAGATGCTTGCTGATATAGAAAATGGACGGATTACCGAAGCCTTTGGTGTGGGTACCGCTGCAGTCGTTGCACCTGTTGGCAAGTTTGGCTACAAGGGCAAGGAATATCGCATCAATGATGAAAAAGCCGGACCGGTGGCAACGCATTTATACACGGCGCTAACCGACATACAGTATGGCCGTGCACCCGATCCGTATGGCTGGATACGTACACTGAAAATTAATTGATACAGCGTAGCTGACTCTATCCCCTGTTTTGGAGAACAACGTAATGACGCATGAAACTCTGACCTGCGATTTGTCTGAACATATTTTGACGGTCACGCTAAACCGGCCAGACAAACTCAATGCATTCACCGTCACCATGGCGAATGAATTAATTTCGGTTTTTAATGATGCCAGCGAAAATGATGATGTGCGCGTCATTATTGTTACCGGTGCCGGACGGGCGTTTTGTGCTGGTATGGATCTGGCAGTCAGCGGCAATGTATTCGGGTTGGATGAGACTCAGCATCCCACCATGAAAGACATGAATGAACGACTGGATGACCCTGCAATCGTAAAAGGCGTGCGTGATACCGGTGGGCGTGTCTCGCTGGCGATTTTCAATTGTAAAAAACCCGTCATAGGCGCCATCAATGGTGCTGCCGTGGGTGTCGGCGTCACTATGCAGTTGGCGATGGATATACGCCTAGCCTCTGAACATGCCAAGTTTGGATTCGTGTTCGGCAAAATCGGTATAGTTCCCGAAGCCTGCTCTACCTGGTTTTTGCCACGCATAGTCGGTGTCGCGAAAGCACTGGAGTGGGTACACACCGCCGAAATTTTTTCTGCTGATGAAGCGCATAAACACGGCCTGGTCAAAGAGGTTGTGCCCGCAGATCAATTGCTAGCGCGCGCACGCGAACTGGCACGCATGATCGCTACCGAACGCTCACCTGTGTCAACCGCCATGGCGCGCCAGATGATTTACCGAAATAGCGCCTTTAGTCATCCAGAAGAAGCGCACAAGGTGGAATCACTTGCCATGTTCTACGCCAGCATTACCGATGGCAAAGAAGGCGTGACGGCATTCACCGAAAAGCGTAAACCAAACTTCACCTCCAAGCCATCCCAAATGCCCGATTTTTATCCATGGTGGTAGGTGGCATATCCCTTATACTCAAACCCACCTGGTCGTTCGCGCAGAGAGTTCGACCAGAGATAACTCTGCTGCGCCACAACATAATTTCGCTTGCGCGAATTTTTTGAACACTGCTTAGGCGAGCACGGATAGCGCTAAGTACAGGAGACAACCATGAGCATCAAAAATAAAAATGCACCACAACAGCCCCAACGTCGCAAACTGATACAAGGCGCAACGGCTGTTGCCGGTATGGCTAGCCTTGGCTTTCCCTATATCTCGCTGGCGCAAAACAAATCCATACGCATAGGCATGCCGACCATATTGTCAGGTCGAGTGGCAATGCTAGGACAGGCATCGACCAATGCCGCTTTGATGGAAGTAGAAAAATTTAATGCCGCTGGTGGTTTAGGTGGTCGCAAAATTGAATTAGTTATTCGTGACTCCAAAGGCCAGCCACAAGAAGCCGCTCGTGTAGCCCGCGAACTGGTCACCGCTGAAGGCTGCGAAATTATTTATGACGGTGAAGCCTCATCAGGCGCATTTGCCGTACACGAAGTCGCGCGTGATCTGGGTGTGCTTGTTATACATACCTGCTCTGAAACTTCAGCGTTAACAGCTGATCCTAAATTACGTACCCCGCTAGCATTTCGCTGCGCACGTCAAGGTATCCATGATGCAGTGATTGGTGGTGCCTATGCTGCCAAAATTGCGAAAGAAAAAAATCTGCGGCGCTGGATGACATGCTCACCCGATTACGCCTACGGTCGCGACACCACTGCTGAATTTATCGATCACCTGAAATTATTCAATAAAGATGTTGAGATCGTGGGTGATGTCTGGCCAAAATTATTCCAAGCCGATTACAGCGAAAACATTACGCGTCTGTTGCAAGGTAATCCGCAAGCAGTGTATTCGTGCTTGTGGGGCGGTGATCTGACTTCGTTCATCGATCAATCCAATATTTATGCCTTGTTTAAAGAAAAGCAGTTCTTCGGTGTCAACATGGCGGACTACGCTGTGCTGCATAACGTGAAATCCGTGCCAGTAGGTCTGCACTCAGGTAATCGTTATTTGAAGAGCTTCCCCAGCAATTCTGGTAACAGCGCCTGGTCAGATGCCTATCAGGCCAAATACCGCGATTTACCACTGAACTGGGCTTGGCAAAACGCCGCAGGCATACAGTTTCTTACTGCTGCAATGAAAAAAGCCAAGAGCGCAGAAGGCAGCAAAATCGCTGCTGCACTGACGGGCCTGACTATCGATTCCCCGTTTGGCGCCAATGGCAAACTCACCATGCGCGCAGACGATCACACCTTGGTGGACTATGCACTGGGCTGGGGTGAACTGTCGGGTAAAGAGCCCTTCATGGCTAATCCTGTTCCAGGTAACTGGAAACAGATTACCGAACTTGAAGCAGAGTGGAAAAAACGCAAAGGCTTTGCATAAGTCTTAACTACTGTCCCACCTACTCAGGTGGGACAGTCACATCGCGTGCGGTTAATCCCCCACTGTTTCGTATTCCAGGAGCACTGATTGAATCCCTCTGCTTTGCTTGATTGCCTCAGTTCGATGTCGTGCATCGTGACTCAACTCTCTACCGGCTTAATCGTTGGCTCGCTACTTTTTTTGGTCGCTGCTGGCTTAACGCTCATTTTCGGTGTGCTGGGTATCGTTAATTTTGCCCATGGCTCGTTTTACATGCTGGGCGCGTATGTCGCTTTGACTGCTTACCGCGTCACAGGCAGTTTTGCATTATCGATAGTGGCTGCAGGTATAGGCGTTGGTTTATTCGGATTACTATTCGAGCGCTTTTTTATGCGCCGTGTTTATAACGCCGATGTGCTGATGCAGTTGCTGGTCTGCTATGCGCTCGTGCTGATGATGGACGACATAGTAAAAATCGTCTGGGGTGCAGAGTTCCAATCCATGGGCATGCCCGATGAATTTCAGGCGCCACCGCTATTTATCCTGGGTGGTGTTGTTCCGGTGTTTTATGTGTATCTGATTGCTGCTGCCGCACTAATAGCCTTAGTACTGTGGGTAATACTCAATCACACACGCATGGGTAAGATTGTTCGTGCCGCTGCTCAAAACCCCACCATGACATCTGCACTGGGCCTTAACACCGGTTTGATTTATGCCGGCGTATTTGCGTTTGGTGGCGCGCTTGCTGGTATGGCTGGTGGCTTAGCAGCACCGGTGCGATCGATGTCGCCGGGAATGGGATTTTCCATACTGATTGAATCATTCATTGTCACTGTCATCGGTGGTATGGGTTCGGTCAGTGGCGCTTTGGTAGGCGCGTTAATGATCGGTTTAATACGTGCCTTCGGCACAATAGGTTTTCCGCTGTTTGTTGAAGGCCTGATGTTCATTGCCATGGCATTGATACTGATACTGCGTCCGAATGGATTGCTCGGCAAGGAAACACGCGCATGAAACAGACCTCTACTTTTCGCTCGGATTTTTTGTGGGCCTTGCTGGCATTAGCGCTGCTGGTGCTGCTTCCTACCGTCAGCTCTTCACGTGTATTGCTTGATTATGTGATTCGCTTAGCTGCGATGGGCATCTTCGCTACGTCTCTCAATATTTTGGTGGGCTATGGCGGGCTGGTGTCGTTTGGTCATGCCATGTTTTTTGGTGGCGGTGCATATGCTTTTGCATTGATGATGCAAAGAACATCGGTATCTATTCCCGTTGCCATGCTAGTGGCTATCGTATTTTGCGCACTGCTGGGGCTCGTGGTTGGTGCCATCTGCGTTCGTCTAAAAGAAATTTACTTTTCCTTTCTTACGCTCGCTTTTCAAATGCTGCTACACAGTGTGATCCTGACATGGACATCGCTCACAGGCGGTGATCAGGGACTGATGGGCGGCATTCCTCGCACACCTTTTTGGGGTATTCACCTGGCAGAGCACACGCAGTTTTACTGGTTTGCCTGCGTAATGGCTGTCGCTTGTCTTTTACTCATACGCACCGTGCTGCAATCACCCTTTGGCTACACTTTGCGCATGGTGCGCGACAGTGCCGAGCGCGCGCGCTATCTGGGTATCGATGTGTGGCGCGTCAAACTCTATGCCTTCGTGCTTGCTTCATCGCTGGCGGGTGCAGGTGGCATCATCATGGCGCTGTTCGTCTCTGGCGCATTCCCTGACTTCGGTTACTGGACGATGTCGGGTGAAGCGATCTTTATGATCATGATGGGCGGTTTAAATATATTTATAGGGCCAGTCGTGGGCGCTGCATTACTGCTTTTATTTAATGACGTGATTACACGAACCACTGAATTTCATGGCTTGGCACTGGGTATTGTGGTGCTGCTATTTGCTTTGGGCTTTAAACGTGGCATCACCGATTTTGTACAACAACTGATACACACCATTAAAAATAAGAGAGACGTGCAATGAGTAAAAAAATGGTAACCGTCGTAACGGGCGGCGCTAGCGGTATTGGTGCTGCTTGCGTGCAGCACCATGTAAAACGTGGCGATGATGTCATCGTGATGGATCTTCCCGGTACCTGGTCGGATGCGAAAACCAAAGAGACAGGTATTAAGGCTTTTTATCCCTGCGATGTACTTATAGACGAAACCATACATGAGGCTGCCAAACTCATAGAAAAGAATCATGGCGCAGTCACCGGACTGATTAACAGCGCAGGTATCTTGCAGCGCAAGCTGCCACCTGAAAAATTGACCATGGCGGAGTGGGACAAAGTAACCGATGTCGATCAACGCGGAACCTATTTATGCTGCGTGGTATTTGGTTCGCGCATGGCTGAATTAGGGCATGGTGCAATAGTCAATATCGCGTCCATTACTGGTTCGCGTTCTATACCTCTGCACGCGTATGCACCTGCGAAAGCCGCCGTTATTTCGATGACGATGTGCCTAGCCGCTGAATGGGGACGCTCTGGTGTGCGCGTTAATGCAGTGGCACCCGGCTACACGCTGACTGAAGCGCTGCAAGCTGCTATCGATCGCGGTGATCGCAATCCTGCTGATCTGTCTGAACAATCCGCCATGGGCCGATTAGTTATGCCTGATGAAGTCGCTGATGGTGTGGGCTTTCTTTTATCCGATGCAGCACGCGCAATTACGGGCGTGACCTTGCCTATCGATGTGGGCTGGCTGTGTGGCACAACCTGGGCAACCTATGGTGGCGTTCCACCGGCACGCCCACTCAAGCCCTAAGTATCAATACATAGCAAAGCTACGCATGCTAAAAATCGAACATCTTTGTAAATCGTTTGGTGGTGTGGTTGCCACCTCCGATGTCTCTATCGATTTCCCTGCCGGCTCTTTGTCAGCCGTCATCGGACCCAATGGAGCGGGCAAGACGACTTTCTTCAATTTGATTTCAGGTGGCTTGCAACCCAACTCAGGGCGCATACTACTCGAAGGTGAAGATATTGTAGGCCTGCCTAGCAGCGAAATCGTACGCAAAGGTATAGGCCGTGCATTTCAAGTGGCCAAACTTTTTAAATCACTCACGGTTGAAGAATCATTACGCGGTGCATTGCAATCGCCTCTGGGACGTTCTTTGCAAATGCATGGTCGTTTTCCAACAGCGGATACACGCGACCGTGCACACGAAGTCATGCAGCAATTAGGTTTAGAAAAAAAAGCCGATATCGTCAGTGGCAACTTATCACACGGCGATCAAAAGCTGCTTGATATTGCGTTAGCCCTCGTACTCAATCCCAAAGTACTGCTGTTAGATGAGCCGGTTGCCGGCATGGGGCCAGAAGAGCGCACGCAAATGATCGATACCGTCTATGCGCTCTGGAAAAAAGGTGGATTGACCGTGGTGCTAATCGAGCATGATATGGAAATCGTGTTTCGTATATCGCAGCATATCCATGTGCTCTCGTATGGCAAGTTACTTGCGCAGGGCAACCCCGAACAAATTCGTAATAACCCCGCCGTGATTGAAGCCTATCTGGGCACACCCAAGGAGGCACGTGCATGACAACCATGCTGTCAGTGACGGATCTTGATGTGAACTATGGCACTAGCCAGGTCTTGTTTAAATTAAAGCTGCATGTAAAAAAAGGGGAGACGCTGGCTCTCTTGGGCCGCAATGGCGCAGGCAAGAGCACGACCATGAAAGCGATTGCCGGAGTCATACCCGCTAGTCGTGGTCATGTAGAACTCGAAGGTAATCTAATTACCGGACTGCCCTCGCACACCATTGCGCGTAAAGGTATCGGTTTTGTACCCGAGGACAGGCAAATTTTTACTGACCTGTCTGTGGAAGATAATTTATTAATCGCTACTAAGCGCGGTGCACATGGTCAACAGGATTGGTCTATGGAACGCGTGTACGACATGCTGCCGCTACTAAAACCGTTGCGCGAACGTTTGGGTGGACAGTTATCTGGTGGTGAACAGCAAATGCTCACCATCGGTCGTTCATTGATGGGCAATCCTGATTTACTGTTACTCGATGAACCCAGCGAAGGTCTGGCGCCTATCATGGTGCAAAAGATAGGTGAACTGGTAGAAGACTTACGCAAGCTAGGTACCACAATCGTACTGGCCGAACAAAATTTACATTTCTGTTTAGGTCTGGCAGATCGCGCGGTGGTGATCGATAAAGGATCGGATGTTTTCGAAGGCAGTATTGCTGATCTTGAAGCCAATGCTGATATCAAACAACGCTATCTCTCTGTTTAATTTAAAAGCTAAAAAATTATGGCTCTGTCTCTTCCCAAA
>JAJTGE010000031.1 GCA_021298555.1 Oxalobacteraceae bacterium
AGGCATTTGGACAGCTTGATCAAAAACCCAACCCAGATTGGACAGTTCATGAGCTGGCAAAGCGGTGCTGGGGGCGCTTTTCCTCCAGTGCCCTTACACATCCATTCAGGCTGTAAAAGGTCGTCCTTTTGATCACCATGCACCCCTAAAAACAGCATTCTTCCGCCGCCGGGTCCAGAGTTCTTCGCAGCCGCTGAGACGCAAGGTCCATGCACTGAAGCAGCAGCCCATCAAGCGTGTTTTGAGCAGGCGTGGTGAGCGTAGGAGCCGTTTTTTTCCCAACACATACCAATCTATGCATGCCACTTAAAAACGTCTAATTCATCGTGACGCGTAACCCGCAAAAGGCTTTTCTACCTAAGGGCAAAAACAATCTGCTGCACAGTGCGAGCACAAGTGCCAAGAGGGTGTTTAGTCAGTGGAAAAATCACTCTGGGTCAGTGTGCCCGGAGGTCTGCCGGGCGAGCGCATAGCCGGCACCAGTCCGCAGAGCCAAGCTAATACGCGCAGACGCTGTATCTCGACAAGTTCTCGACTTAGCTCCTGCCGATCTACCCGAGTCGAATTGCCATGGGTTATTCGAGCTGCCCTCCATTTACCCTCAGGCGTTCGCGGACCCGTGCTTCTTGCTCCGTGAAATCGGCAGACTTTAGATCCACGCTCTGCCGGAGCACCGCATTGCAACTGCGTTCGTTTTGAATGCGCTTGGCATCGTCGGCAAAGGATTTTCCCTGAAGCGACTAATACAAGTTCTTTAAATTCAATGGGCATATGAGTCATTTAAGCATTCCGTTCTAGTTTTGCACCGTAGCTCATGATCCGTGACAATCACCTTCAACGTTCAATCTCTGCTGAGAGTTACCCGGATTACCCGGATTTCCCGCCTCCCTTTAGGGGGGCGGGAATCCGGGAATACGGGCTATGGGATTGAGAAAGTCTGATCAGAATTTGTAATAATCAGCCCTAGCTTGTAAAGACTACCCAGCGCTGATTTGACCCGTTCCTTCAGATGCTTTTCACTAAGTTTAAGTTCTAAACGCGCATGATTGACAATCTCTTCCAACGAGATTTGCTGACTACCAGAGTCGGCAATTCTTTTTTTTAGAGTATCCAGGACTATTTGTTGATTTTTTCCAGCAGGCACTGGCACTAATTTAACGGCTGTTTGCCTACCCGGTACTACCACGCAAGAATCCCCATTATTGACAACTCTGGTTTGAAGGCAAAACTCATGGATAGTTGAGGAGTCGCCTTCTCTTTGTGCAACCACTTTCCATCTTGGAGTTCGATATTTTTTACTGACTAAGATTCGAGTATCGATGGCAGCTTGGAGTGAGCTGTGTCCTCTAGGGCGATCTTGTGAATTATGACCACAATGGTGGATAAAAATAAGTAGGCAATCTGTTTCAGAAACAATCCTACGTATGGACTTCAAAACTATTCCCATATCACGGGAAGAGTTTTCATCAACTCCGGCTGTAGCAGCGTTAAATGTATCAACAATAATCACTTGAGCTATTTGATTTACAGCGTCAACAAGTTCATCTATAACATTTTCATCTGTTAGATCCAGAGGATCTCTCATGACCATTAGATTTTTAGGTAATTCTCGTCCGGAATAGTCCTCGATTGCCTCGATACGATTTTTTATACCTGATGGGCCTTCGGCAGCTATGTAGATAACTCCAGATTTTTTTACGCCATAACCGAACCAATCCTCACCCTCAGCAATTTTCACTGCAAGATCAAGCGCCAAGAAGCTTTTTCCAACTCGTGAATCCCCGAACATCATTGCGGTACCAGTTTTTGGAAGTATGCCCTCAACACGCCATTCATAATGGGGCATGTTTTTTATATCATCGGGTAAATAAAAATTTAAATTTCTTAATCTGATCATAGTTCCACTCCTTCAAAGCTCGAACAAAATGAGCTTTATTCAACCTATGTCTTTGCAGGAACCTTGGGTTTTCTGTAACCTGCTATTGATCTATCTCCTCATCGGAAGACCCATTAGCACTCTGCATCCAACTCAGAATTTAAAATTACCCCACAGGCCGCAATCAGGGCATAAAGGCGGATCACCTTTTCTCTCGACATTAAGACAAATATAAATCCTTTTCTTTTCGTTGCAAATACAATTTCAGTCGTTTAGCAAAATATTTCAATCTAATGCGTTTAAACGCTCATGGTTTTTAAAAGTATAAATTTTGGTTATCTATTGAACGTATCGTTTAAACAGTCGTGAATACCGTTTAAACGAATAATTTATCGCTGTGCAATTAGAAGTTGATGAGCGAATGCGTTTAAACGAATGGTTTGCACATAGAAAAATCGGTAGTAAATGCGTTTAGATGCAGAAGGGATGAAATAGCTAATTACAGGCATCGAGCGGGAGGGGATGCCAATTAATCGGCAGAGGAGCACTCTTCGCAGCGGACAGCAATACACTAGCATCCGCTTTGCGATCGGTACTAGCATTGAAGAAATGCAAGTTAGATGACACCCTGGTTCAACCCAGTTTTTTGGCTAAATCGGCTGCCTTCGGGTGGTAATACCTCTTCAGCATTGATAGACTTTTGTGCCCAGTTACAGCCGCTAACTCAATAACATTAGGTAGTTTGTTTGCCATTACTGTAGTGGCTGTATGCCGCAGATCATGAAACCTTACTTCGCCCAATCCAACGCGGTCAGTAGCTCTCATAAAAGCGGCAGCGACAGTTTGGGGTTTAATCGGAAATAGGTAGCCACATAAACTTCTTGGCAGTGCTTTTAGAATCGCGATAGCCCGGGATGAAAGTGGTACGTGACGACCCTCGCCGTTTTTAGTTATCTGTAGGTAAGCAACACCTTCGCTGAAATCAATATCAGACCAACGAAGGCTTAGTAGCTCGCCTCGGCGCATTGCCGTCTCAACAGCCAGTTCGACTAAAGGCTTCATCCACGGAGTTATTCTGCACTTAGCACTCGGCGTTAAGGCGTCTAGTATGCGAACCAATTCCGCTTCGCTAACCACTCGACTCCGCCCCGGTGGGGAAGGTGGCTTCCGAACTAATCGGACAGGATTTTCAGCATTGATTCCCCATTCACGCCTCGCATGATTGATAACGCTGGAGAAATAAGCCAGTTCCCGAATAACTGTTCCTGAGGTCACTTGTTTAAGTCGTTGATCTCTGAACTCCGCCATTCGTGCTGGGGTTAGCGCGATCATAGTTAATTTGCACAATGGGTTGCGCATTAACGCTAGTAGCTTGATGGAATCGGTCTCAGCACTTTTCATTTGTGGAGTGACTTCGGCTCTGTAACGTCCGATTAATTCACCCAGTGTTGTTCGTTCATCTTGTTTAAGTGATACAAAGCGACCTTGGTCGATCTGGGTTTCGATTTGACGTGCCCACCGTTCAGCATCGTGTCGGGTGGCGAATGATTTGCTTACAGGCTCTTGGCCTTTTCTGGTGATACGTGCTTGCCATACACCGTTACGATTTCTGATTGATGCCATTTCCTTATCCTCATTTGGACAGGAATTGGACAAGACCTTATTTTCTTCCGCTAACTATTTTCTAAAGTTAGTGCCTACTCTTCAGTTTTCCAATGCCCTGATTTGCCACCCATCTTTTCCATCACACGCACGTCAGTAATCGTCATACCTCGGTCAATTGCTTTACACATATCGTAGATGGTTAACAAACCGATCTGCACGGCAGTGAGCGCTTCCATTTCTACACCGGTTTTGCCATACGTTTCGACTAGTGCGTTGCACATGATGCTGGACTCAGCATCGTTGGTAGTAAATTCAACGGCTACCCGGGTTAGCGCCAGCGGGTGACACAAGGGAATAAGATCGGCAGTACGCTTGGCTCCCATGATGGCGGCAATCCGTGCAATACCTAATACATCGCCTTTTTTAGCCGTACCCGAGGTAATGACTGCCAGAGTCTGAGGTTTCATGAAAATCATGCCGCTGGCAGTGGCAACCCGGTGTGTCTCGGCTTTTGAGCCTACATCCACCATATGTGCTTGGCCACCTTCATCAAAGTGGGTCAAACCACCGTTGTTGGTTGGCGTGTCATGCGATGTTTTTTTAGAACTCATGTTGGAAAAATTTAAGAATGTGAGAGCGTTAGTAGCCGCTCGTTGAGATGGCTTGCAGGTATCATAGCACTATGAAACTCCTGCCTTATTCCCGGCTTTCGCGTTATTCGGTGCACTTAGCTGTCGCCATAGTGCTCGCTCTGGTAAGCCCCGTATTGATCGCGCCCTCCCTTTTGTACGCTCAAAACTTGCCAAATTTGGGGGGTACTGACGGTGAAGAGCTTTCGCCGTTGATGGAGCGGCGGCTGGGCGAGCAGGTAATGAACAACATACGACGTGATCCGGATTACATGGAGGATGCCCCCACTCTTGATTATTTGAATCAATTAGGTGGGATTTTATTGGGCACCAGTCCAGAGGCGCGCGGTGACGCAGGTTACGATTTCTTTTTCTTTGCCGTTCGTGATCCATCACTCAATGCGTTTGCATTACCCGGTGGTTTTATAGGTTCGCATTCTGGCTTGGTGTTATCAGCGCAGTCTGAATCCGAGCTGGCATCTGTACTTGCGCATGAAATAGGGCACGTGTCACAGCGGCATATCGCGCGCATGATAGGCAATCAACGCAAAGATGCGCTGCTACCTATGGCTGGGTTATTGATTGCAGCGCTAGCAGCGCGTAGCAGCCCGGATTTGGCAGGTGCTGCGATGATGGGCGGTACGGGTCTAGCTGCTCAGCGTCAGCTGAGTTTTGGGCGTGACGCAGAGCGTGAAGCTGATCGTCTTGGCTTGCAGATCTTGCGTGGCGCAGGGTTTGAATTAAACGGCATGGTGAATTTTTTCGGACGTTTACAAAATGCCAGCCGTAATCGTACCGATAATTTGCCTTCGTATTTGCGCACTCACCCAATGACGGGTGAGCGCATGGCAGATATTGAAGCACGCATACGTAATTTATCCTACAAGCAGCATATTGATAGCCTGGATTTTTTATTAATCCGATCGCGACTACGGGTATTGCAAGATGACACGCCCCAGGGCTGGCGTGATGCAACGCAATCTTTTTTAGATCAGTCACGCCAGGGTACGCGCGGCCAGATAATGGCAGCTAAATATGGTTTGGCTTTACTGGCTCAGCGTCAACGCGATTCGACGCGGGCCTTAAGCTTATTGAATGAGTTGCAAGCAGAAGCTGTGCGTAGCCCTGCGTATCCCGCCTCTCAGGTTTTATCGAGCTTTGCTATCGAGATGTCGCTGTTAACTGGCCGCACTGCCCAAGCACTTTCATTGCTTAAAGATGCACGCATACAGTTCCCATTATCGCGGGCGATAACTATGCATTACGCAGAGGCGTTATTGGTAGCGGGCCGGCTGGATGAAGCGGCTAGTTTCCTGCGTGATCAGGCTCAGTTGTATCGTCAAGATGCAGGTGTGCAGCGCGCACTAGCACGAGCGTATGCAGAACAAGGAAAAATAGCTTTGCAACACTTGGCCCTCGCTGAATATTATTCACTTACTGGGGCCTTGCCGGCAGCACTAGAGCAATTAAAAATGGCGCGAAGCTCTGCAGATGCATCGTTTTATGATCAAGCCGTAATCGATGCACGCGAGCGCGAACTTCAAGCCAGCTGGCGAGAGTTGATGGAAAAATCCAAGCGTCGTTAACTATCGATTGATGGTTTGCTTGGTTGAGCGAGTTTGCTCGGATGAGCAATAAAGCCCAATTGTTTTTCAAGCTGATTAGAATCTACCCACTGGACATTTTTTAGCTCGTTAGATAGCTCTATTTGCAGTGCTTGCGTAGGTTCGCTCAACCAGTTCAGCAGATCGTCATCAGCCACAGCGAGTCCCTCAATGCGCAGCAGCGGCACACAGTGCGAGAGATCGCGATTATCCAGCATGGCGATTTTTTCATGCGCATTCAGGATCAGGCGTCCGTCATTCGTCATGAAAATTTGGTCTATTTCATGAACGGGTGATCTGTCATGCAGAACAAAACCATGTTCAGGATCAGTGCGGGCTACGTAGGGTGTGGATTCAAGCTCGACATAAACCCGTTGCGGACCATTTTGGAAATACCATGCGCCACGCGGATCGCTTTCATAATTTTGATAAATGAAAGCCAATAGCGATGCATGCCGTATCACGTCTCCCATATGGCCTGCAGCCTGTGCGGCTTCATCTCGCATGCGAAATTTACCCTGTGCGTCGAGTGATAACCAGCCGTAGCAATGTGGTACCTGAGGCCATTTGGCCATGGCTAGTTTTACCCGTTCGTCCATTAGATCACGCTCATCTATGTGTCTAGGTAGTGTGCGACGGTTTCTCTTGTCGCCGTAAATTAATTTGATCGTTCAAATATCTCACGAGACGTCGCGGCAGCCAGTCCAGATGTCCTGGAGGTCGCCCTCGCATAAAACCGACATGTCCACCATGCGCCGGATATTCCAGTAGCACAGAGTCGGCCGCAGATTTTGGCAGGTGTCGGCTAGGAAGAAACGGATCATTGCGTGCATTCAGTATTAGCGTAGGCACGACTATTGATGACAACACATGTTTGGCACTGGCCCTATCCCAGTAGTCATCTGTATTTCGGTAGCCATGCAAAGGTGCAGTTACTACATTATCGAATTCATATAGGTTACGCGCTTTGAGCATTTTTTCACGATCAAACAACTGAGGAAATTGCTCCAGTTTTTTTATGCATTTAGGTTTGAGTGTTTGCAAAAAAGAGTGCGTATACATCATGTTGATGCCGCGCGATAGCGCAGCGCCACCAGCGGCCAAATCGAGCGGCGCAGAAATAGCGCAGGCAGCGTCGACAAAGCCAGAGTCTTCAGGGTACTCACCCAACCAGCGCAGCAATGCATTTCCCCCCAGAGAAACGCCAGCAACGAAAAAATTTGAAGCATTGCGATACAGCGGGTGGCGCACCATCTTGTGCAGTATCCAATCGATTTCACCGGAATCCCCCGAATGATAAAAACGTGGACCACTATTTAACTCGCCGGAGCAACCGCGAAAATGGGGCACGGCGCCCGACCAACCAAGTGATTCAATATGTTTGAGTATGGATCGGGCATAGTGACTAGACGAGGAACCCTCAAGACCATGGAATAACACCAGCAGGGGTTTGCCGGGCAGGCCTTCGACAAAATCAACGTCGATGAAATCGCGATCAGGAGTATCCCAGCGCTCACGCTTTAGCGTAACAGCAGGAGTGTCGATAAATTTTGCTGGATAAATCGTTTGAAGGTGGCCGCCGGGCAGCCACCCGGGAGCAGAATAGTCACTCATCCGTTGTCTATCCTTAGTGCAGCATAGCTGCAGCAGTACCTGGATCGTCGGCGGGCTTTCCGGGTGCTACCGATGCGTGATGCAACACGATGCGCCAACCTTGAGGCGTTTTTAGATAAACGTTAGTGGCAAGGATATGGGCTTCTTGCCAATTGGGATCATCGGGAGTTTTTACTTCTTCGATCAGGTTGTGAACTGAGCACGTCATGTTGTGGGTGAGGTGCAGCTGTCGCGGGCGTATATGAACCGGCCCGCGCTCGAAAATCATTTCCCAGGATTCGCGTATGGCCGCATGTCCTTGTAGCCTGGGTGCGCCTGGATGCACGCATACTATTTCGTCATCGTCAGCCCACAGTGCCATGAGGCTTTCAAGATCAGCGCGTGCAATTGCGTCATAAAAAGCAATTTCAACATCTTCAGCACTGGCCATCAATTTAACGGTTGTCGACATGTGTATGAGGCTGACTGAAGCGCTGTTTTGTTAAGTGGCCAACAAAAATTTTAGTGACCGTGATGCAAAGTGGTGCCTGGTTTTAGGCGATACATCGTAGAGCAGTAAGGACAGCGTGCCTCGCCATGGTCTGAAAAATCAAGCGATACCTTAGGATGAGATGACCAAATCGGCATGGCAGGGTTAGGACAGTAGGCAGGCAGGTTGGCGCCGTCTAGCTCAATTGCCTGAATCGGGAGTTGCTGAGTCATGGAATGATCGAATTAAACAGGAGTTAACCAGTGACGGTATTGATCAGCCTTACCGCCAACCACATCAAAAAACATGGATTGGAGTTTTTCGGTAACCGGGCCACGACTACCTTCGCCTATGGTTCGCCCGTCGAGTTCACGTATCGGAGTCACTTCAGCTGCTGTGCCGGTGAAGAAGGCTTCATCAGCGCAGTAGACTTCATCGCGTGTGATACGTTTTTCTATTACCTCTATACCCATGTCACGCGCAAGCGTAACTACGGAATCACGTGTGATGCCATCCAAGCAGCTCGCTAAATCGGGTGTGTAAATTTTTCCGCTTTTTACGATAAAGACGTTTTCTCCAGCGCCTTCAGAAACGTAGCCTTCGGTGTCGAGTAGCAGCGCTTCATCGTAACCATCAGCAGTGACCTCTTGATTAGCCAATATGGAATTAATGTAATAGCCACTAGCTTTGGCTCTGACCATGGAGACATTTACATGGTGGCGGGTAAAGGAGGAAGTTTTTACGCGTATACCTTTGGCCAATCCTTCTTCGCCTAAATAAGCACCCCACGGCCAGGCTGCAATTGCCACATGTATCGTGTTGCCGCGCGCTGAGACACCCATTTTTTCAGAGCCTATCCACACCAGCGGACGTAGGTAGCAGGATTCGAGTTTGTTTGCGCGCACTACATCTTTTTGCGCGCTCATGAGGGTATCAATATCAAAAGGGACTTTGATTTGAAAAATCTTCGCTGAATTCAATAAGCGTTGGGTGTGCTCTCTTAAACGGAAGATGACCGTTCCATTTGGCGTGTTATAAGCCCGTATGCCCTCAAACACGGCCATGCCGTAATGCAGACTGTGGGTCAGCACATGCAGAGTGGCATCGCGCCAGTCGACCATGTGGCCGTCTTTCCAGATTTTCCCGTCGCGGTCAGCCATAGACATGTCTAATTCTCCAATGGATAGTGCAAAGGCGTAGCGAAATTTAGCCATGCCATGGTGTCCACACGATGGTGGGTCGCTCAGACAAGAAGGTTGACACGCTATAAAATCCGCAATGAATATGCCTAATTCGGACCCTACTGACCCGATCATTCGCACGACGGTTTTTTGCGCTCTGCTTGTAGATCAACTACTTAACTAATGAATTCTCTACAAGCCGAGCAGGCAGCACGTGAAAAAGAAGCTTTTTGGGATGGTGTGCGCATAAGCGCACCGACCATGCCCGGGTTGGTTGCCTGGGGCGCCGTCACCGGCATGGTGATGGTTCAGTCTGGTCTTAGCGTTTGGCAGGCGATTTTGATGACCGTCATGGTCTACGCCGGCTCAGCGCAATTGGCGGTCTTGCCCTTAATTGTGGCGGGTGCGCCAGTCTGGCTGATTTTTCTTACAGCGCTATTAGTTAATTTTCGCTTCATCATTTTTAGCGCAGTGGTTGGGCCACATTTTTCACATCTGCACTGGACACGACGGCTCTGGTACGGCTATTTCAATGCGGATTTGGTGATGGCATTTTTCCCGCAGCGTTTCCCGCTGCATACGCTCAGCAAGCCCACAGGCAAATTAGGCTATTTCACCGGGCTGGCCATGCCGACCTGGGCCTCATGGCAGTTGGGTAGCATGGTCGGCATTATGCTGGCCAGTCAGATACCCCGTGATTGGGGCATAGGCTTTACCGGGACGCTGGTTTTATTGGGATTAACCATCCCTCTGATCATCAACCGGGCAACATTAGCGGGCGTTGTTGTTGCCAGCATAGTGGCTGTAGCCGCTGCCGGACTGCCATACCGGCTCGGGTTGGTGGTTGCCATGCTCGCTGGTATAGCCGCCGCTGTTGCTGTTGACCGCATGACCAGTCAATCCGCCGGTAACGATGAAGGACAAGCGTGAGCGCGACCGATTTCATATTGCTGGTGGGGTTAATGACGTTAACCACGGCTGTGACCCGCAGTTTTTTCTTTTTGCTGGCGAACTCTCGCATGCCGCCCTGGCTGCAGCACGCCCTGGGTTATGTACCCGCCGTGGCGCTGGCGGCGATTATTGCCCCCGATCTGCTGATGTCAGGAGGGCAGCTTGCGCTTGATATTACCAATGTGAAGCTGATAGCGGGTATAGCTGCAGCAAGCTGCTTTTTGCTAACGCGGCATTTGATCAGCACGCTGGTCTTAGGCATGGGGGTTTTTACACTGCTCAGACTATTTGCACCCGGCCTTTAGTCATGCCGGTCTGGCAACGGTCTTTCAGAGGGTAGCCTGCGGTAAAATACGCGGTTTTCCAACATTCATTCGAGTCCATCATGCGATTCAACCGACTGAGCGATTTAACGCAAAACGATCAATTGCGTGGCAAGCGAGTTTTCATTCGAGCCGACCTCAACGTCCCACAAAATGATGCAGGTGAAATCACTGAAGACACACGCATACGTGCGTCGGTTCCCGCTATACAGGCGGCGTTAGCCGCCGGAGCTGCCGTAATGGTGACGTCGCATCTGGGTCGTCCAACCGAGGGCGAATTCAAACCCGCTGATTCGCTCGCGCCGATTGCTAAACGCCTCGCTGAATTGCTCGGTCGCCCTGTGCCCTTAATGCAAAATTGGGTTGATGGTGTGGATGTCGCTCCGGGTGCGGTTGTGCTGCTAGAAAATTGCCGTGTGAATCCCGGTGAAAAAAAGAATAGCGACGAACTCGCAAAAAAAATGGCGGCGCTGTGCGATGTGTATGTCAATGATGCGTTTGGTACAGCGCACCGCGCAGAAGCAACGACTCATGGCATCGCCAAGTTTGCGCCTGTAGCCTGCGCTGGTCCTTTGCTGGCGGCTGAACTCGATGCGCTGGGCAAAGCGCTGGGGCATCCTGCTCGTCCGTTAGCCGCTATCGTGGCTGGTTCCAAGGTATCGACCAAGCTCACTATCCTCAAAACACTGGCGGCCAAAGTTGATCGATTAATCGTTGGTGGAGGCATAGCCAACACCTTCATGTTGGCCGCAGGCCTGCACATTGGTAAATCACTGGCTGAAGCCGATTTGGTTGCAGAAGCAAAAGTGATTATCGATATGATGAGTGCGCGTGGTGCTAGTGTGCCCATTCCTACCGATGTGGTGTGCGCTAAAGAATTTTCAGCCACTGCGGTAGCCACCGTTAAATCGGTGCATGACGTGCAAGCAGATGATTTGATTTTGGATATAGGACCACAAACATCCCAACTATTAGCTGCGCAACTTTTGGACGCTGGCACGATTGTTTGGAATGGTCCGGTGGGTGTATTCGAATTTGATCAGTTTGGCGAAGGCACCAAAACACTCGCCATGGCCATTGCGCAATCCAAGGGTTTTTCAATTGCAGGTGGTGGAGACACGCTAGCTGCAATAGCCAAGTACGGCATTACCGATAAAGTAGGTTACATCTCTACTGGCGGCGGTGCCTTCCTTGAATTCCTCGAAGGCAAAGTCCTTCCAGCCGTTGACATACTTGAACAGAGAGCCCACTAGTTGACTACTGAAACAAAACAACGCGCCACCAAGATTGTCGCCACCATAGGTCCAGCGTCCAATACTCCTGAAATATTGCAGCGAATGATAGCCGCGGGTGTGGATGTAGTCAGACTAAATTTTTCACATGGCAAAGCGGAAGATCACGTACTGCGTGCGCAAATGGTGCGTGATGCAGCTGCAGCTTGCGGACGTGAGGTGGCCATCATGGCAGATCTTCAGGGGCCAAAAATTCGCGTTGGTAAATTTGCGAATGGAAAAATCGAGCTAGTTAAAGGTGAGCCCTTTATTCTTGATGCGACCTGCGAATTAGGTGATCAAAACCGTGCTGGTCTTGACTACAAAGAATTGCCGCGCGATCTCAAACCCGCTGATGTTCTTTTGCTTAATGACGGCTTGATCGTGCTGACTGTCGATCGTGTCAAGGGTAGCGAAATCTTCACCACAGTCAAAGTCGGCGGTGAGCTATCCAATAACAAAGGTATTAACCGTCAGGGCGGAGGTCTGTCTGCACCTGCCTTAACTGCCAAAGACATGGATGACATCAAGACCGCCATGCAACTTGGCGCTGATTATGTGGCTGTTTCGTTTCCCAAAAATGCAACGGACATGATCATGGCGCGGCAGCTGGCAAATCTTGCTGCTGAATCACATGGATCACATCGTCCTCTGATGATTGCAAAAATCGAGCGCGCTGAAGCCATACCCGTGTTGCAAGAAATTCTCGATGCATCCGATGGCATTATGGTAGCTCGCGGTGATCTGGCTGTGGAAGTAGGGAATGCTATGGTACCTGCGCTGCAAAAGCGCATGATACGTATGGCACGTCATTCTAATAAGCTGGCGATTACAGCTACGCAGATGATGGAGTCCATGATACAAAACGCTGTTCCTACTCGCGCTGAAGTATCCGATGTGGCCAATGCAGTCTTAGACGGTACCGATGCAGTGATGACATCGGCTGAAACAGCGGCTGGTAAATATCCGGTTGAAACAGTTGAGATGATGGCTGCTGTGTGTGCTGAGGCAGAAAAAGCTGAACCTATGTCACTCGATGCGGATTTTTTGAATGTCACTTTTTCTCGCATCGATGAATCCATTGCTTATGGTGCGTTGTTTACTGCATACCATCTTCGCGCACGCGCCATCGTGGCACTGACAGAATCGGGATCAACACCTTTGTGGATGAGCCGGCATAACATAGACATGCCGATTTATGCCATGACAACCAGCCGTGGCACGCGACGCAAAGTTGCCTTGTATCGCAATGTGCAGCCATTTGAATTAAACACGGATGCCAATGACCGTGAGTCCGTGCTGAAAGCAGCTGAAGAATTGTTGTTGTCGCGAGGCTTAGTTAAAAAGGATGACATGGTGGTCATGACGTGGGGTGAGCCTATGGGCCAAACGGGCGGCACTAATGCCTTAAAGATCACCAAGATTGGCGATCGTTGATTTTTTACTTTCGATAGTTCTTAGTGAATTTACACAGGAGACTCTGACATGCCACTCGTATCGCTTCGACAGTTGCTAGATCATGCTGCCGAAAATAACTATGGGTTACCCGCATTTAATGTCAACAATTTAGAACAAGTCTCGGCCATCATGGCCGCGGCAGATGAAGTCGGTGCGCCCGTGATCATGCAAGCTTCAGCAGGTGCGCGCAAATATGCAGGCGAAGCTTTTCTTCGTCATTTGATTTCTGCTGCTATCGAGGCTTATCCGCATATTCCAGTTGTTATGCATCAGGATCATGGTCAGTCACCTGCCATCTGTATGGGGGCTATCAAATCAGGATTTTCATCCGTCATGATGGATGGCTCGCTGATGGCCGATGGAAAATCAGTCGCTAGTTATGAATACAACGTAGAAGTATCGCGTAAGGTAGTCGAGTTTTCGCATGCGATTGGCGTGACAGTAGAAGCTGAGTTAGGTGTGCTTGGTTCGCTCGAAACCATGAAGGGCGACAAAGAAGATGGTCATGGTGCCGAAGGTACGATGACGCGTGAACAGTTACTGACCGATGTAGATCAGGCAGCTGATTTTGTACGACAAACGCAGTGCGATGCACTGGCGATTGCAATCGGAACCAGTCATGGTGCTTACAAATTTTCGCGTAAACCTACAGGCGATATTTTAGCGATTGATCGCATCAAAGAAATTCATCAGCGCATACCCAATACCCACCTGGTTATGCATGGTTCTTCTAGCGTGCCGCAAGAGTTACTTGCAGAGATACGTCAGTTTGGCGGCGATATGAAAGAAACCTACGGCGTGCCTGTCGAAGAAATTCAAGAAGGCATCAAACACGGTGTTCGTAAAATCAATATCGATACTGACATACGATTAGCCATGACGGCTGCGGTACGACGCTATCTGGCAGAAAATCCATCGAAATTTGATCCGCGCGATTTCTTAAAGCCAGCACGTGAAGCTGCCATGAATATATGCAAGGCGCGTTACTTATCGTTTGGTTGCGAAGGTCAGGCAGGCCGAATCAAACCCATGTCGCTAGAAAAAATGGCAGAAAAATATGCCAAGGGTGACTTAGCCCAGGTGATTAAATAAATTTAACAGGCCATACCAGTCGCTATTTTTTAGTAAATGTTTGTGTGCTGACTTAGTTAGCATAGTTTGTGTCACGTTATCTTTCACATTTAAACGCACTCTGGCATTGTTGCTTCACTTCGAAACTTTATGACTAGCCTTTACCAATCTAAAATCGCTTCATTACCGCTGCTAGGTCGTGGCAAGGTGCGTGACAATTACGCTGTGGGTGATGACAAGATTTTGATAGTCACCACCGATCGTCTCTCTGCATTTGATGTGGTGATGAATGAACCCATTCCGACCAAGGGTCAGGTATTGAATCAGATGTCCGACTTTTGGTTTTCCAAATTAAGTCAGATCGTTCCGAATCACTTGACCGGCATAACGCCTGAATCAGTAGTGGCTGCTAACGAAGTAGATCAGGTTCGTGGACGCGCGGTAGTGGCTAAGCGACTGCAACCGATTTTGGTCGAAGCCGTGGTGCGCGGTTACTTGATAGGATCGGGCTGGAAAGACTATCAGGCCTCCGGTGCTGTGTGCGGTATCCCTTTACCCACTGGTTTGAAAATGGCAGCCAAACTAGCGCAGCCAATTTTTACTCCGGCAGCTAAAGCCGACCTGGGCCAGCATGATGAAAACATTAGCTTCGATGAGATGGAAAAACGTCTTGGTAGCAAGCTAGCTAATCAAATGCGTGATATCAGCATACAGCTCTATCAAGCAGCGGCTGACTATGCAGCAACACGCGGAATCATTATTGCTGACACTAAATTTGAATTTGGTCTGGATGACAATGGCGTTATGCATTTGATGGATGAAGTATTAACTGCTGATTCATCGCGTTTTTGGCCCGCAGATTTATATGCAGAAGGTAGTTCGCCTCCTTCATTTGACAAACAATTTGTACGAGATTATTTAGAAACGCTTACCGACTGGGATAAGACTGCGCCTGCGCCGGCGCTGCCTGCTGAAGTGATAGAAAAAACCGGCGCCAAATACCGCGAAGCGCTAGAGCGTCTGACCGGACTAGCCTTGAAAGATTGAGATGAGCCAAGCTAAACCTGTAGTTGGTGTTGTGATGGGCTCTTCTTCGGATTGGGACGTTATGCAGCATGCCGTGATGATGCTCACAGAATTTGGTGTTCCACATGAAGCTCAGGTGATCTCTGCTCACCGTATGCCAGACCAGATGTTTGAGTATGCAAAATCAGCACGCACTCGCGGACTGCGTGCAATTATTGCAGGCGCCGGCGGCGCAGCGCATTTGCCTGGCATGCTGGCATCTCAGACTATCGTACCGGTGATGGGTGTGCCTGTGCCATCCAAATATTTGCGCGGCGAAGATTCGCTAATGTCGATAGTACAAATGCCTAAAGGCATACCGGTTGCAACTTTCGCCATAGGCGAGGCTGGTGCAGCTAATGCAGCGTTAGCGGTGATAGCGATGTTAGCTGTTGATGACGCAGCACTGGCTGATAAATTACTTAGTTTCCGCGCCCGCCAAACAGAGGCTGCAAAAGCCATGACCTTGCCTGCATGAGCACGTCTATTCCGCGGGAAAATTCATTTAAACCTTCCGCTGCTCCATCTACCTGGTTAGGTGTGATGGGTGGTGGTCAACTGGGCCGCATGTTTACGCATGCAGCGCAGGCTATGGGTTATAAAGTGGCCGTACTTGAACCAGCAAGCGATTGCCCTGCAGGCCATGCAGCCGATCATTTGATCGCAGCAGCGTACACAGACCCAGATGCACTGATAAAACTTGGCGCGCAATGCGTAGCCATCACGACAGAGTTTGAAAACGTTCCTGCAGAAAGTTTATCGTTATTAGCTGAACACACTTTCGTTGCACCTACCGCCAGCTGCGTCTCCATCGCACAAGACAGACTCGCTGAAAAAAAGTTTTTTACAGCGTGTGCTGAAGTATCAGGTGTTCTTCCTGCGCCTCATCAGTCTATTGCCAATGCTTCAGAGATCGATGCACTGCCTGAGACACTGTTTCCCGGTATTTTGAAAACAGTACGGTTAGGCTACGATGGCAAAGGACAAGTACGCGTTAAAACGAAGGATGAAGTACGTACAGCCTTTGAGCACATGAACCACGTTGACTGCGTGCTTGAAAAAATGCTGCCACTCGCATACGAAGTCTCGGTGTTAGCAGCACGCGGCGCTGATGGATTAGCCGTGGTGTATCCAATCGCCGAAAATGTACATCGCGATGGGATATTGTTTACCACCACCGTACCCGGTCCAAATGTCAGCGCTGATTGTGCTAAAAGCGCCCAAGCTGCTGCGCTGGAAATCATTCATCGTCTTGGTTATGTGGGTGTGCTGTGTGTCGAGTTTTTTGTACTCAGTGATGGTTCATTGGTCGTGAATGAAATGGCGCCACGTCCCCACAATAGTGGTCATTACACGATGGATGCATGTGTAACTAGCCAGTTTGCGCAGCAAGTACGGGCGATGGCGCGACTACCTTTGGGTGATGCGCGTCAGCACTCGTGCGCCGTGATGCTTAATTTGCTGGGCGATCTTTGGTTTGCAAACGATGCACAACTTGCTACTGAGCCCGCATGGGATAAATTACTGGCTCTGAAGGGTGCCAACCTACATTTGTATGGCAAAGATGATCCGCGTCCTGGTCGCAAAATGGGTCATGTGACCTTTGTTGCTGAAGATCTGGCCGATGCGCAAAAACAGTGTGACGCTGCGTGTCAATTACTGGGTATAGAAGCCTAATGCCATGATGTTGGATAGTTCAGAAATAGAGCAAGCAGCACGCTTGCTAGAGCAGGGTAAGTTAGTCGCATTTCCCACCGAGACAGTGTACGGCTTGGGCGCGGATGCAACCAATCCCGAGGCAGTAGCAGCAATCTTCGCTGCCAAAGGTCGGCCATCGAATCATCCTCTTATCGTGCACGTGGCGCACAACGCTGATGTGGAGCGTTGGGCTAGTCATATACCAGCTCAAGCAGATTCACTGATGAAGGCATTTTGGCCAGGGCCGCTAACGCTGATCTTACCGCGTTCTAGTCATGTGCCAGCAGCGGTCGCCGGTGGGCAAAACTCCATTGGATTACGTTGTCCTTCACATCCGGTTGCCCGCGCACTGCTAGCAGAATTTCAGCATGGGCAGGGCGGCATAGCCGCACCATCAGCGAATCGATTTGGTCATGTCAGTCCCACGACAGCGCAGCATGTGTTGGATGAATTTGGTGATGCAGATGACAGCCCGATTGCCTATGTACTCGATGGTGGACAAAGCGAGGTGGGCATAGAATCCACCATTGTTGATCTCACGCGTTTAGACTCGGTAGGCCCTGTCGTATTACGACCTGGCCAGATTGGTGTTGCGCAACTCGCGCAGTGTCTGGGGCACCTACCCATGATGCCCACATTAACGGATGCGGATGCACCGCGCGTATCCGGTAGCCTGGCGTCGCATTACGCGCCGATTACACCATTAGTATTGATTGATAGCGCAGAGTTAGTGCCGCTTATGCGAGGCTTAGAGAGTGTGCATCGTAGCTACGTAGTGATGCATTATTCATCACTACCAAAGGATAACTACCACGCACTAGCAATCAAGCAGTTGCCCGCTGATGCAAACGCCTATGCGCACGGTTTATATGCTGGTTTGCGATTGCTGGATACGCAGGAAGCAGACGTGATCATCGTCGAGCGTCCACCGCTAAGCGACGAATGGCAGGGAATTAATGATCGTCTTAGAAGGGCAGCGTTTGAGTCAGGCGGCATAGTAGAGCAACTACTTAAACGCTGAAGTGCAATTTACTTTAGTTCAGCCAGGCCTTCTATTTTGCCAAAGCGACTGCTGTGATACACCAGTGCCGATTTAGGTTCAAAAGCGCAGCGTTCAACTTCGCCTACAAAAATAACGTGATCACCTTCGGGATATCGACTGCGGTTGTGACATTCAAACCAAGCAGCGGCGCCATGCAACACGGGCAGCCCGGTTGGTGAGAGGTCAAAGCCCACGCCGTCGAAACGATCAGGAAGACGACTAGCAAAACGCTCAGCCAGTGACGCTTGATCAGCAGCCAGCACATTGATCACATAATGTGAATTAATCTTAAACAGTGGCATGCTGCGAGCATTATCGGAAAGACTCCACAGCACGAGCGGCGGAGTTAGCGACACCGAATTAAATGAGCTGGCAGTTAACCCTACAAAGCCGCCACTTTCATCACGCGTAGTGATGACAGTGACTCCGGTGGCAAACTGAGATAGAGCGCGGCGGAAATGAACGTCGTCAAATTCTGTAACGGGGGCTTGAATTGGTTGGCTAGACATATCGTATAAAAATGTAGTTAGACCCGATTATGCCCAAAATAGCGTTTTCCTGCGGAAGTTATCCAGTTATGTACTTACAATCCTTGCCAAAATGATTGAACCATCGCGGTTACTTGCCATGCTGGCTGCTCATGCGCGCGAACATGGCGATCTCGTATGCCATTGGTTACCTGAGCGCGTAATTAATTACCGCCGGTTTTGGTCGCGTGTAGAGCGCGCATCTGCACGCTTACAAGGTGAATGGGGTGTGCTGTCCGGGCAAACCATCGCTTATGTTGGGAACTCGCATCCAGACATACTGGTTTTGTATGCCGCCTTAATACGTATAGGTGCATCGTTCATGCCGCTAGAAGATAAGCCAGCAGATTCGTACCTGCATTGGATGAATCAAGCCGATATTTCGCTCGTGATTGTGAATGAAGTTACTCATATTAAAAATAAGCCGACTCAGAGTTTGCCGCTATTGCTCGCTGATTGGTGCCACTTTCATCCAGAAATTATCGACGAGGACCCGTCGCAACCTAGCTTGCTACTGCCTGTAGCAGCGCACGAAATCGATCATCTGAGCTTAAATGAATTATGCGTTAAGCTACCAGCACGATCTGCAACGAATTGGTTAACCGGCCCTATATTTACTTTAGAAACGTTAACCAACAGCGTATTGCCTGCGTTGCGTGATTTGCAAACGCTACATTTTTCAGCAATAGAGCAAATGGCGCCTGATACTGTGCCTAAGCTAACGGAGTAGATGATGACTATCGAAATTGCAACACTGGGTGGTGGATGTTTTTGGTGTCTCGAAGCGGTCTATCAAGAGATGCGCGGAGTGCAGCTGGTTGAATCAGGTTACAGCGGCGGTCATACGGCAAAGCCAGATTATGATTCCGTTTGTTCTGGCCAGACAGGGCATGCCGAAGTCGTGCGCATACATTTTGATACCCAGCTAACGACGTACCGCGAATTACTGGAAGTTTTTTTTACGATACATGATCCCACCACCTTGAATCGGCAGGGTAATGACATCGGTACGCAATATCGTTCAGTTATTTATACCCACAGCTCTGATCAGATGGACACGGCTCGGAAAGTGGTCGCCGAAATGGCACATGTATGGGATGCGCCGATAGTGACAGAACTTAAAGAGGCCCCGGTATTTCACATGGGTGAAGATCATCACCAAAATTATTACGTTAATCATCCGTTGCAATCCTATTGCGCATTTGTAGTCGCGCCCAAGGTTGCAAAATTCAGAAAAATTTTTACTGATAAATTACGTCAAAAATAACCTGCAACGATACTGCCTAGGGGCTATCTGGTATTGGGTACATATACTTGCGTGACCAGGCCAGTGTGTCAGCATCTCGGCCGGCCTTGCTGCAGACAATTTGATTGAGTGATATCCAGTCATTACGAAATGCATGCGCGCATCCTGCTAGATATACTCGCCAGATACGATAGCGTCGTTCGTCGATAAAAGCGCGTATTTGTTTACTATTGTTTTCAAAATTTTCAGCCCATAGAGCGCATGTTTGCGCATAATGTCTGCGTAAGTTTTCAACGTCGCGTGCCTCTAACCCGCCTTCTTGCATGGCTGTCAGCACACGTCCTATATGCGGTAATTCTCCAAGGGGGAAAACATACTGCTCTATAAATTCACCAGCACCATAGCGCGCCGTACTGTGGTCAGTATTGGTTGTCGTGATGCCATGATTAAGCGCGAGCCCATCGTCTGTCAGTAATGACGCTATTTTTGCAAAATACTCAGGTAAATTTTTAAGTCCCACATGCTCGAACATGCCTACGCTGGTAATGCGATCAAATTTTCCAGAGACATCACGATAATCCATGAAATGAATTTGAATTTTTTCAGATAGTCCTGCATGGGCCACTCGCTGAGTGGCTAGTGTGTACTGATTTTCCGAGAGGGTAATGCCAGTGCATTGTGCACCAAATTTTTCTGCTGCACGGATAAGTAATGCACCCCAACCACAGCCTATATCCAACAACCGATCCCCTGGCTTAACCGCAATTTTTCTAAGTATGTGATCTATTTTTTTTTCTTGCGCAGTCGCTAAACTCTCATTACCTTCTTCAAAGTAGGCACAGGAATACACCATGGCTGGATCTAAAAATTTTTGGTAGAAATCATTGGATACGTCGTAGTGATATTCGATCGCTTGTTTATCTTGTGAGCGAGTATGGGCTAAAGGTCGAAATAGTTGGCCTAATCGCCCGGTAGAAGAAAAACTTTTTTCAGCGAGGGCATTCGCCATTTCTATTACTGATTGTAATTGCCCCTCAACGTGCAGCTTGCCTTCAACGTAAGCACGAGCTAAATTTTTTAGCGATGGATTCAGCAGATACGTTAGTGATGAAGGTCCTGGCAGGCGTACCGTCACTTTGGGAGTGACTTCAGCTAAATCAAATTGCAGACCATTCCACAGAATGACACGAAGTGGAAGCACGGCCTGATGACGCATACGTGCTACCCACTGGCTGAATTTTTTTTCCCAAAACATCATAGCCACCTCCCGCGGTTGACTATGATGTTAGAGAAGGAAGTTGACTTTGATTTTGCTCTAGGCGATCTCAGTACGTATTAGCAGCAATAAGAAATTTCTCGTGCTCACCAAACGATGGAATATGTCATTGCTTACGGTTGCAGACGCTGGCGTGACCACTGCCCATCAGCGTTTTGGGTATAGACAACTCGGTCATGCAGACGTGAGCGACGACCTTGCCAGAATTCTATCCAGTCGGGTTTTAAACGATAGCCGCCCCAATGTGCTGGGCGTGGTGGTGTTTCGCCAAACTGGGTTTGCGCCTGCTCGAATTTTTGTTCTAAAAGATCGCGGCTTTCTATAGGTTGACTTTGAGCAGATGCAATGGCACCAAGACGACTTTTTAAAGGGCGTATCTGAAAATAGGCATCACTATCGGCTTCGGCCACGCGTTCTACTGTGCCTTCTATGCGCACCTGGCGCTCTAGTTCAACCCAATGAAACGTGAGTGCAGCATAAGGATGGCTGGCGAGATCGTGCCCTTTGCGGCTGTCATAGTTGGTGTACCAGGTAAAGCCACGCTCATCAAAATCTTTTAATAGCACTATGCGCGAAGAGGGGCGGCCTGAGGTACCTACTGTGGCTAGGCCCATCGCATTGGGTTCGGGCACTTCTGCAGCCAGCGCTTGTTCGAACCATGACGCAAATTGTTGAATAGGATTTGGGTCGACTTCGTGTTCAGACAGGGTCGCTTGAGTGTAATCACGGCGTAAATCAGCAATCGACATAGGTTTTCATTCCTGGGGAGTGGATAATTTTTTTCTCGTCTGAGCCATCGCTTTGCTGGCCGCTAAAGGTACTCCAGCTGCGATGGCAAGACTCAGACTCCAGAATACGACAAACATGCCCAGAGTGGCACCGGCAGCGCCAAACGCCAGCGGCATCATGATAGAGCTGGCGTTGCCTATGGTGGCGCGTATGCCTATGGCTTCTGCACCGCGTCCTGGAGGTGCAATGCTATGCAGTAAGGCCAGTACGTTAGGTTGACTGGTACCCAAGGCTAATCCCAGCACTGCAGCAGTAGCAGCTAATGTGATGGGTGTTTCCATAAAAGGAAACACCAAATAGCAGAGCGATGTAACAGTGAGAGCGACAGTGAGTATTTGCCATTCCCGATAGCGCCTTACGATGCCCGGCATAGCTAGCCGCACAATAAATGTAGCGCCGGCAAAACTGGCCAGTATCATTCCTATCGTCGATGCAGAGAAGCCTAGCTGTGATCCATGCACAGGTGTTACGAAGGTAAACATATCCCAGCCAGCTGCGAGCAAAATTCCTATGATGTAGACGCGTCGCAGTTCACGGTTGCGCAGTAGTTGTAATGGGCTGCCTTTTGCGATGTGTTGTGTAACAGGTTGAGTGCTGATGTGAGTTAGTGTCCCACTCACAGTTAAGCCGAATGCAGTGAGAGTGAACAGGCCACAGCTTAAGTAAGCAAACGAATAACTGACATGATCGATCATGAATCCTGCAATCAACGGGCCGGTAAACGATGAAATCGAAAACCCTAGTGACAGACGACTAAAGTTGGCTGTTCGTTGTTCAGGCAAAGACATGACACCGACAGCGTGTTGAGTGCCTATAAAAATCGCCATAAAACCCGTACCTATGAGCATGGCGGCTGCATACAGTACCGGCAGGCCAGAGACTGTGGCCGCTAGCAGTACTCCCGCAGAGGCTAATAGACAACCTATCATCAAGGGTTTGCGCATACCTATGCGATCAATTGCGCGTCCCATGGGTACAGCTAGCATCATGGGCACGAGTGCAAACAACGCGATCAGAGTTCCCACTGTAAATGCAGAGGCCTGCAGCGATAGGGCATATAACGCCGTCGTGACGCGCGCTGCACCCAGCGCCACATGGGCTGTCACTGCAACGGCTATTAGTCTAAACAGAGGGGAAGATAAAGACACAGGGAAAAATCATAAGTAAAACATTAAGCAAGATACTCATTAATTGCTACTAATACGCTAGTGTAGAGGATACTTAGGGGAAAGCTGATTTATTGTGAATTTTATGGTGAGCCAGCGTAGCTGTGCGACGCGGGTCAAGTTAATCAAAGGGATAGCTTTGATCAGTTACTCAAGTAACGTCCCGCTTTCATTTAGAACCTATCGCTTTAGGCCGCTCGCGACGTTGGTAGCACCTTGCAGTATCGCCGCCTTGCCGTCGACCTAAAGAGATAGGTTCTTGTTCAGTGCTTCACTGGCTACACAGTCCGTTAAAATGTCGGCATGACTATTGTTCTTCCCATAAATCCACAGGATGCCGACACGATCGATGTTGATCGTCGATTTGGCGGTATAGCGCGTTTGTATGGCGAGCAGGCTTTGTTGTCCTTTAGGCAGGCGCATGTGTGTGTCATCGGGGTGGGTGGTGTGGGCTCGTGGGCAGTGGAGGCGCTAGCGCGCAGCGCGATCGGTAAAATCACGATGATCGATCTTGATAATCTCTCAGAATCTAATATTAATCGTCAAATACACGCGTTAACAGACACGCTAGGTAAACCCAAGGTCGATGCATTAGCTGAGCGTATTTCACAAATCAATCCTTATTGTGTCGTTACTCGCGTAGAAGAATTTATTGATCCTGATAATGTGGCTGCTTTGATTCCGCTAGGGCAGTTCGATTACGTGATTGACGCTATCGATAATGCGCGCGCAAAAACAGCCTTGGTAGTTCACTGCCGAGAACAGAAAATTCCGTTAATCACCATAGGTAGCGCTGGTGGGCAAGTTGATCCTACGCGCATTGCCGTGTGTGATTTATCGCGTACTGAGCAAGAACCACTACTGGCTCGAGTGCGCAAACGCTTGCGTAGTCTGCATGGTTTTCCGCGCGGGACAAAAAATAAATTTGGTATTGATGCGGTGTATTCCACCGAGCCGGTGCGTCATCCTGAGTTATGTGCAGTCGATGACGACATAACCGAAGGTCTGACAGGTCTTAATTGCGCTGGCTATGGATCAGCAGTGGTGGTGACAGCGAGTTTTGGATTTGTTGCTGCCAGCTTGGTATTGCGCAAGCTGGCAGAACGATATAACACCAACACTACAACTTCACATTCCTAAGTCTGAGTGCATTAGCGATCACTGATACTGACGACAGGCTCATCGCAGCGCTAGCTATCATCGGCGAAAGTAGTAGCCCCAGCCACGGATATAAAGCACCTGCTGCAATCGGGACGCCCACAAAATTATAGACAAACGCAAAGAATAAATTTTGTCGAATATTGCGCATAGTCGCGCGCGATAATTGCCGTGCTTTAGCAATGCCGCGCAGATCGCCTTTTACCAGCACGATACGCGCGCTTTGCATGGCGATATCGGTACCGGTGCCCATCGCAATTCCAACGCTGGCTTCGGCTAATGCAGGGGAATCATTAATTCCATCGCCAGCCATCGCAACAATATGACCTTGTTTTTGCAAGGCTTGTACGTGCTGAAATTTATCTTCAGGCAGAACATCTGCGTAGACAGTATCAATACCCAGGGTAGCGGCGATAGCGCGCGATGTGGCGAGGTTATCACCCGTAATCATGATGATCTTCATGCCCTCTGCGCGTAGCATGCGTATCGCTTCACGACTTTCTGGTTTGATGCTGTCGGCAACGCTGATTATGCCGGCAAAGCAGTCGCCTACAGCGACATACATAACGGTTTGACCCAAGTTCTGTAATTCGGTTGCTTTGTCATTCAGAGTACTGATATCGATGCCAGATTCTTTTAGCATCAGGGCATTACCGAATACGATTTTTTGCCCATCCAGGTTACCTTGCAGACCTTTGCCGCTGATAGCCTGGAAATTTTGTACTGCCAGGATTGGTAACGATTGTGATTTGATGTGATCAAGAATGGCTTTTGCCAGTGGATGCTCAGACAGATTTTCCAGAGCAGCGGCTAAAACAAGTACATCAGCCCGAGCAAATCCGTCAGCAGCAATGATTTGTTGAACTTTAGGTTTGCCCTCAGTAAGCGTGCCTGTTTTGTCAACGATTAAGGTATCGACTTTCTCCATCAGTTCCAGGCCTTCAGCGTCTTTGATTAATACCCCTTCACGAGCCCCACGTCCTATACCTACCATTACCGAGATAGGTGTTGCCAGTCCCAATGCGCAGGGACACGCAATGATGAGTACGGATACCGCAGCGACTAATCCATTGGCCATCCCGGGTGACGGCCCCAAGGTGGCCCAGAGCAGAAAGCTGACTAAGGCGATACCCATGACAGCAGGAACAAACCACCCGGATGCGCGGTCGGCTAATTTTTGTATAGGCGCACGCGAACGGCCTGCTTGATTAACTAAATTAACTATCTTGGCCAGCAGAGTTTCAGCACCGATTTTTTCAGCGCGCATTACAAATGAACCTAACTGATTCATCGTACCCGCCACCACCGTGCTGCCATTGTTTTTATCAACGGGCATGGATTCGCCCGTGATCATGGATTCGTCAACACTCGACTCGCCATCAACCACCACGCCATCTACAGGAATTGTGGTGCCTGGTTTTACTCGCAACAGATCGGCCTTGTGAATCTGCTCAAGAGATATTTCTTTTTCACTGCCATCAGCATTGATGCGTATAGCCGTGGTTGGCGTTAGAGCCAGCAGCGATCTCACTGCGGCATTGGTGCGTGAGCGTGCGCGTAATTCCAGTACTTGTCCTAGCAATACCAAGGTAACGATGACAGCGGCAGCTTCGAAATACAGCGGGGCCATGCCATGCAGTGTGAATGCAGCGGGCAAGACGTCGGGTGCAATTAATCCTAAAACACTAAACAGCCAGGCTGCCATCACGCCCACACCAATCAAACTGAACATATTTAGGTGACCGCTACGAAACGATTGCGTAGCACGCTGTAAGAACGGAGCACCCAACCACAGCACCACGGGCGTCGCCAATACGCCCTGCAACCAGCCGTTGGCAGTGGGCGCTATCCACTTAGAGACAGGCATACCGAGCATCTCACCCATCGTGAGCAGCAGCAGGGGCAGAGACAACATCAGGCTGAACACGAAACGACGTGTCATGTCGTCTAACTCATGCGTGTCTTCTTCCATGGTGGCTTGCAGAGGTTCCAGCGCCATACCGCACTTAGGACAGCTGCCGGGACCTATCTGTTTGACCTCGGGATCCATAGGGCAGGTATAGACCGCATCGAGTGGTCCGGATTCGGCTTGCCGTGTTTCTGGTGACAAATAGCGTACAGGGTCGGCAGTGAATTTGGTTACACAGCCAGTACTGCAGAAGTAGTAGGTCTGCCCCTCGTGCACCGCCGACTTTTCTGGATTGGCTGCTGCTTTCATGCCGCAGACCGGATCGGTATACGGCTTTTCCTGCGGCGTGTCAGGGGGTGTGCTGGCCGCGGCTGGAGAGCGGGGACGATGAATTTCCTGGGATTTCATGGGTTGATTCTTTCTTTATTCACGGTCAAGCGCACTAATGTACAGGTGAAAAGTAAACAACAAAAATATTAAAAAGTTAGTGTTTACTTATTTTAATCGCTAATGAAAAATTTAATTAGTTGTCATAAATACACATAAATTAGTGCATTTGTACTATTTCATCCAAGCCACACTGTACCTACACTGAAGTTGACAAATAAGCACTATTTGTCGGGCTGACTCATTTGTAGTCTGCACGA
>JAJTGE010000032.1 GCA_021298555.1 Oxalobacteraceae bacterium
ACCCATGTGATGCCAGGTACCCTCTTTTTCAAAAGAAGAAGGCCACCCTGATTGTGCGATTGATGGCCCCAAATCAGTCTGTGCAACTCCGAGTTGACGTAATTCAGTAGAAATTATTTCCAGAGTTCTATCAGCAGTACGCTTGACCATATCATTTAATCGCCAATCAACAACAACCCGCGGCATGCCTAACCCATCACGCTGAGTAGTAGATAGCATAACGCGACTATCTGGATTTGGTGCCGGCTCGATAATCGCTTGGAAATTTACATTTTTAATCATCCTGCGAGGATGAAAAAAACGAGTAAACCCATACGAAAATGTATTAATCGGGTCATTAACCATTAGCCATAGATCATTCGACAACTTCCGTCCTGGCTGATCCTTTGATAGTAATGCCTGTTTGCAACGAAATAATGCCTGGGCGCCAATACTTCCTTCACCGGGAAATTCTGAAGAAAAGCAAACCCGTGCATTTAACAGTTGCTCTTGTTCAAGTACCTTAGGAGCTAATGCAAACTGTGCTGCTATATGTACACCATGCGCTGCTACCGCAGGATTCATATAATGATATTTGATGTCGTAAAGTTTATTGCGCGCCCACGATGGAGAAAATTGAATTTTTCCCTTATACATGCGGGGATGATCCATGAAAAAACGACCAACCAGATCATGGTGATTTCCAATTCCTTTGGGTATAGTTTCATTTGATGCAAGTAGCAAGCGAGCATTTTCAATTCCTCCGCATGCAAGCACAAAAAAACGTGCAGAAACATACATACGCTTACCCGTAAGCGTTTGTACTCTGAGTTGTTTAATAGAGTGTAGTGATTTATCTGGAATAATTTGAGTTACATTAGCATGCAGAAATAATCTAATAAACTTTGCCTGTCGTAATTCCCTTCTGTAAGCTTTTCCAAAACGTATGGGTGGACTAAATTGCGATATGGTGTCACGTACATTTCCACTGACAAAAGGTAAACGTCGCACGTCCGATCGGTCAATCGCCTGCTCCCAAAAATCAGGGTCGAAATTTATAGGGCCCAGTTTTAGGACATCATGCACCTTGCGATACCAGGGATCGAGGACATCCAGCCCAAATGGCCAACCACTATGCGGAATCCAGTCCCGTTTTTCAAAATCCCAGCTGTCTAATGGTCTACACCAACCTCCCCAGCAATTACTACTACCGCCTAAAAATCGACCTCGGCAGCCATCAGCAAACTGATAATCAATGCCCTGGGATTCGCCTCTGTATAGATCACGGGTTTGCGCATCCGGTTCTAAACCACCACTTTCAAGAATACATGTATCTATACCTTGCTTTTCTAATTCTCTAGCAATGGTAATGCCGGCTACGCCTGCGCCAATAATACAAACGGTTGATACAAGCTCTCTGCCATCAGCCACTTCGCGCATGTCTATCAGCATGAAGGCCTCCGCAATCAGGTTTAAATTTTTGATGCTCGTTTGTGTCGTAACTTTCGTAGTTGGTCACGAGCTTTAGTTACATACCATAGCCCCATAATGATTGGATGTAACAACTCATATCCTAAACCCTTTATTACCAGGACTCGGCTTAGATCAACGGGTTTAGCTCCCATTTGTTTTTTATAATCATAGTGACCCCACAAAAAATGTAAATGTTGATAGTTAAGGGAAATAAGATGCTCTATCGTTTTGGAACAACATACCAAGCCTAATCGTAATTTATCAAAAGCCGGATCATGTGCAAGCACGTGCATAAAGACATCTGTGCCAACAGCAGTACAAATTAATCCAGCGCATATCACATTGTCTTTTTTTAATAAAAATAAAAGCCCACCTTTTTTTATTTGCTCACAGAGTTGGTCTTCTTCTGCGACTGTCATTCCATAATTTTTTCTTTTTTTAATCATTCGTAACTGATTTAATCTAATTACTGAGCGCACATCTTTTTCATCAATTTCTGTATTTTTTAAGGCAATAAATTGAATTCCATTTTTTTCATTCAATGCTCTGCGTAAATAGCTACGGAGTTTTTCTCGTGCTCGAGCAGATAATGAAGCTATCCATTGTTCTTTAGTGGTTGGTAACTTCAATACATAATCTTCAGAAAAAATACTCGTTCGTAATAACGAATCTTTTAGCGGCTGCTCTAGTATGACTGCATGAAATCGTATGCAGTGAATATCAGAAAATTTACTAAATATTATTTTTGAAAATCTTTTTATAACCTCTGATGAAATTTGAATAACTTCATTTGCTACATAAATTACGCATCCTTTTTTTTGAAATAATAAGATTGTTGAAATCTGCTGCAATGTCTTTTCTACCCAAGCATGCAGGGTCTCAGCATCATTATCAACCGAGACAAGCATGACTTTGGATGAAAATACACTGTTGTAGAGACGCTCAACTTCACACCACAGCGAATCTGGAATAGGCGCTGATATAAATTCTGATGAATAGTCTACCTCCATCTCAATTAATTCAGCTGTATGTACCGAGCATGATGCTCTCATGCGATTGCCTGGCTACTTGGATCTGACTTGGGGCTATAAGTGATTTGTTTACGCGCACCATAGCTACCATAGTGATAACTGTAGTGGCCGGAGCGAGGCATAATGTCATTAAACAATAAACCCTTAGGAGTTAAACCAGCGCGCGCTAAACGCTTTAATGATTCTGCAATATCACCCGGACGGGTCACGCCCGACCGTGTTGTTAAAAATATAGAGCCCGCATGGGCTCCAATAATTAAGCTATCTGCTACCAGCAGTAATGGAGCCGCATCAATTAGGATCATGTCGTAACTAGCAGAGAATCCTGATAGGCACTGTGCCAACTCAGGACGCAATAACATCTCGGATGGATTAGGTGGTAAATGCCCTGTGGAGAGAAAGTCCAAATTTTCAATCACATTCACAGCAACGCAGCTACGTGATTCAGTACCGGTCAAAATATCTGCTAACCCTTTTGTTCTGGCACGATTGAAATAGCGATGCAAATGCCCGTCTCGCAAATCTCCATCAATAAGTAGTACACGCTTACCGCTTGCCGCGACTATGCAAGCCAAATTAACTGACACAAATGATTTTCCTAAGCCTTCGGTCGGGCCGGTAATAAGCACTGTGTTATTTCTTGATTGGGATAGGCAAAATTGCAATGCACTACGAAAATTTCGCAAACTCTCAATGGCGGGATCGGTACTGGCTATTCGTGCTAGCACGGGTAGCTGCTTCAACTCCGAAGTTTGAGCTGTTAATTGCTGCTGTTCTTTGCTATGCGGAATGCTTGCATACACAGGAACACCAAAAAGTTTTTCAGCCTGTGCCGGTTCAATAAGTACTGTTTGTAGGGAGCGGCGTATGAACGCAGCAAATACTCCTAATGCAATACCAAGAAAAATGGATACTGCAATGATACGTGGTCGATTCGGAGTTACTGGTCTATCAGGCTTTTCTGGGGTATCCACTAAATGTACATTACTCGTTTTACCTATGCTTATTAATTGTAGTTGCTGTGAAGAGGATAAAAGTGCCGAATATAATTCACTATTGACTTTCACATCCCTGGCAAGTCGCACCATTTCCTGCTCTATTAATGGCAAATTTTTCAAGTGGCTGGCGGCTTCGCGTAATTCACGATTAACCTCTGCTAGTTGTTCATCTACGGCGATTACGGATGGATGGTTGCTGGTATATCGAGTTAATAGCTCGCCACGCTTTTGCTCTAATTCTATGCGTCGAGTGCGGGCCGCAGCGGATCGCTGCAAACTTAGCCGACCTTCTTCACCTATATCGACTGTGCCATGCGTATTTCGAAATTGGTTGTAGCGAGCTTCTGATTGTTCTAATTGCTGACGTAATTCAGGTAATCGTCGATTAAGGTAAGCCAATGATTTATCAGCTTCTTCAGTACGCCTCGTGCTATTTAACGCCATGTATTGCTGACCAATTTCAGTTAATAACCGATAGATTATGTCGGCATCATTACCCTTGAGCGTTGCTGAAATTATGCCTGATTGCTTTCCAAGCTCGCTGACCGTTAATGAATTCTGAACTGCTTCAATAATCGCCAGTCGTGAGTTTCGCGCTAGTGAAAACTCTATCCCAGGGGTAGCCTGTATTTCATCTACAAGCAGAGTGATTTCGCCGTCTGGGGTCGGTATTTTTAGTGTCTGACCTACAATCCCCTGCTGTCGAATTCCACTTTGTGATTCACTCAATTGATAATTCTTACCATCTAAATTAACTAATCGAAAGCTACGCGATTCGTATACCGTGGGAACCGAAAATTCATTCACACTCATAGACTCTTTACCCCAGGCATATTTACTTGTCTGCTGCAGTGTTGGAAAATATTCAACTATGCCCATACGTGACACCAAATCACCCACTAAAGGCAGTCGTCGAGGTTTTGCATCGATGTAGAGTTTGAGTTTATCAATGGCTCGCGCTATGACTAAGCGTGACCGTAACAACTCGATTTCTGCTGATGATGGTGTTTTGTAATCAATGATGGAACCTGCTTCACCCAGTATATTTTTTGGTTCACGTTGCCCTTTTTCTTCTACTTGCACTAGTAAATTAGCTTCGTACTGTGGGTTTGCCATGTACGCATACAGTACGCCACTCAGAATGATAATTAGTGCTACAAATCCAATGAAGTATCGTTGTTGAATTATCAGATCAAGGTAGGATGCAAGACTCTCATCGTTATCTTTTGCATAGCTAGTGTTGACCTCAGTAGTCGGCATTACGTGAGTACTAAGCTGTGAATTCATAGAATTTTTATGCTAATAAAAACAATTGGCCAGAAATAAATTCACCTTAACGTCCGGGTGTGGTTGCTATTACTGCAGTTGGTAAGGCCCCCGGTATCAACGCGCTAATGGTACGGTTCCAATTTGTCAAAGAAGTCGCCGCAACATAGACCACATCTTTAGGGCTGAGCTCAAAACTTTCGGCTACTGCCAGCGCGCCTGGAGAATTGGCATCTAACTGATAGACCAAAGACTCGCTACTACTGCGGCGAATGACATACACCTGACGTGCATCACCCGTTACTGGATTAATTCCACCTGCCTCTCCTAGTGCTTCATTGAGTGTGAGTCGTCCATTTCGCATGGGTAGTGCACGCGGCGCGGTGACTTCACCAGAGATAAATATTTTGTTTTCGTCGCGGGAGAGCACACGTACTACATCACCATTTTTAAGTAGTATGTCTGATGGATTTAACCCTCGCTGAACCAGCAGCGGTAGATTAATAGTGTAGGTTTTACCTTCGCGGCTTAATGTGATGCGACTTTGATCAGCTGTAGGATTCATACCGCCGGATCGATTGATTGCCTCTGTTAATGTCATAGGCAAATCATTGATGGCTTGTACGCCGGGTTGCTTTACTTCGCCATCGACATACACTCGCTTACTTCGATAAGCGAGTACTCGTACACTGAGTTTGGGTTGTCGTAAAAAGCGTGATAACCGATCAGTTAGTCGCGCATGAATCTCTGAAGGTGTTAAACCACTGACTTTGATCTTGCCAGCATAAGGAAAATCGAGCATGCCGCTCTGGTCTACTTCAAAACCTGATTGTGGCTGCATGGGGCTTCCGGCAACCCCTGCACCTCCGGGCACACCGAATGCGGGGGCTGGCAGCATAGACGCAGATAGCTCGGGATGATCCCATACGACTATCTGTAAGATATCCCCCGCTTCAACAAGGTAAGGCTGTGCATTAGAAATTAAGGAGCTTAAATCGTTTGCTACTTGCCGCTCGCGTACTTCTTTTTCTTTGCGTACCAGTGCCGATGTAATACTAACGATCTCTGTGCGTGGATGCTCATCATCCTTGGTACCGGTATGATTTGTTGAAAACTGCATGCCGGGTGCTACTGAGGTACAGCCTGTAATCGTCAATGCGAGACAGACCAACTCAACGATTTTTTTTCTTAACATAGTCCTTAATCTCTCTGCGCAAGAAAAGCCTGCGACAGAGCGACTGTAGGATGAGGTCGCCTGTTATTCGTTGAGTTTTATCACAAAGGAAGGTGAGCGAAATCGATAGCTAAGCACAACGACTCATACACGATCTGTCGGTTTCGCTTAGACATGTCAGGCCTCGCGCAATGTCTGCATAGGCGGTGCAGAGAGCACATGACGCAGGCCAAACCACCCGCCAGCCATTGCGCAGCTTATACCCGCGAGTAGACCCACGCACCAGAGCACAGGACTGACAGACCAATCGAAATCAAATATCTGGTGAGCGAGCAACCAACCTACCAGAGAAGCGCCGGTTGCAGCCAGAATACCGGCAGCACTGCCAACTAACAAACATTCAACCCACTGCGCACGCGATAGCTGACTGCGCGTAGCGCCAAGTGCACGCAGCAGACCTGACTCATAGGCACGCTCTTGCTGAGATACCAGCATGGCTGCAGCCAACACCATCACCCCTGCAACAAGCGTGAAGATAAATAAAAATTCGACAGCTGCTATGACTTGATTGATTACTAGCTGTGCCTGAGCCACCATGCTTCCTACATCAACGACGGTTATGTTCGGGTAGCTTTTAACTAGCTGGGTCACGAGGGATGACTGTGATGCGGGTAAATGTATAGCGGTAACCCAGGTAGTAGGCAAGTTTTGAACGACATCGGGGCTCACGATCACAAAAAAGTTAACGCGCATTGAGCTCCAGTCAAGCTTGCGGATACTGGTGATTTTTACATCGACTGATACTCCTGCTACATCGAAGCGCAGTTCGTCGCCTAGTTTTAATCCTAGTGTCTTGGCTAACCCTTGCTCAACAGAGGCTTCACCACGTGCGGTAGATGCATCAAACCATTGGCCTTGAACGATGGAGTTGTACTCAGGCATAGAGTCCATAGTCGAAAGATTAAATTCACGTTCAACCAAACGTTGTGCACGTTCTTCTTTGTAGCTGTCGGACTGTATGTTTATGCCAGATACCTGTATCAATCGTCCTCGTATCATGGGTTCAAGACTGACATCACTTACGCCACGCGCAATCAAGCTATCTGCAAGAGGGGTTTTTTGATCTGGCTGAATATTGATGATGAAATGATTAGGTGCATCTGGTGGAGTTGATTTTCGCCATGCACTAAGTAAATCATCTCGTACTAAGGTCAGCAATAATAAAGCCATCAAACCCAGGGAAAGTGACACGATTTGCAATGCACTGGCAGAGGGCCTGCGCTTAAGGGATGTTTGTGCAAAGCGCCATGCATGCCATGACAAAGGAAATGTGATCGCTTGAAATGCCCGCAACAGCAACCAAGAGATAAGCATGAAGACTGCCATACCTGCTATGAATCCACCGCAGGTTAGTAAGCCTAGCTTAAGATCGCGCGCCTGCCACACTAAAAGGGCCACAAAAGATGCCAATCCAAAAGCGTAGGTAACTAAAGTCGATGCTTGCGCTGGATCACTCTCGCGTCGTATGACGCGGTTATGGGATACATTTCTTAACTGAATAATTGCAGGCAGAGCAAAGCCTATCAACAGTAGTAATCCGGTGGCTAAACCCTGGCCGACGGGCAACCAACTTGGCGGAGGTAATTCTGAGGTGATCAGCCCGCCCAGCCATTGCAATAAAAAAAAGTGTGCCGCATAACCCAGCGCTATACCCAACAGACTCCCTGCGATACCTATGATGGTGAATTCGATCAAATACAGCAGAGTGACTTCATCTTGCTTCAAACCCAGACAACGCAACATGGCGCATGAATCCAAATGACGCTGCATAAAACGACGTGCTGCAATTGCAATGGCCAATGCCGCCAACATGGCTGTGAGTAGTCCAACCAGGGAAAGAAACTGCCGCGCACGTTCGAGCGTGGTTCGCATTTCTGGACGTCCGGATTCTAAGGATTCCAGCTGTACGCCTCTTATTGATGTTTGCTTGATCAGTTCGTCTAACCATATCTGATACTGACTGATGCTCTTTGCATCACCTGCTAATTGCAACCGATACGTAATGCGTGAACCTGTTTGAACTAGTCCGGTGGAAGGTAAATCGTCGAGTGACAACATGACTCGCGGTGCAAAATTCATAAAACCTGCACCTCTGTCCTGTTCTACTAAAATTTCACCTGCAATCAGAAATTCTCGCTCACCTAACTGGAGTTTTTCACCAACACGTACATTGCGCGTAGATAGAAATGAACTTTCAACCCACACACTGCCGGCCTCTGGAGTGGATGCGACTGCGTTACGGATGGAACCTTTAGCGACAGAGACCGCACCTCGCAATGGATACGTGGGTGATACGGCTTTGACTGCGATTAATCGGGTGTCGGCGGCGTCGCCCTTGCCCGTTGTTGCCATGCTGGGAAAGGTTACGGTATCGGCCATTACCAAACCAAGCTGTTTTGCCTTTGCCCGCCATTCGTCGCGAACGGGATAGTCACTGCGTATGATGAGATCAGCACCCAAAAGCTGAGCTGCATCGCGACTCAATGCCGCATTGAGTCGTTCAACAAAAAATCCAACCGCTGATAACGCCGCTACTGCAAGCGCTAACGCCATGACTAAAAATCTAAGCTCGCCGGCACGCCAGTCGCGTTGTGTCATACGAACTGCTAACAAAAGAATAGGACTAGCTTGCTTGGGTGTACTCATTACGTTGGGGAATTAGTGATGTGGTGACTTGAGATTACACACTGTACCAAAATGTCGCCGCTCTTGTTGCGGCGACCATGGCGCACTAATAAGCTAACCTTCAGAGTGACGACAATCTGTGCGCTATTTTCTTACTGATTTACGCAGGCCAGACCTTGTTCTAACCAAGAAAAGGCTGATTACAAACTCATGCCGCGCATGCCTTCTTGATGATAGGTGCGCTCGAAATTTTTTTGACAAGGTGCGCAACGCTCTGCTGTTGGTATAGCCATCAGACGCTTGAATGGAATCTCATAACCACATGAAATACACTCACCGTAGGATCCATTATCCAATCGCTTCAACGCGTGACCAATCGCACGTAATTCATGCAGATCACGGGTCACGGCTGCATTGCCCAGATCAATGGAAAGATTAGCAAATGCCAGATCACCCGTATCAGGCACTTCGCTTGCCACGTCGGCGTATTCACTCTGCAAACTGATCTCGCGCCGTATATCCTCGCGCAGCGCTTTGTCTCGCTCCGTGAGTATCTTTTTCAGTTGGCTTCTCTCTTGATTATTCAGTTTTTCCATCAGCGGTCCTCTAGGCGGCATTGAATGTCGGATGACCATGGCAAGCGGCAGAAAAAACTTACCTGATTCAATGTGCATTAAGGCGATTCTGTTAGCTAATAAGAAAAAGTATCTTGATATTCCGTAAAGAATTCGACAACGGTTTAATTTTCCTTTTTAAGTCGACTGACTCTACTTGGGCGGTTGCGTATTGGATGTGATTTTTAAAGCAGGACTACATGGTTGTTAGATGCTCGCAATTACTAGTCATGGCCTTCGATATTATGTCTTTTTTAAGAAACGTTTTCGCTATAGTTTTTGAGTACTTTCTTGGTTTTTCAAAAGAAGAAATTGTTAAAAATTAAATGACGCAATGCTCTTGATCTGTCTCAATCGTTAACGGCGTATATTGGGGCGAAGAATGGATAGACTTCCGTTTCCGATTATTAACTCACCTGTAGCCATGAAAAACTCACTGATGAACCTCTCTATGGAGTCTGACAACTTGATTGAGGAATTACTCAACACACCCAATAATTTAATCAAAAGTAAACGCGAGCAGTACCTGCTACGACAGACTATGTACAGCTTGATGCGACTCTCGAAATCAGAACAGTTACTGGCGATACGACAAAGTGTTAATCATCTGGTGCCTGCGGCTACCCAGTTGCCAGCAACACGTCGCTCTAAAGGCAAACGTAATTCGAAGTCATCGTGTCCTGGTCAGAGCTGGCTGGCATTTGGCAAATAATTGTGCTGGGATGTTTATGGCCTGTTGGGTGTTGCGCTAATTTGTACTTAAGGCCGTAACTAGATTCAGTTTCCGGCCTAAGTTATCTAAGTCGTCTTTTACGAAATACGTATCGCCAATGCGCTCGCCCGCAACTTACCAACTGTCACTAGTGTGCTGATGTCGATACTGCTGATGTAAAGTCTGCATAATTTCTGGCCCCGCCTGATTTCAGCGCAAGGCACATCTGGTTGAGCGCAAGGTCTGTTCACTAAAACACAGCGATTCACCATGACGAACTATCCGCGTTTCTAAAAAATAATCTTCCCTAGTTTGGCCCCGCCGTGAGGGCCAATGAGCCAAGAGATTGCTCAGGTTGAGGGGAAAATAACAAGTATTGCTAAATAAATACTTTTTCAAATTGGCCGCTGCCTGCTTGGTGCCGGTGCTTGCCCTGCCTCCATGGACTATTTGCCTGGCCGAAATTTTTCTATATGCTAAAGCGATTGCTTTTGTCAGCCGTGGGCGTTGGTTCGGCGGGCCTGTATAAATGTCACCACTAAACACTGTATTACCCGAGCTTATGCCCCTACTTGCTGAACGTGGATGGCTAGGCGAAGACAAAATCCCTTAAAAATTGGCTGTTCGATGTTATCTTTCGGAAACTTATCGGAAAATTGGAACGATGCATCGTTACGATGAAGCCGAACGGAACTCACCATGAAGAATGAAATCGACTTTGATGCCATAACCGTTGACGGCGCTCGCTTAAGAGCTGCTCGGGAAGCGCGTGGCTTGTCGGTGCTGGAAATGGCAGCGGCTGTGACTCTATCGCGCGAGCAGATTCAGCATATGGAAGACGGCGGCAATCGCCCTTTTTACACTCCCGCTCACAAACTGCTGGCAGTACGCAAGTACTCTACTGCCCTTGACATTCCCTATGACGAGATCGTCACCGGCCCCGGCGCAAATCAAACCATACCCGTACCAGACGACGCACCACCATCGATGATGGCTTATTCGGATATGTCCGAACCTGTGGATCTGCGCCTTGCCGCTGTTGAGCGTAATGCCGAGCTCCGGCGACTAATTGCCACTGCTGCGATAGTCATTTGTATTTTGCTGGCGATTTACGCGAAAATTCGAGGCTCTCAGGACGAGGCTACGTTGAACGAGCCTAGCGCCGACGCGATGGCAAATCAGTCAGATTCCCAGCCAGCTCCCAGATCACCTGCACCATCGGTTTTCAAAGCAACGAGCGCCGTCGCTGCCCCTACCAAACCCTCCCCAGAAACCAAACCTGGCTCAAGTACTGCACTTTCTTCGAACGAAGCCGAGGACAGCAAAACTGAACCCGCTGCAGCCAAAACCTCCATTGCTGCCAATAACGCTGGTGAATGCCAGTCAACTGGCGACGGCGAAGTAAAAAATTGGTCACCAATGTACCAGCGTAAAGCTGATTCCAGGCTGTATGTCATCAGCCCCAAAGGTGGCTCTGTGTGCTTTGCGGATGCCTCAGGTAAGGCACGCATAGTTGAGCTCAAGCCCATGGTTGGTCAGGCCCTCGGCGGCAAACCGCCGTATATGGTTAGATCCGCTCAGTTAGCGCAAATTGAAATGTATCTGCAAGGATTTAGGGTCAAAATTCCGGCACAAACTGACTCGATGAAGCTCATTCCAACGTCGCAACCTGCACCAGCAGAATCAAGCGAGTCTGGCGACCCTAAGGAAAATTAAGGTGATGTTGCTATTTTGCAGCGCAGCATAACTATCTATCTCCGGCTCCAACTTCTGTAGCTTCCTCAAATTAGTAAAAAACAGTGGCGTTGACAGAAATGTCGCGGATAGTCGCGCAATCTTCATTCGAATCGGCGAATTTTGGGTAAGCCTGAGCCGTTGCGCTTCATCTAAAAATAATGTTGCCTTTGCTTTTCATGAAGTCTTACAGACCAAAAGTGTTTCCTATGGCATCGCAACATCGATATCGGTTGACTGATCAATCTGACAAATTGGATCATCTCGTGTTGGAAATGTTGCTGATTGGCATAGATGCCGATTTGAGCAGGCTGCACATTCTCATCATCGGAACTGAATGAGGTGGCCCCGATGCTGACAAAAACGAGATTAACCAGGAGAAAACAATGATTCACACCCCAACTCTGCGTCCCGCATGGAAAAAGCTGAGTGCTATATCCGCTGCCAGTCTGATGGCATTGAGCATGCCAGGACATGCGACTGCTGAAGACTTCAAAATTGGTATAGTTAGTTTCCTCTCCGGGCAGGCCGCCGACAGTTTTGGTGTACCTGCAGTCAATGGCGCAAAAACGCTAATAGAAGCTTTTAACGGCGGTAAAGTTCCAGCGCCTTACAACAAAAAAGGCTTTGGCGGCATGAACATTGTGCCCGTCTATGTCGATGAAAACGGTGGTGCTACCAAACAAGTTCAAGAACTGCGCAATCTGTACGACCGCGAGGGTGTTGATATGGTTATCGGCTATGTCAGTTCAGGTGACTGCTTGGCTGTTTCACCGGTTGCCGAAGAAATGAAACGCCTGTTGGTCCTCTATGATTGTGGCTCACCACGCATTTTTGAAGAAGCCAGCTACAAGTATGTTTTTCGTACAGCCTCACATGGTGCGATGGACAACGTCGCTGCTGCGCGTTATCTGAAATCGCGCAACATGAAGGTCAGCACGATCAACATGATTAATCAAGATTATGCATGGGGCCATGATTCACTCAAAGACTTCACGCTGTCGATGAATTACCTCTATCCTGAAGCCAAAGTACAAGCAGATCAGCGTCCGAAATTTGGTGCAGGTCAGTACGGTACCGAAATTTCTCAGCTGATGTCACAGCCTGCCGATGTGACTCACTCCAGTTTGTGGGGAGGTGATTTACAAGCATTTGTGCTTCAAGCAGGTCCGCGTGGGTTGTTCAAAAAAACGCAAGTAGTCTTAACTGCTGCAGATCACGTGCTCACTCCGCTGGGCGACAAAATGCCCGACGGTACTGTGTTGGGTGCACGAGGCGCTAACGGTCTGCTCGCACCAAAATCTGCGTTAAATGATTGGTGGTGGGCTTCGTACAAGATTCAATGGAGTGCCTACCCTGTACAAGCTCCGTACCGTATGGCGCAAGCTCTTATGGGTGTCAAACTGGCAGTGGAAAAAGCCATGGCAGCTAATGGTGGCAAAAAACCTAGTAATGAACAAATCGCAGCTGCTCTGCGCGGCTCCGAATGGGAAGCGCCAAGTGGCCGTGTGAAGATGGCTTTGGCCGGTGGACAGCAAGCCATTCAGCCTACAGCTATCGGTCGCACACGTTGGGATGCAGCTAACAAGCGTGTTGCTTTGGATGACATTCAGCGCTTTGCTGCTGAATGCGTCAATCCTCCAGCAAATATGAAATCGGAAGATTGGATGAAAGCTGGATTCCCCGGCGCAAAGTGTGACTAACAACTAGCCTGATGTCGTGCGGGCTTCGCTTATTTAAGTGAAGCCCGTTTTTTAAAGTCACTGCACTACCACCCAAAGATTACGTGCTATCAGGAGCATGCTGGTCTGGTAAAAAGAATTATTAAAAGAACCTCCCATGAATCTCATTTTTACCATCCTGATTGATGGCCTGACCTATGCGTCGTGGCTATTTATCGTCGCGCTGGGCCTGACACTGGTCTTTGGCGTATTAAAAATTCTCAATGTCGCGCATGGCAGCTTCTATGCGCTGGGCGCGTATGCCGCTGCTACGCTGGTAGGCTGGTTTGCCTCACTAGGTTTAGCACCGGAATTGTCATTGATCGCTATGTTGCTCGCTGCAGTCGCGGTAGCAGCATTAGTCGCACCACTATGTGAGCGTGGACTGTTACGTGTTTTTTATGGTCGTGATGAGGTGCTATTGGTGCTGGTGACCTTTGCCTTATTTCTGATTATGGAAGACGCGACCAAACTGATATGGGGAGTCAATCCTCTGTATGTATCCGAACCGTATATGTTGTTTGGAACGATAGATATGGGCCCACAGTCGTATGTAGGGTATGACTTTATGCTGGTTGCTGTAGCAGCTATCGTGGGCTATGTGGTGTGGTGGGGTCTGAATCGCACCCGCATAGGAAAAATCGTACTCGCTGTTATACACAGCGAAGAAGTCGCGTCGAGTATGGGCGTGAATGTTTCGCGTATTTATACCTTGGCTTTTGCCACTGGTATTTTTCTAGCCTCACTCGGCGGTGCACTTACTGCCCCGATGATTTCGGTTCAGCCGGGTGTCTCGGTTGGTGTAGTGATTGTTTCGTTTGCGGTGGTGATTATCGGCGGCCTGGGTAGTATTCCTGGCGCAGCTATTGGTGCGCTAATTGTTGGCATCGCACGCTCATCCGCGGTGCACATTTGGCCTGTGGCCGAATTATTTTCGATTTACGTGGTGATGGCTATCGTGCTGATGTTCCGGCCCGAAGGATTATTTCAACGTATTCAGGCAAGGAAGATCTGACATGAATTCATCATCTTCCGCTCGTACATTAATCGCTGGTGTAGTTTGTATTGCTCTGTTGCTTGGTGCTGGCATAGTCATGCCGAAATGGTTAACTTTTTTGATCACCATGTCTGCTGCGAATGGTTTGGTATCGCTAGGCATAGTGTCGCTGATGCGAACGGGTGTGGTGTCATTTGGTCAGGGTATGGTGTTTGCATTGGGCGGCTACACTGCGGCACTCGCGTTTGGTCATTTGGGTATCACTGACGCTTTGCTACTGGCCTTGGGTGGTGGTCTAGTTGCCTTGCTAGTCGCCCTGCCCTTTGCACTACTGATTGCTCGTTACCGCGGTATTTTCTTTGCCATGCTGTCGCTTGCGTTATCCATGGTGTTATACGGCCTATTAATGAAATCACAGACCTTAGGTGGTTCGGATGGTTTCAACATGGGTCGCGTGACCATTTTTGGTGTGCGCCCACCAGACAACTGGAATGGCTACGCAAGCTACGCTGTAACAGTTACTTTGGGTGGATTAGTCGGCATGGCCATGCGGATTTATTTCGATTCCACGCGCGGACTCGTGGCACTGGCCGCACGCGACAATGAAATTCGCGTCGAATACCTCGGTAGCTCGGTGCAAAATTTGATTGCAGCTAATTACTTAATCGCAGCCTTCACTGGCGGCATGGGTGGTGCGCTGGCGGTTATGGCCTTAGGTCATGTAGAACCAGAATTCAGTTTTTGGACTACCTCAGGTGATTTTGTGTTTGTCGCGATTTTGGCGGGACATCACAGCGTACTGGCAGCCTTCATTGCATCGACCGTACTCGAAATCGTTCGCTCATTCTCAAGTTCGTATTTCCCCAATAGTTGGCAGCTATCGTTGGGCCTGTTCTTGCTGGCAGTGATACGCTTTTTACCGCGTGGTATAGGTTCATTGTGGGAAGCTAAGCGCAGCAAAGGAGAACACGCATGAGTGCTAACGACTTTGCAATTTCTGCGCGCGGTATTGAAAAACGTTTTGGCGCCGTGGTCGCTGCGGCTGACATCAATGTCGATATCCCTACGGGCGCAAAAGTGAGTCTTATCGGCAGTAATGGTGCTGGCAAAACGACCTTCGTTAATATGATTACAGGCTATATCAAACCGGATGCAGGTCAGATCCTTCTGCATGGTGAAAACATAGCCGGCTTAGCACCGCGTCGCATAGCGCGAATGGGCATTGCACGTTCATTTCAAATTCCGCAGCTCTATAAAGAAATGACGGTGTTCGACAACATGCTGGTAGCGATTGCCTCGCAAGCGGGTGGTTTATCGTTCTGGCGTCCAGCTCGCAATCCAGCTGCAAAGCTGCGTGCTACTGAACTTCTGGAACGCTTTGAGTTATCTGCACACGCACAACGTACTGTGGGTGAACTGCCCGGCGGTGTACGCAAGCTGCTTGACATTGCGATGGCGCTAACGCGACAGCCCAAAGTGCTGCTGCTGGATGAGCCCACTTCTGGAGTCTCTACCGACGAAAAATTTCCTATGATGGATACCGTCATGCGCGCACTTTCACAAGAAGCGGTGACGGTTCTGTTTGTAGAACATGATATGGATATCGTTGATCGCTACGCCGACCGCGTTATTGCGTTTTACAGCGGGCGCGTTATTGCTGACGACAAGCCGTCCGTTGCGCTAGCCTCTGCCGACGTGCAGCGTTACGTTACCGGCACGCTATCAGACAGGAAAGAACATGCTTAGGATAGAAACTATCGATGTATCAATACAGTCTGTGCAGGTACTGCGTGGATTTTCGTTAGAGGTAGGTAGCGGGCAAATGGTCGGCCTGATTGGTCGTAATGGTGCGGGTAAATCAACCACCCTGCGCTCCATCATGGGCCATCTGCCATTAAGCAACGGACGCATCACCTGGAATGGTGAAGATCTTGCTCACATGCCGCGTCATGCACGCGCAGCTTTAGGTATTGGTTATATGCCGGAAGATCGCGGTTTAGTTCCTGAATTAACTGTAGAAGAAAACATACTTGTACCGCTGTGGGCCATGAAAATCGCTGATACCGCGCCTCGATTGGAGTTCGTGTATCACGTACTGCCTGAACTCAAAGAGATGAGCCATCGTCGCGCACTGCTGCTGTCAGGTGGTCAGCAAAAATTAGCTGCATTGGCTCGCGCTTTGACGATTGGTAACAAGCTGCTATTACTGGATGAACCCTTCGAAGGCGTGGCTCCGGCTTTATCTGCACGTCTGTCTGAAGTGATTGCTGGACTACGCGGTAGTGATTTGTCAGTGCTGATTGCGCAATCTGATTTGAATCATTCTAAAAACCTACTCGATGCTGAAATTGTGATCGAACGTGGTGCCAACCTCCAGCCTGCCTAAATTCACTTCATAAAATGATAGCCTGGAAAGATCACGTAGCACTCCCTGCCATGCGCAGTGAAATTCACTTTAGTGGACGAGAAATTCTGTGCTTTGAAAAGCGCCCTCCCTCGTTTTACTGGATGTTCGAACGTGCCGTAAAAGAACGTCCGCAGCATGAGTGCATTAGCTTTAATGATCAGCATCTAAGTTATGCCGACGTTAGTGCCCAGGTAGACAAACTTGCGCATGGTTTTGCGGCACGCGGCCTACAAAAGGGCGATCGCGTGGTGATGTTCATTTCGAATCGTCCCGAATTTATTACGGTGCTGTTTGCATTACAAAAGCTGGGCGTGATTTCAGTGCCCGTAGGCACACGTGAACAAGGACCGGGGCTAGCGTACATCGTTAATCAGTGCGGTGCGGTGGGCATCGTCTTTGATGAAGACTTAGCTAATCGTATTCCCGATGCCGCCACATCACCGCAACTGCGCCTGCGACTTTCCACCGGCCATGCCACCGAGCATGCAGAGGCATTGCATGCGCTTGATGGACCACTCGTAGCTACTGTGCCAGTCAATGAAGAAGACTGCGCTTGCATACTCTACACCTCTGGCACTACCGGCAATCCCAAAGGTGCCATGCTGACGCATCTCAATATTGCGCACTCGGTAGTTCATTACGAAGTGACCATGCAGCTCACACAAGATGAACGCGGCGCACTCGCTGTGCCCGCAAGTCATGTAACTGGACTGATCGCATTGATAGCCGAGATGGTGCATGTGATGGGCACACTAGTCATCATTGCTGAATTCAAAGCGGCTGATTTTGTTCCGCTTGCTGCGCGTGAACGCGTGACATTTTCGGTGATGGTGCCGGCTATGTATCATGACACTAGTGAACTGTTACGGCTCAACTGAATCAACCTCGCCTGCTACGGTAATGCCATTAGGTTTGTCGGCGATTCATAACGACAGTATCGGTATTACCCTGCCTTGCGCGACCATACGCATCATGAATGATCAAGATCACGAAGTCGCCCCCGGCGAATCAGGTGAGCTTTGGATTGGTGGCCCCATGGTCGTGCCCGGATACTGGAACAATCCAGAAGCAACAGCTAAAGGTTTTGCCGATGGTTGCTGGCGTTCGGGTGATCTGGGGTCGAAAGATGAGCTGGGTTTGGTGCGTATTTTTGATCGCATTAAAGACATGATCAATCGCGGCGGTTACAAGATTTACTCTGTCGAAGTAGAAAACGCACTCATGGCACTACCTGGTGTAGTAGAAGCGGCCGTGGTGGGTCATCCATGCCCAGTGCTGGGTGAGCGAGTTCATGCGTATGTATATGCCCCCAAGGCGTCAATAGATAGCGCTGCGGTGAAAGCTCACTGCGCCGCGCGTTTGGCAGACTACAAAGTCCCTGAGCAAGTAATTTTTACAGACCAGCCCTTGCCGCGCAATCCAAATGGCAAACTACTAAAACGTTCCCTCAGACAAACCGCCTGATACAGAATGACAATTGAAGGTATTCTTGCAGATATGTGAGAGCCATGATGGACGCAGCTGATTGCCCATGAAATTTCTGATTGCCCGCTTTAACCACGAAACCAATACCTTCTCGCCCGTAGCAACCCCGCTAGAGGCGTTTGAACCCCTGTACGGCGATGATGCGCTGAATGATCAACGTCATGCTCGCACAGCCATGGGGGCGTTTATCCGTTTGGTAGAAGCGCAGCCTGAAAATCAACTGATTACACCCGTCTCTGCAACGGCCAACCCCAGCGGCACGGTTGCTGCTGAGGCCTACACAGAATTAAGTCAACGCATACTCGGTGCACTGAGCGAAAATCCCGACGCTATTTTGCTCGATCTGCATGGCGCCATGGTGGCTGAAAATGCCGCCGATGGTGAGGGTGAATTATTAAAAGCTATACGCGCTATCGCACCCGATGTGCCAATAGCTGTTGCACTTGATTTGCATGGCAATGTCTCGCAAACCATGGTGGATCACGCCGACATCATCGTTAGCTTTAAGACCTATCCGCACATAGACATGGCTGAAACCGGCGAACATGCTGGTCGCCTGATGATGAGTTTGTTGTCAGGTGAAACGCGCCCCATCACCCGCTGGAAACAACTACCACTGCTCTCGCATACGCTGCGCAGCAATACCAATGAAGGTGCAATGCAGCGCGCTGTAGAGGCTGCACGAGAAGCCGAACGTGAAGCAGGTGTGCTGGCTGTATCCATCATGGCCGGATTTTCATTGGCTGATTTTCACGATGCCGGTATGTCCGTCATTGTTGTTACGGATAACGATGAAAATTTATCGAATACTGTCGCCCAACGCATTGCCGATCAACTATGGCAGGAACGTGAAGGCTTTGTGTTTCACAGCGCACCACTGAGCGTATCGTTTAAGCTTGCCAAAAAATTGCATGCGAGTGAAGGTACAGGCCCAGTATTACTGCTAGACCATAGCGACAACGTCATGTCAGGTGGCACCTGCGACACCATGGATGTACTTGCAGCTGCGATAGTCAACAAATTAACACCCATAGTCGTGGGTCCAATATGCGACCCTCAAACCGTACAACGATTATGGAAATTACGACCCACCGATGTGGTGCGTGCCGACATAGGAAATCGTGTACCCCTACCCCACCTCACAAATCAAAAAAAACCACTTTCGTTAGTGGGTGTAGTACGCGCAAAAAGTGATGGCGAATTTGTAGTTACTGGCCCCATTTATACGGGCGCCAAAGTCAGCATGGGGCGCACTGTGTTATTCGATACGGTAGACGCCTTGATAGTGATTTGTGAACAACGTACAGAACCCTTTGATATGGGTATTTTTAGCTGCGTGGGCATTGATCCCGCTAAGTATGATTATTTGCTGCTGAAGTCCCGCATGTACTGCCGCCCTGTATTTGGCGCGATAGCCAAAGG